>NZ_JBITPU010000007.1:0-165537 GCF_044684115.1 Acinetobacter sp. ABJ_C1_1 | reverse complement strand
ATTATAAACTAACATTATTTATCCCAACATATGTGGCAGTTTCCTGCAAGAAAATATAAGAAATTATTTATTTGTTTAAAGTGATGTGAAAAGTCTGTTTGACTAATCGTTTCTTCAAGAGGGTTTAAAATGTGATTTTCAATTGCTAAATTAATCTCATATTGAGATTTTCCTTCTTTAATCAATGGGCTGATAAATCTAGTAAAATTCTTTTTTATTAAATAGAGAATGTTGGCAATTAAATATCTAGTTGCTTGATTTTGTTCAGTTTCAATAATGAATTTTGTTGCTAATTCTTTACTTAATAAAGCTTCGTCTATTTCATCTTCTCGATCTGCTGCGATTAACTTTTCTTCCAAATCTCTAATATCTCTAGTTGAATGGTTTTGATATAGTTGTAAGTAAATA
Source organism: Acinetobacter sp. ABJ_C1_1 (assembly GCF_044684115.1). Classification (NCBI taxonomy): domain Bacteria; kingdom Pseudomonadati; phylum Pseudomonadota; class Gammaproteobacteria; order Moraxellales; family Moraxellaceae; genus Acinetobacter; species Acinetobacter sp. ABJ_C1_1. Next base: position 165,129 of record NZ_JBITPU010000007.1, on the reverse strand, counting down.
TTAATGTCACTTAAATATGAATCTATATTTTCACCATTTTGAACTTTATCGATGAGATTTTTGTAACTCTGTTCTAGGGAGGTGAATTTTTTTACCGTAGAATTTAAGTTTACATTACTAGCGTTAATTAAGGTGCCATGATTATTGAGTGGACCATTTGCCATAATACTATTTTGTAAACTATTCTGTCGTTGTTCAGCCCGATCCCCCAATAATCCTGACATTTAAATTTTACTCCTTTCCATTATTTTCTTTTATGGTATTGTCATTCCCATTAATAAAGGATCCATTAACCATCATTGAGTTATCTACTTTATTTTTTGATTGGGTTTTAGAGTTATTCTTAAAAATAAAAGTTAAGAAGCTTCCAGTCCCGAGCCCAGCAATAAAAGTAAATATATAATTTAAAACCTCATTAAGTTCCATACACTTTCTCTCTTTGTTAAGTAGTAAAATTTATTCTGAATGACATCATGTGCCTGACTTCGATACCTATTATTCTTAATTAGTGAGTTACTGTAAAGCTATTCTTTAAAAGATATCTTTATCATGATTGTAGAGATATTAAACATTGGCTTCGTATGAGCTATTTTAGAGAGTACATAAAAGCCCGATTTAAGCGGTATAATGTATCTAATGTAGGTATGCCATCTTTTTAAAAATCTATTTCTACATTATTTATTTGTACAGTTATACCAAAAATTTCTCCAGAATTTTAAGATATATAGGCCGTATGTATTTGATCTATGAAATATAGCCTTATCATGAATGTCTTTATTCCAAAAAGTAGTCTATATAGTGAAAAATAGAAACTGTTTATAAACTCAAATCCCTAATTAAAATATTTTAAAAATCTTCATCATTTATCAGCAAAAGGCTATTCTTAATAATTGAAAAATTTTACCGGCAGTAATTGAGTAAGATAAGAGTATCAACTTTAGACAAGAGCTTTTCATAAACACTTATTAGAATATTCAGGTTAAGTTGTGAGAGAAGAACAGAGTGATGCTCGGTTTGATCTACTAATCAACTATAATAAGATGATGTTGCTACGGGAATATAGGATGTTTTTTAATAAGGGTTATATCTATTTAAAGCTAACCAATAGACAATAAAAAAACCACCTAATCCTTTCGAATTAAGTGGTTTTTAAATTTTGGAGCGGGAAACGAGACTCGAACTCGCGACCCCAACCTTGGCAAGGTTATGCTCTACCAACTGAGCTATTCCCGCAATGTGAGCACATTATAGAGTGTTTCATTAAAGTGTCAACACTCTTGTGATCTAATTGAACGTTTAATCAGCACGACGCCAAACTGTACCTTGACGCGTATCTTCAAGTACCACACCTTGGTCGAGCAAAGACTGACGAATACCATCTGCTTTCGCAAAGTCTTTAGCTTTTTTCGCATCAACACGTTGTTGAATAAAATCTTCAATTTCAGCATCAGACAAAGCAAGCGCTTCTTGTCCAATATCTGATTTTAAGAAATCATCTACATTGTGTTGTACCAAACCTAAAATGTTGGTGAGGTGACGTAATGTTGAATAAAGCACAGTCGCTTGGTCAGCTTGCTCTTCTTTTACAGCACGGTTTAACTCTTTGTTGAGTTCAAACAATACCGCCATTGCTTCAGCAGTATTGAAATCATCACACATTGCATTGTTAAAGCGTTCAATAAAACTTTGATCAAGCGTTTCAGTTGTCGTTTGACCATACACTTGTTGATAAGCTTTAAATGAATGATAGAAACGAGTTAAAGAAGTTTTTGCTTCTTTAAGCGCTACATCAGAGAAGTTCACAGGGCTACGGTAGTGTGAAGACACAATAAAGTAGCGGATCACTTCAGGATGGAACTTCTCCATCACATCACGAATAGTAAAGAAGTTGCCTAAAGACTTAGACATCTTTTCGCCATCAACATTAATAAAGCCAACATGCATCCAGTAATTTACATACTGCTCACCAGTTGAGGCTTCACTTTGTGCAATTTCATTTTCATGGTGTGGGAACATTAAATCTGAACCGCCACCATGAATGTCAAAGTGATTGCCTAGGCAGCAAGTAGACATTGCAGAACATTCAATGTGCCAGCCCGGACGGCCATTACCCCATGGAGATGCCCAAGATGGTTCATTTTCTTTTGCATGTTTCCAAAGTACAAAGTCAAACGGGTGTTTCTTTTCAACTTCTACGTCAACACGTTCACTTGCGCCAGCTTGCATATCATCAAGCTTACGTCCAGAAAGACGACCGTATTTTTCAAATTTGGTCACTTCAAAATACACATCGCCATTTGAAGCAGGGTAAGCCGAGCCTTTATTGACTAAATTGCCAATCATATTTTGCATTTGCTCAATATATTCAGTGGCTTTTGGTGCTTCATCTGGAGCTAAACAGCCTAAGTTCGCTGCATCTTCATTCATTGCATCAATGAAGCGAGTAGTGAGCTGTTGAATGGTTTCGCCATTTTCATTTGCGCGCTTGATGATTTTGTCGTCAATGTCGGTAATGTTGCGAATGTAGCGAACATTCCAACCCTGACTACGTAAAAAGCGAATAATGTAGTCAAATGCAACCATAACTCGAGCGTGCCCGATATGACAGTAGTCGTAAACGGTCATACCGCAGACGTACATATCGATGTGACCTTCTTTGCGAGGTACAAATTCAACTTTTTTTCGTTGCTCAGAGTTATATAAAACAAACGGTTGCATAAGGGTTTTCAAACACTCAACAAAAATAGTGTTACATCATAACTGATGCATCATTTTTAAAAAAGTTTTATGCATTAATTTTATAAGCTTGTGAAATCTTATACATTTAAAAACGTGTAACTGATTGAGTTATGCTAGAATGCCTCCAAATCTTTTGATTAAAATCACCGATCTCAATTGAGAGATCAGATCAATTATTTTGAGTCAAACTCGTATGCCTAATCCTACAGATTTCCAAAGCAGTGCATTAGCTACATTGCGTATTGAGCAACAAGCCATAGATGTATTAGCAACACAAATTGATGACCGTTTTAACCGTGCTTGCGAAGTACTGTTGCAGTGTAAAGGTCGTGTTGTGATTACAGGTATGGGTAAATCTGGGCATATTGGTCGAAAAATGGCGGCAACATTTGCATCTACAGGTACGCCGTCTTTCTTTATGCATCCTGGTGAAGCAGGCCATGGCGATTTAGGCATGCTAGTTCGCGGTGATGTACTTATTGCAATTTCCAACTCAGGAAAAAGTGATGAAATCATGATGTTGATGCCTCTTATTAAACATCTTGGCGTACCAATGATTACCATTAGCCGTGATGATAAAGGCCCAATGCCGCAAAATGCTGATATCGCTTTAACCTTAGGTGAGTCAGATGAGGCTTGTCCTTTAGGCTTGGCACCAACTTCAAGTACGACAGCCACTTTGGTTTTAGGCGATGCATTAGCAGTTGCTTTGCTTGAAGCACGTGGTTTTACTGCTGATGACTTTGCGCGTTCGCATCCGGCAGGTGCATTAGGTAAACGTTTACTTCTACATGTAAAACATTTAATGCATACAGGTGAAGAGTTACCAAAAGTTTCACCTGAGACTCCAATGAATCAAGTGCTTTATGAGATTTCAAATAAGCGTTTAGGTTTAACGACAATTGTTGACGAACAAGACCATTTGCTTGGTATTTTTACAGATGGGGACTTACGTCGTCTCATCGATAAACAGCAAGGGTTTGATGTGAATTTACCTGTGTCTGAAGTAATGACAAAAAAACCGTCAACTATTTCTCAAGAAGCACGTGCTGTAGAAGCGTTACAACAACTTAACCAGAAAAAAATCAGTCAGTTTGTGGTGGTCGACGACCAAAATAAAGTGATTGGTGTAATTAGTATGCATGATCTTATTCAGGCAGGGGTGAATTAATCCATGGCATCGTATGCATTGTTAGAACAAGCACGTCATTTGCAGGCATTGGTTCTGGATGTTGATGGTATTTTAAGTGATGGCTTTGTGACGTTAACCAACACGGGCGATGAAATTAAATCATTCGATATTCGTGATGGTTTGGGTATGAAACTTGCGCAACAAGCGGGTATGAAAGTCATCATCATTACAGGCCGAAAAAGTAATATCGTCGATAAACGCATGTCTGACTTAGGTGTTGATTTAGTTTTTCAAGGCCGTGAAGACAAAGGCTCAGCACTTCGTGAAGCTTGTGCACAGTTTAATATTTTGCCTTCAGATTGCTTATATATGGGCGATGATTGGCCAGATCTTTCAGCATTTGCGATTGCCGGAATGAGTGTTACGGTTCCAAATGGACATGAAGAAGTACGCCGCCGTGCGCATTTGGTGACCCAAGCCATGGGTGGTCGTGGAGCTGTTCGTGAAGTCTGTGATATGTTGCTGATCGCAAAAGGCATTTACCAAGAACTTCTTGAAAAATATCTTGCAGTACCGCATTAATAACAAGATTACTTAAAAAGGTAGGCTATTCCTGCTCATGGATACCAGAGTTTTATATATTGTTGCTGTAGTCGTTGCTGCTGTGAGTGGTGGTTACTACTACTATAGTGGCAAGGCAAAAAAACTGGACATTGGTTCGGCGAAGAATATGACTTATTCGGCGCAGGGCGTCCATTTGACTCAAACTGATGATAAAGGCAATTTGTATATTCGTGCTGAAGTTCGTCAGCTTGAGCAGGATATGCAACAAAAAACGTCAAAGTTGGATCAACTTAATGCCTCTATGTATAAATTAGGTAAAGTTGATGCAACATTCTTTGCTAAACAAGCTTATGGCTATGATGATAATCAAAAGGTTGTTTTATCGGGTGATGTGGTCGCAACCAAGATTGCACCACAAGGAACAATTGAGTTCCAAACCGATGAATTAACTGGTTATCCAAAGACTCGAGATATTGAAACAAATCATCAAGTGATTGTTCAATCTCCACAAGGCGAGTTTGTGAGTAAAGGATTAAAAGGCAATTTGAATAACGGTCAGTACGAATTTTTTAATATTCGAGGAAAGTATGCACCAAAGTCTTAATTTAAAACGTTCTTCAGCTTTCCTAAAACAAGCTGCGGTAATTACATTCGTTGCTTTATCATCTGCTTCGACTTTTGCTTTGCCGTCTGACCGTAATCAACAAATTTCATTGGTTGCAGACCGTGCAACTTATAATGACAAAACTGGTTTGACGACTTACACGGGTAATGTTGTGATTGAGCAAGGTACGATGAAGCTTCAAGCTGACTCAATTGTTGCGAATCTAAACTCGAAACGTGAAATTCAAGTGATTACCGCTAAAGGTCGTCCAGCTAAGTTCCAGCAGCAAATCAATGCCAATAAGGGCGTTGCACGTGGTGAAGGGCAAACGATTGTCTATAATGCAGACACAGGCATTATTACTTTGTCTGGCGGGGCATACTTATATCAAGATGGTTCAAGTATTCGTGGTAACTCTCTGAAATATAGTATGAATAAAGGCGATGTTGAAGCTCAAGGTTCTACTTCAAACCGCGTACAAATCATTATTCCACCTTCAAGTTCGAAAAGTTTCCCAGGAGCGCGTGACTAATGCAGCAAGCTCTTCAACAACCGCAAACTTTGTGTATTAAACACTTAGCCAAAAACTATAGTAAGCGTTGGGTTGTCAAAGACGTCTCTTTTAGTATGCAAAGTGGACAGATTGTTGGTTTGCTTGGTCCTAACGGTGCCGGAAAAACGACCAGTTTCTATATGGTCGTTGGACTCGTGCGTATGGATAAGGGCGAGATTCATCTTGATGACTTGGATATGTCAGACCTAGCGATGCATGAGCGTGCACGTAAAGGTATTGGTTATTTGCCTCAAGAAGCTTCTATCTTTAGAAAATTGACGATTGCTGAAAATATTATGTCGATCTTAGAGACACGTAAAGATTTGAATAAGCAGCAACGTCAACAACGCCTTAATGAATTATTAAATGACTTTAAAATTAGCCATATTAAAGATTCATTAGGAATGAGTGTATCGGGTGGTGAACGCCGCCGTGCGGAAATTGCGCGTGCTTTGGCAGCAGACCCTAAATTTATGCTCTTGGATGAACCTTTTGCCGGCGTTGACCCAATTTCTGTGGGCGATATTAAAGACATTATTCAGACACTAAAAGATCGTGGCATTGGTGTACTCATTACTGATCACAACGTTCGTGAAACTTTAGCGATCTGTGAGCGTGCTTATATCGTAAGTGAAGGCTCAGTGATTGCTGAAGGCACACCACAAGAAATTTTAGACAACGAACAAGTACGTAAAGTCTATTTGGGTGATGATTTTACAGTTTAATTAAAGTCATTAATCTAATTGGTTAAAAAGAGGTCAAGGCCTCTTTTTTGTTTTTTGATGTTTTATAAATAAAAACAACTACATATACCACTCATTTAATAAAAAAATAATGTGTGATTTATTCGACCAATTATGCTGCTTTCATTGAAAAACTATGTAGAATGGAGAGGCTTTTAAACGATAACAAACAAGATCAACAAGATAAGCATGATTGGATATAACCAAAGAAGAGTAGAAGGGAAATGTAGAAAGCAGGCTTTCCTGAAAGGGCTGATGCTTCTAAGTACACTACATGTACCTGTTGTGATATATGCTGCTAAACCAAGTGAGCAATACCACACCCTGAAAGAAAACTTGTCACAACTTTTTGTCCCTAAAAGTAGTGATGATTTCAAAGTTGCCAAGATGCACGAGCTGAGTAATTTTAAGCTAGATCGTTCTATTGTGCAGGAATTTCCAACTGTTCAACTTAATGATAAGTCGGCTTCATCTTTTTCCAACTTGCCATCTCGAACGATGACATTGCAAGATGCGGTAAAAATTGCCATTCAGCGTAGTCCAGATATTTCACAATCTATTGCAACTTTAGCAGGTCAAAATTCAGGAGTTGACGTTGCTAAAGCCGGTTACTATCCCCAGCTAGCAGGCGGGATTTCAACTGGTGATTTAAGCAGTGGAGAACGTGGTAGGCAGCTACTTACTTTAAGTGCCACTCAAATGCTTTATGACTTTGGTAAAGTCAAATCAGGTGTTGATGTTGAGCAAGCTAAGGTTCAAGTTGAACAAGCCAATGTTTTGGTCAGTGTTGATACTCTAGCTTTGGATGTTGCACAAACTATTGTGAATATTCAGCGTTATCTTCAGCTTAATAAAATTGCTGAACAGCAAATTGCCGGTATTCAACGTATTCAAGATATTGCTAACCTACGTGCAAACGCTGGTGTCGCGAGTCAGGCAGACCCAATTCAGGCGCAATCATACTTACAAGCAGCGCAGTCTACCTTGATTGCTCAGCAATCCTTATTACGTCAGTATCAACAGCATTTAAGAACACTACTCGGGGCAGATGTTACTCGTACTGGATGGATTATTTCCGAAGATCTAGTCAAGCAATCTGATCTTTATGGTGAGCCTGAGTTCAATACTATTCCTAAAATGATCGCCGCACAGGCAAGTGTTGAGGTCGCTAAAGCACAAAAAGAACAAACCCGTTTAACACGCTATCCGACTTTAGCCGTGAAAGGCTCAGTCAGTCAGGCGCTTAACGGTAAAAACCCAAATAATGACAAGGATGATGGTTTATATAGTTCGGTTATGCTTGAAGCAACAAGTCAGTTTTACCAAGGTGGTGCAACCGCTTCACAAGTAAAAATGGCAAGTTATGCAGAAGAAGCGGCTAAATCTAAAGTCAATTCTGTTTATTTAGATGTGTTAGATCAAATTAGAACAAGTCGTGAACAAATTGAAAATAAACAACGTCAAATGCAGGTTTTGGCGAGTCGCCAAGCAACGACGGTTCGTACACGTGAACTGTACCAAGAACAATATAAGCTCGGTACTCGCTCACTGGTCGATTTATTAAATGCTGAACAAGCCATTCATAGTGCAAACTCAGAACTCGAATCAGCACGTTATGACATTTATAACAGCATTGTTCAGTACATTGCAGCAACAGGACGTTCCCGCCAAGCCTATGGCTTAAATAATATTTCAATTCAGGGGTTCGAAGTACAACCATGATGACAAAAATAAATTACCAGCCTTGGTTACAGGCGGTCTTAACTATTGCCAAACACTATCGAATAGAACCGTCAGAAGAAAGAATTCGTTTACAACTTGATTGGAACCAAAACCAGAATCTAGACGATGTCTTACAGTTAATGACACGTCAGGTCGGTTTAAATCTTCGTAAGGCACCCTTTTCTTTAGACTTGTTAAATCCATGGCGTTTGCCGGTTATGGTGGAGTTTAATGATGGGCAAGTTGGTGTAATCGATAAAGCAGATACGCAAGGCAATGTCAGTATCCAGTTCAGTGGAGATCAGGGTCTTTCTCAAAATTTATCATTAGACGTTTTAAAAACGACGCTGAAAAATGTCTATATTTTGCGTCCAGAAACGTCTATTCCAGATGCGCGTATTGATGAATATATCAAGCCATACGAAGCAAACTGGTTCTGGTCCATCGTTTTAAGAGACTGGAAACGTTATATCGATATTATGTTTGCCTCTTTAATTGCCAATATTTTGGCACTGGCAACCATTATTTTCTCGATGCAAGTGTATGACCGTGTTGTGCCATCTCAGTCGATTCCGACTTTATGGGTTCTGGCAGGTGGTGTACTGATCGCGGCTCTTTTTGAGTTTACCTTGCGTGTTTCGAGGGTATATTTATCCGATATTATTGGTAAGCGTGCCGACTTACGTGTCTCAGACCGTGTATTTGGCCATGCTTTACGCATTAAAAATAAAGATCGCTCGAAATCTACAGGTAGTTTTATTTCCCAGATTCGTGAACTCGAAGGTGTTCGTGAACTGGTGACTTCAACCACTATTAGTGCAATTGCAGATTTTCCATTCTTTTTCTTGTTCCTGATTATCTTTGCGATTATTGGTGGGAAAATATTCTGGGTCATGTTGCTTGTTGTGCCTCTTATGATCTTGCCGGGTATTTTGGTACAAAAGAAATTGGCTCAGCTTGCTCAAGAAGGGATGAGAGAATCTTCAATCCGTAATGCAATTCTTGTAGAAGCAGTTCAGGGTATTGAAGACATCAAGTTATTACGCGCTGAATCACGTTTCCAAAACCAGTGGAACCACATGAACGAAGTTTCAGCCGACATTGGTATGAAACAGCGTAAAATTGTGGGTACGTTAATGGCTTGGACCCAAATGGTTCAGGGGTTAACTTACGCTATTGTGGTGTTAGTTGGCTGTTTTGCGGTAATGGAAGGGGAAATGACCACGGGTGCGCTCGTTGCATGTTCAATTCTTTCTTCACGTATGTTGGCACCAATTGCCCAAATTACAGGGGTTTTAGGTCGTTTACAGCAAGCAAAAGTTGCGAAACAAAGTCTCGATGAGCTCATGCAACGTCCAATTGATCAGGCTGATCGTGCTCATTTAGTTCATAAAGCTGTTTTAAACGGTAACTACGAATTAAAAAATGTAATGTTCCAATATGGTGATGACGACCCAAAACCAAGTCTTGCAATTCGTCATTTGCAAATTCGTGCTGGTGAAAAAATTGCAGTTTTAGGCCGTAATGGTGCCGGTAAGTCAACCTTGCTTCAACTTTTATCTGGCATGCAATCTCCAACTCAAGGAGCTGTGCATTTAGATGGTTTAGATCTTTCTTTAATTGACCCATCTGATGTACGCCGTGACATGGGATTACTAAACCAAAATGCCCATTTATTCTACGGAACAATCCGTGAAAACCTGACCTTAGGTGCACCGCTTGCAACCGATGAAGATATTCTTCGTGCTTTGGTCGTGACAGGCGCATTACCTTTTATTCAAGAGAAGAAAGAAGGGCTAGATCACTTAATTTTAGAAGGTGGTGTCGGTTTCTCTGGCGGTCAAAAACAAGCTTTATTACTTGCACGTTTATTAATTCGTCAACCTAATATTCTATTGCTCGATGAACCAACAGCAGCCATTGATGATGTTGCCGAGAAGCAACTGATTGATCATCTTAAAGGATGGTTGGCGCATCGTACATTGATTGTGGCAACACACCGCCGCGCTGTTTTAGAACTGGTTGATCGTATTATTGTCGTGAATGAGGGCAAGATCGTAATGGATGGGCCAAGAGATCAAGTACTTAATCAATCAACAGCCCAACAAAAACAAGTAAGCCAAGGGGGATAATTCATGAGCGAACAACAACAAGAACTCACCCGTTCAATGAATGTATCTTATAGTGAACCACCATTACCGCGTGCCAGTTTAGTGATTTGGATTGTAGGTATTGGGCTCGTTAGTTTGTTTATTTGGGCATGGTTTTTCCAGTTAGAAGAAGTATCTACAGGTACAGGTAAAGTTATTCCATCGTCTAAAGAACAGGTCATCCAGTCTTTAGAAGGCGGTATTTTAACTAAGCTGAATGTACAAGAAGGTGACATTGTTCAAAAAGGCGAAATCCTTGCTCAATTGGACCCAACCCGTTTTGCGTCAAATGTAGGTGAGTCGAGATCTTTATTGATTGCAGCTCAGGCAACAGCAGCGCGTTTACGTGCAGAAGTAAACGGTACACCGTTAGTTTTTCCTGAAATTGTCGCGAAAGATCCAAAGCTCGTGCATGAAGAAACAGCACTGTATGAGTCTCGTAGAGCGGATTTACAACAAACGCTTTCAGGTTTAAAGCAAGCATTAGAGTTGGTTCAACAAGAACTCGCCATGACTGAACCTTTGGTTGCTAAAGGGGCTGCCAGTGAAGTTGAGGTCTTACGTTTACGCCGTGAAGCGAATGATTTACGCAATAAAATGAATGATGCACGTAACCAATACTACGTTAAAGCTCGTGAAGAGTTATCTAAAGCAAATACTGATAGCCAAACTCAACAACAAGTCGTAATGGGGCGTAATGACAGTTTAGAGCGTGCTGTATTTAGAGCACCTGTGCGCGGCGTTGTAAAAGAAATTACAGTGACAACGCATGGTGGTGTCGTTCCGCAAAATGGTAAGTTAATGACGATTGTTCCAATTGATGAACAGTTGCTCATTGAAGCACGTATTTTGCCACGTGACATTGCGTTCATTCGTCCTGGTCAAGAAGCTTTAGTGAAGATTACAGCTTATGACTATTCAATTTATGGTGGTTTAAAAGGTAAAGTTACTGTTATTTCTCCAGACACGATTCGTGATGAAGTTAAACAAGATCAATTCTATTATCGCGTTTATATCCGAACTGATACAGATAAGCTCTACAATAAACAAGGTAAAGCTTTTGGTATTACACCGGGTATGGTGGCAACGGTAGATATTCGTACTGGTGAGAAAACTGTACTCGATTACTTGCTTAAACCGTTTAATAAAGCGAAAGAAGCATTACGAGAAAGATAATAGAAGAGGCCCCGAAATTCGGGGCTTTTTTTATAGGTTTGCTTCTACTAAATTCACGCTATAATTTGATTTTTATTATGCTTTATTTAATTTATGGCTTTTACGATTGCAGCACCGGTTACATTTGAAGAAGAAATTAAAAAAAGTAGATTTCAGGCGATTGTTGCGCCAGTAGAAAATGAACAGCAAGTAAAAGAATTTTTAGAACTAAATAAAGACATATCGACCACCCATCAATGTTGGGCATGGAAAATTGGACATAACGTTCGCTTTAATGATGATGGTGAGCCATCTGGTACAGCAGGACGTCCAATCTTGGCTACGATTGAAGGTAATGACTTAACGAATATCATCGTTATGGTGAACCGTTGGTATGGCGGTATAAAACTGGGAACAGGTGGTTTAGTACGGGCTTATGGCGGTTGTGCTGGGCAATCATTATTATTAGCTGAGCGTATTGAACTCATTGCAAAGAAAACCATTCACTTTTCTTGTCATTTTAATGAATGGGCGATTTTTCAATATGAGCTTTCGCAGCAGCAAATAGAATATCAGGAAACTTATACCGCAACAGGTGTAGATATTGAAGCGAGACTACAAGTCCACCAAATTGAACCACTTGCCTTGAAGCTCCGCGATGTCACTCGTGGCCGTGAAGAATTAAAAGTTGAGGAGGAATTAACTGATGACTGACTCCTTACTCAAATACCGTGAGCAACATAAGCACCGTTTAAATTATATGCCATGGCTATATTGGACACTAAAGCCTAAACATCGTGCTTGGGCAGAAGAATGGCAAAAAGAATATCAGGCATATTTAATGGATATGGAAACAGTCGAGATAGGAGAGAACTGTTTTATTTCACCGCTAGCCCATATTTTTGCCGAGCCGGGTCGCAAAATTACGATTGGTGATAATTGTTTTATTGCGGCCGACTGTAGTTTACATGGACCGCTTGAGATTGGTAACGAAGTCGCAATTAACCATCATTGTATTTTAGATGGTGGTCGAGCTGGTATTAAACTACATGATCAAGTGCGTATAGCTGCATATTGTCATCTCTATGCATTTGATCATGGTATGCAACTAGACCGCCCACTTTACCAACAGCCTGTTACTTCCAAAGGAATTGAGATTGAGCAAGATGTTTGGTTGGGGGCACATGTTGGAATTAAAGACGGTATTAAAATTGGTAAACACGCCGTTATTGGTATGAATAGTATGGTCACCAAGGATGTTGAACCCTACCATATTGTGGGGGGAAACCCAGCAAAATTTATCCGTTTAAGAGAATAATATAGTCTTAAGAGTGTAATAAAATGTTTGATCTTTAAACAAAAAAGCGGATTTTAATACATAAACCTTAACATACGGATTTTTATCTATGTTAAGTTAAAGCTAAGTTATAGAAAAATCTCCAAGGCAAATAGACCTGAAGAAGAGAGGCAAAAATGAACCGTGTGATTGCGTGTATTGACTCATCACCTTGTATTAATGCTATTGCAGATGCAGCGGCTTGGGTTGCGAAAGCGACTGGACGAGAGCTTGTGTTATTACAAATTCTAGATTATTACCCAGCAAGTTATCACTTAGGTGAAATTAGCGGTGTAATCGGCTTTGAAAGCAATGCAATGTTGCTTAAAGAGTTGGCTGAATTAGAGCAAAAACAAAGTGAACTCGCTTTAGATTACAGCAATAATTTACTCAGACATATCTCTGACTTAATCAAAGAAAAACACGGTATCACCTGCTCAAAAATTCAGGAAAAAGGGGATTTTTTAGAGCAAAGTTTTAATCTCTTACATGAAAACGATATTGTTATTTTGGGTAGGGTGGGTGAAAGAGCTGCCGAAAAACATAAACCTATTGGTAGTAATGTCGAGAACTTTATTCGAGGCGCAAATTGCACAGTTTTGACCATTGGCGAAAACTTCAAAGTACCGACTCGTTTTATATTCGCCTATGAATATTCGCCTACGTGTCAAAAAATGATGCGCCGTATTGCACAAAGTGATCTGTTACGGACTTTACAGTGCCATTTAGTGTATGTGGGCGACCATCCTGAAATATTGAATGAGCCAGAGCATTACCTGAAAGAGGCAGGCTTAGATGTAGTGACCGTTTACCGATATGGTGATGTAGCCCAAAATATTCTTGAATATCAACAAGAGCACGGCATTCAAATTATTGTGCTCGGTGCATTTAGCCATAGCAAAATTCATCAGTTCTTCTTGGGAAGTATTGCAACGACCATCTTCCGGAACGCGACTGTGCCTTTACTTGTGGCTAAATGATGAGATCAGCATATAGTTATCCGCAAATCTTGTGGATAACTATATGGAAAAGCAAGGGTAATAAAAGTAATTGATTGATTATAAATAATAAAATAAAAAAGATGATTTTTTGATCATTATTTCACAATTGCAATCGCGAAGCCGTCATGACCTTTTGAGCCAACCGTTTGCAAAGCTGTGCAAGACAGAATTTGCGGGTGGTTTTCTAGAGCTTTAAAGGTTTCACGGATACCTTCAATACTTGGTTTTTTGTTTTCAGGATTCAAAATATCACCAGCACGAATGACATTGTCTAGCACAATAATCGTGCCTGATTTTGAGAACTTAAGGCTGAGTTCTAGATATTCCGGATAGCCCTGTTTATCAGCATCAATGAAAATAAAATCAAAAGGTTCAATTGACTGTGGGTCAATTGCAGAAAGTATATCTGCAGCGCGGCCTGCTTTTAGCTCAACTTTTACAGGAAGGTTGGCATGGTCAATATTTTTTTGAGCCATTTCTGCGTGAGTATCACGGCCTTCAATGGTAAGTAAATAGCCATCTTCAGGGAGTGCGCGTCCTAACCAAATCGTACTGTAAGCAGCAAAGGTTCCAATTTCTAAGACACGCTTGCACTTATTCATCTGAATGAGCATTTGCAAGAACATCCCTTGGTTTGGAGCAACTGCAAGATGATTTGAAAAGCCGTGTTCGTCGGTATTTTTTAATGCAAAGTCGAGTCGAGGATCTTCGGGAATTAAATGTGAGTCGATATATTCGTCAATGTCTGTCCACAACTGCTGCATAGTCAAATTTACCTGTATGTTGATAGGCGTATTTTAAACGTTTATGACTAGAGTGCAAAAATCTTCGGATTAAGAAATTTTGGTTGATTAGGGAATGAACAAATTAGCAGTTAATTTAAGAGTGTTTCTTTATGAGAGCATTTAAAAGAAAGGAATAAAAAATCCCCTTATACTTGATAAAGGGATTTTAATTTTAGAAATTACACATTGAAGTATTGCGGGTTAAGTCAGGTCCCCAAGTACGATAGCCTTGAGTATCAATATGGATTTGTCCTGAACTATATAAACCAATACCTAAGTTTAAACTTTGACCATGTTGGGCCCAGAACTGACACAATTTAAACTTGGTGTTTTCAATAAACGCATAGTCTTGTGGCTGTGGAACTTCTGGTCCAATACGGAAATCGATGGCAGAGTTAAACAAATGTTTAGAAGAACTTGCACCACCAGCACATTGGTTTAAAGGTAAGTCACGATAAACCGAAGTCACTTCAAAGTCGGTTAAAACTTTGGCAGCAATTAAATATTTAAAGACACGTAAGGTTGATAAAGAATTATTCCAAAGTTCGCGGTTTGGTACAGCGTATTCCGAACTGCCACATTTTTGCCAATCACGAGCTGATCTTAATAATTCAAAACTTGGTACGATGCCTGCTACGTCATGACGTGCTAGAAATTTTTCATACTCGCGGACGCGTTCATAATGATCGCCAGCATTTAACCAAGAGCGATAGGAAGCAGGCTCAACTTTAGGCGGAATAGGACGTTCGATAATAACGCGTTCTTGAGGAATAAAGATGCGTTTACCACTTGGAGAGGTTTTGCCTGTTGTTGTGTGTTGGGGAGAGCTGGCACAACCCACCATAATCGCAGGGATTATGCATAGGGGCAGCAGACTCTGCAAAAACTTCCGCATAAGAAAAATCAAAAGCTTAATAAATATTGCGCCTATTTTAATGCAAAACAGTGCACAAATTACGAGGAATTTGCAATGAAATGTTTGAATAGGGTATAAAAAAGATCAGCGGTTGCTGATCTTTTTTGAAATTATTTTTCTAGATACTGTAACTTATCTGGTTTGCCGTTCCATTCTTCACGGTCAGCAGGTTGGTCACCAATTTGAGTAATGTTAGGCCATTTTTGAGAAAGTTCAGCATTTAATTCAATAAATACTTCTTGACCTTCCGGTAACTCATCTTCAGAGAAAATTGCATTTGCAGGGCATTCTGGTTCACACAATGCGCAGTCAATACATTCATCCGGATTAATCACTAGGAAATTCGGACCTTCGTAAAAACAGTCTACAGGACAAACTTCTACGCAATCTTGGTATTTACATTTAATACAATTTTCAGTGACAACAAAGGTCATGGCGACAGCTACCTAAAAAATATGGTTTCATTTCGAATAGCTTATTTTAGGCAAAAAAGGGGTAAACAAACAATTGCTTTTATTGATATTGTTTATTTATACATATGAAGATAAGTTAATACTTTGATATTTAAAACAATGTTGTAGGCTTAAGATCAGCCAAATTGTAAAATTAAAATAATAATATGTTTTTAAAAACAACAACTTGAATAAATTTTTTCTGATGACTTTAAATGTCATTTGGATCAAGGTATCTATTTGATTAGATACCTTAAATACAACGTTCACCTTTGAAATTTGTTTTACGGCACATTGATAGCTAAAAAATTGCTAAATAATGAACCTTAAAGCATACAAAGCAAATGAATGTCCTCTGGTTCTAACTCCCATAATTGCTGATCTGGGTGTTTTAATATTGCCGCGCCATGCTTCATATAAAAGTCGACTGTACGTTTACTTGGCGTAGCTGAAATATAAAGTTGAAGGGCACCTAGTTGCTTGGCCAATTCTTTTGCCGCTTGCATGAGCTTTGCACCAATGCCTTGACCTTGTTGATCGGCATCGACATAAAAATATTGCAGTAATTTTGCATCGGGATAATCAGCAATGTGTTGATTCGATACAACACTAATACCCACGAGCTGTTCAGCCGTATTAAAAGCACCTACAAATGAAGCACCTTGTTCATAGAGTTCTTTTAATTTTGGTGGGTCATTTTCTAAATGATATGCATCCCAATGTTTAACATCATACAAACAATCTGTTAATTCGAGTTGATCTTGTTTTTGTATGTAGAGTTGGGTAATCAGTTCACGTCGACTAATTTGTTGCCAAATTAAATCGATCTCTGTGTATTGTAGTGGCCT
Organism: Acinetobacter sp. ABJ_C1_1; assembly: GCF_044684115.1. Classification (NCBI taxonomy): domain Bacteria; kingdom Pseudomonadati; phylum Pseudomonadota; class Gammaproteobacteria; order Moraxellales; family Moraxellaceae; genus Acinetobacter; species Acinetobacter sp. ABJ_C1_1. The sequence continues at coordinate 148,429 of NZ_JBITPU010000007.1, read as the reverse complement.
TAAGAAAATAGAAATTTTATTCTCCTTCAAGTAAGAGCAAACATGCCCATAGACATGTTTGCTCAATCAATAATTATGATTTAAGCGCAGCTTTTAGCTCATAAAGTTGTTCAAGTGCTTGGCGAGGCGTCAAGTTATCGACTTCAATTTGCTTAAGTAAGTCTAGGGCAGGTGACGATACTTCGATTTCAATCACTTTCTCTATGACTTGAGTATTTGATTTCGCGTCCGAATCTAAAGTTGCAAACAAGTCATCTTGAACACTAGTTTGTAAGTGTTGCTGTTGTTGCTTCTCTAAAATGCGTAAACGTTTTTGAGCTTCTTTAATGACATTGGCAGGAATACCAGCTAATTTCGCAACTTGTAAACCGTGACTTTGACTTGCAGGTCCTTGTTGAACTTTATGCAATAAAATCAGGTTGCCGTTAAGTTCTTGTGCAGTCACATGATAGTTATCAATACCTGCTTCACTACCTAACTCAGTCAATTCGAAATAGTGCGTGGCAAATAGACATAGACATTTTACGCGCTTGGTTAAATCAACCACACAAGCCCACGCTAAAGAAAGTCCATCGTAGGTACTGGTACCACGGCCAACTTCATCCATTAACACCAAAGACTGATTGGTTGCATGGTGCAAGATTTGTGAAGTTTCAGTCATCTCGACCATAAATGTCGATTTACCAGTCGACAAATCATCGGCAGAACCAATACGCGTAAAAATACGGTCAATAGGGCCAAGTTTGGCAGCTCGTGCAGGAACATAACTACCGCAGTAAGCAAGTAAACTAATTAATGCAGTTTGACGCATAAAGGTAGATTTACCGCCCATGTTTGGACCAGTAATAATCGCCATACGGTGCTGCACATCAAGGAACGTATCATTTGGTGTAAATGGTGCTTTACTTAACGCTTCAACTACAGGGTGACGGCCACCTTGAATTTTAATACCTGTTTCTGGGGTAAATTCAGGACGAGCCCAATTGTTTAAACGTGCTTGATGAGCAAAGTTTGCAACTACATCAATGTGTGCAATTGCTGAGCTCATCATTTGTAGGTGAGCAATATTTTCACGAAGGTTTTCAAGTAAAGCTTCAAATAATACTTTTTCACGCGCTAATGCACGAGATTCACTTGATAAAACTTTATCTTCAAAGCTTTTTAGCTCAGGCGTAATGTAACGCTCTGCATTTTTTAATGTTTGACGGCGAATATAGTCGGCAGGGGCTTGCTCAGCTTGAGCACGTGTAAGCTCAATGTAGTAGCCACTCACACGGTTATAGCCGATTTTTAAGGTATTAATGCCCGTGCGTTCACGCTCTTTTATTTCTAAATCAATGAGGAATTGGCCTGCATGATCACGAATTTGGCGCAATTCATCGAGTTCTGCATCATAACCTTCTGCAATTACATTGCCATCACGAAGTAATACAGGCGGATTTTCGACAATGGCTGCCATTAAATGCTGATGTAACGATTTAAAGTCACCCAATTCCTGATCAAGTTGTCCTAGTAATTTAGACTTTTTTGATTGAATAACAGGTGCTAAAGCATTTCTTAAAAATGGAATTTGCGCGCAAGCATGACGAAGCTGAACTAAATCACGTGGTCGAGCACTACCCAGCGCAACACGGCTAAGCACACGTTCAATATCACCAATTTCTTTAAGTACCAAACGAACTGGAGTTTCATGATAGCCTTGAATGAGTTGTTCAATCGCATCTAAACGGGCATCGAGTAATGCTGTATCACGAACAGGCTGCATGAGTGTGCGGCTGAGTAAACGGCCACCCATTGCAGTTTGGCAGTCATTCACCAGTTGGAATAATGATGTTCCGTGTTCAAACAACGGTTCAATAATTTCTAAATTACGGCGCGTGATTGGGTCGAGCGCAATAAAGTCTGTGCTTTGTTCCAAAAGAATAGAACGAATATGCGGTAACGCTGTTTTCTGGGTTTCTTTGGCATAGTGAATAAGTGCCGCAGCAGCAGCTTTAGCTAAAGGTAATGGATCGAGTCCGAAACCAGAAAGCGTTGATACAGAGAACTGGTCACATAAGGTTTTTTGTGCATTATTTAAATTGAAGTCTACATTTGGGCGCTTAGTTACAGGGCAATCTAAATGCTTTTTAATTTGTTCGATAATGTTCGGATCAACCAGATCTTCATCAATCAAAATTTCACTTGGCATGAGGCGTGCCAGTTCAATTGGAAGTTGTTCAGGTTTGTAGTCTTGTTGTTGAACTTTAAAAATACCCGCGCTTAAGTCGAGTAAAGCAAAACCGATTTGATTTTGATGAATACATAGCGCAACAAGGTTGGATGACTGATAGCTTGTGAGTAGTGCGTCGTCAGTTAATGTACCAGGTGTAAGAATACGAACAACTTTACGCTCAACAGGACCTTTACCAGTGACTTCACCGACTTGTTCGCAAATGGCTACAGTACGGCCTGCTTTTACCAAACGTGCTAAATAACCTTCGGCTGAATGGTAAGGAACACCAGCCATTGGAATTGGATTACCGTTTGCTTTACCGCGATGGGTTAGGGTAATTCCTAAAAGTTTGGCTGCTAAATGAGCGTCTTCAAAGAAAAGTTCATAAAAGTCGCCCATACGATAAAACAGCAACGCATGTTGATAATCTTTTTTGACCTTGAGATATTGCTGCATCATTGGAGTGTGGTTAGAGAGATCGGCCATGATTTCAGCGCTATTCATGCGTAATAAACCCTTAAAAAATCAATAATATTTTACGTTTGGTCATCTAGCCAATTCTACCAACTTCTGTGTGAATTGGACTTAATCTAAGAAAAAAGTATACCTTTTCGTGTACTTTTTTTATGTCAAAATTGAGTCAACAGTGTGAGAGCCTAACTTAATTTCTCACGGTTGCCATCTTAACAAATTGAGACTGATTGGCAAAAAGGATTCCTAAAATGAGCGAGGAAATAAACAGCAAAAGAAAGCGATCTTTGGGGGAAGATACTGTTTTGCGATTGTTTGTGAATAGACAGGTTTAAAGTGATCTGGCATTTCTTGTCACACTTATTTTAAATAAGTTTTTTGACATTTGGAGGAACTAAAGAATTAAATAAAACTTTGTTTGAATGACATTGGTATTCTAAAAATCTAAAAGAGATCACTTATGAAAATTAAATCCTTACTAATAGCTTTATTAACTTTACCTTTAGCTAGTTGTTTCATGGCACAGAAATCTGCCTTGATTAAAACTAACATCGTATATGATGAAAAGTCACAGTCGCGAATTCGCTTATATGGGCCTTATGGAGATAAATTAATCAAACACTATAATAATAGAACATGCCAAGAATGGAGAAGTACTGCAGGTGCAGCAATCCATCATCGTGTTAATAATGGTTTACCTCGAAAAATTAAAAATATAAGTGTGGGAATACCAGCAACAGAACGAAGTCTAGCTGCTTTAAATGATACAGGGGTAATGTTTCGGGACTCATTTAAAGAGTATGTGATTGAAGCGAATAAACCTCTAGTATTAGATGCTTCTAGCAGTATTGTGATGGATTCATATAGTAAGTCATGTCGAATAGCAGTCTCTTTTATACCAAAGGCAGGTAAAAATTATGAAGCTGCATATGTGGAACAAGGGAATACTTGTACTGTTCGTGTTTATGAAATAACAAATCAAATAACTGAGAAAAAGTTATCTTCTATTCAGGAAGTTAGTCAGGTAGAGAATTGCTCTATGCCTGGTGACAGATCTATTTAAAGTATCAACTACATTTTAAATTGCTTATCTCATAATACTAATAGGACTCCTACCTCATTAGGCAGGAGTCTGAAATTTTGGTACATGAGCCTTGAAGGTCAAATACTTATTAAAATTTTCCTTGCCTCAATAGAGAGACAATATATTTCCTTCCAAAAAATATATACTATGGGGGAGTATCATCAAAAGACCATAAATATGGAAATTAACAGTAATTTAGAACGCTACCACTCTCATCAGTTCGATGAAGGAAACCCGCTGGCTCAAAAGAAAATTTTGATTGCAACGATTTTAACTGCCGTGATGATGGTCCTTGAAATTGTGGGTGGCTGGGTCTTTAACTCCATGGCTCTTTTAGCTGATGGCTGGCACATGAGTTCACACATGGTTGCTCTAGGGTTGGCTTATGTGGCTTATAAAATGGCTCGTCGTTATGCCTACGACAAACGCTTTAGTTTCGGAACTTGGAAAATCGAAATTTTGGGTGGGTATAGCAGTGCAATATTATTAATGGTCGTTGCACTTTTAATGGGGTTTCAATCTATCGAACGGTTACTCCATCCTGTTGATATTCATTATAATGAAGCGATTTCTATTGCTGTTGTAGGTTTGGCAGTCAACTTAATCTGTGCGTGGTTATTACATGATAATCATGAACATCACCACCACCATCATGACCATGAGCATAGTCACCACCATCATCATGATCACCATCACGATTTAAATCATAAAGCTGCGTTTCTACATGTGGTTGCCGATGCCGTAACGTCTGTATTAGCCATAGCCGCACTTATAGCGGGTAAATATTTTGGGTGGAATTTTTTAGATGCTTTATTAGGTATTGTAGGGGCGATACTTGTTGCACAGTGGTCGTGGGGACTTTTGCGTGACACAGGAAAAACTTTATTAGATGCTGAAATGTCACATCCAGTTGTAGCTGAAATACAAGAAGTGATTGAGCAATTATCCCAAGTAAAAATTACAGATTTACATGTATGGAAAGTCGGTAAAGGAAAATTTTCATGCATTTTGGCTTTAGAAACAAACAGAACAGATTTAACACCCGATTCAGTTAAAAAAGCTTTGTCTATCCATGAAGAAATTGTACATGCCAGTGTAGAAATACATTTTATTTAGTCAATGAAGCGAGCTTTAAAAGATTCTATTGATTTTTAGAGTTCATGAGCATTTTGTCTGACCATCTCTGTAGAGTTAGGATGAAATCACTGGTAAAATCCTCAGCATTGTCATTGGGGAGTAGCCATTCCTAGTACCCGCTAGGAAGACCACGTCAACAAACTTGAGATCAGTATCTCATGGCGTGTTCAGCCACTGTATATACAGTAAGAGCTAGGCGAGACCTTTGGCCGCAACGTACTTTGCTAGTCGGGCGAGGAGCGTTGTCGCGCCAATGGTTTCTTATTTCGCCCGGCTGGAACTATTCCTATGCTCCTCACGTTCATCTTATTCTTTTTGTCCGCAGCGGCAATTTACCTAGCCTGTGAATATTTCGTCAATGGAATTGAATGGTTTGGTAAACGTCTTAATCTTGGTGCAACCGCAGTAGGTTCAGTACTCGCAGCTTTTGGTACAGCGCTACCTGAAAGTGCGGTGACCTTTATGGCCGTTGTGTTTGGTAATACCCCAGAACAAAAAGACCTTGGTGTTGGAGCTGCAATGGGTGGTCCATTGGTGCTAGCAACCTTGGGTTACGCCGTTGTAGGTCTGGTATTAATTCTTCATCGTAAAAAGTTAGCTCGAACTTCGCATAAAGTACAAGTTGATTATGGTCGCTTAAGCCGAGATCAAGTCTCTTTCCTTGCCATCTTTGTTTTAAAAGTAGCACTTGGTTTAGTCGCGTTTGCCATTAAGCCTTGGTTAGGTATTCTATTTTTAGCGGCTTATGCAGCTTATGTTTGGCGTGAGATTAAGGAAGCAGATACTTCTGCCGATGAAGAGGAACTCGAACCTCTCAAGTTCCGTCCAAACGCAGCCGAACCATCACTGGGGTGGGCTGGCCTACAGGTATTGGTCGCTTTAGTTGTCATTAGTATTGCGTCGCACACTTTTGTAGCTCAGCTTGAAGCAATTGGTACAGCGCTAAGTTGGCCACCACATTTGGTTGCTTTATTACTGAGTCCAGTTGCAACCGAATTACCTGAAATTATGAATGCGCTGATTTGGGTACGCCAAGGTAAAGAGCGTTTGGCTTTAGCGAACATTTCTGGTGCCATGATGATTCAGGCCACCATCCCAAGTGCTTTGGGTATATTTTTCACACCATGGCGCTTTGATACGTTGCTACTAGCATCTGGCATTATTACTGCACTGGCGATTGTGTTTTTGTGGAATTTATTCCGCCGCGGTGCGGTCGATGATCGATCATTAGTTGCAGTAAGTGCGTTATATGGTGTTTTCGCAGTTTTGGTTGTGATTTATCTCTAATATACATTCATGCGTTGCAAGGTGACCGACGCGTTTCAGCTATTTTCATGACTATTGAACGGCTAATCTTATACACTCACGGGTGTATAAGATTACGATACATAAAATTCTTTAGAATTCGCCTAATTTTTCACTAGTTAGGGGCTGTACCTTAGTCGCAGACGCATGTATCGTTAAGTCATGATACTTTAAAATTAAAAAGTGTTCGAAACGCAGTATCGTTCAGTTAAACCACTGAACTGTAGCAACACTGTTGAAGAACACCAAATCTCAAAATGAATAGTACAAATAAGAAAGGAATAAAATATTACGTTTTATTGGTAAATATTGAGATGGAGTATCAATGACCAAGCTGGGGGTCTATTGAAGAAATATTTTACGGTTGATTTATTTATGATAGCTTCGTCTTACTTTAAAAAACGCAAGAAAAATTACCGTAACGTAAAAGACCAGCAGCTTACAATTGCAGCCAAAGCAAATATCTTTATTTGTATTATTTTTTGTTTGTTTTGGACCATTTATTTCGCATTTGCACACATGTGGCTGATTGTTTGTATGGATATTGGTTTCACACTAGTTTCCATGTTTAGCCTTTTTCTCATTTATAAAAACCGCATTTCGGCGGGCATACTTTTATCACAAGCGGTTCTACTGATTTTCCCAGTCGTTTTTTGCCTGTTTTTCGATATTGCTACACCTCATCGGCCTCAAGTAGCGCATTTATTTTTACCTGCCGGCGCAATACTGGGGTATTTAAATTACCGCCGTGATCCAAGTTTTCTACAAATCATTTTAATTTTATTGTCGATTGGGTGTTTTATATTTTTTAGTGGTACCTCGTTTACGCTTAATAGCGCAGTACCTTTGTCGGATGATATCCGTAATCATGGTGGGTGGATTGCAACTTGTGTGGCTACTCTCATGATTTGTATATCAATTTATACCATGCAATTAGAGATACAAATAGAAAATAGCATGGTGCATGACCTACGTTTAGCCCTCACCAAAGAACAATTTGAGCTTTTTTATCAACCGCAAATCAATTCCTCTGAACAATTAATTGGCGCAGAAGCCTTGTTACGATGGCATCACCCAACTTTAGGATATATTCCTACGCAAGATTTTATTCCAGCAGCAGAAAGTTTTGGATTAATGCCAGAGATAGGCGAGTGGGTGTTGGTTCAAGCCTGCAAAGTTTTACAAGACTGGAGCAAAAAAGAGGAAACTAAAGATCTTACGCTTTCCGTCAATATTAGTGCTGACCATTTCATGCAACCACTTTTTGAGCAAACTATAATTGCTATGGTTGAAAAATATGGCATTACTCCATCTCGACTCATTTTAGAAATTACTGAAAATATTGCCTTAAATAACTGTGCAAGTATGATTGAAAAAATGAATTTCTTGTCTAGACATGGTATTCAGCTTTCACTTGATGACTTTGGTACAGGTTATTCATCTTTAAGCTATTTACAGAAAATGCCCATTAGCCAAATCAAAATTGATCGTAGCTTTGTAGAGGCAGCTTTGGATGATAAACGCAGTAATAAACTGGTCACGGGTATTATTAAAATTGGTCTAGATTTAAACCTTCGCGTGCTGGTAGAAGGAATAGAAACGGCTGAACAATTTAGTGCTTTTAAAAGTAATGGCTGTACCGAGTTTCAAGGCTTTTTATGGGGCTGTCCGATGCCTTTAAATGACTTTATCAAACAATTGCCGCATTTTAATAAATAAGCAAAATAGCTTTTGATAGGAAATATAGTTGATGAAAGAGATTTGATTTTATTTGTTGGAAATATAACGTAATGAAGTTTGATATAGCGCTCTTTCTCTCTTGAAATTAAATAAAACTTAAAAATAGCTGTTTAATAGTCTTAAATTAACACAATATAAACAATACTTACTCAATGTTACTTAAACTTACAAGTTAAAATATAACTTGAATCATACTTACTTTGAGAGACCACCTAATACCGCTTCAAAGATAAGGAAAAACCCTTAATGCCACAATACTTAGCTATTGCAGAAAGTGTGTATAGGAAAGTTAAAGAAGTTGAGCTTTTTTCAGATGACACTATTGAAAATCTTAATAATTTAATGATTTTTATACGTAAAGAGATATCTGGGAGCATATTCAAATTAAAGTATAACTACATTGATTTTGAAGAAGCTTTAACAAAACCATTAAGTGAATGCAAAGTAAAAATAGATGTTAGCCTTATTCCACACCATAGTATGGAAGACGAATATATTTTATGGCTAGCTGGATTTATTGAAAAAATTACAGAAGGAGGCCCTAAACCTCCACCACCTATTAAGAAATATATTCCTGAATTTATTAGCCTAAAATCAGAACTAGATTTTTTAAGCATTCCAAAGGAAAAAGTTTTAAATGAAGGTGGGGAAATTACCGAATATTTTAATTCGGAAGCATTTACCAAAACTTTGAAAAAGTAATTGTTGAATGCACTCATCAATAAAAGCCGCCTTATAGCGGTTTTTTATTAAGTTAAAGAATAATAAGTGACCTTTAGCTTTTAATGATTTCTAGTGAACAAAATCTTTAGAAATTTTCTTTATTTGTTCTATAGTGATGAAATCTTATACTTTTTGAGTAGAACGTTGTTATGGTAAGAGAATATAAGTATTACCAAGTAGGATCTACTCACTACAACCTTGAACAAGTTGTTAAATTTACAACCAGTGCCGATTTGAGATCTGTTCGAGTGCGGTTTACAGATGGCTCAGAAGTAGAGTTTACTTTTGAAAGTGAAGATGAGTATTCAGAGTTTCTGCAAGTGATGAGAGGGTTAGCATTTTAATTTTTGTATATAATTTATTTAATCATTAAAGTAGTTAAATTTTTATAAGTAATTGTTATTTAAAATATAATAAGGAAATAAATATAAGAGGTAATGTTCAGGAAATATAAATCTTCTTAAGAAAATAAGTCTAATATTAAGACACACTTTGCAAACGCGTGTAGATTCGGTGTGTGTTAGCATAATTTCCTATACCTCTAGATATTTACAGTATGACGAAATCTGAACCGCAGTATCAATCTGGGCAGTTTCAATTTTCCTTTCTATCATTAAAGTATTGGGGTATCTGGTTCACAGCTTTTACTCTTATGTTTCTTGCGTACTTGCCTTGGGCAATCCAGTGGCGTTTAGCAAAACTTTTCTCAAAAATTGCTTGGACACTATTAGCTTCAAGAAGAAAAACAACTTTAAGAAATTTAGAAGCTTGTTTCCCTGAAAAAACACCTGAGCAAATTGAAACCAAAGCCAAGTCAGTTTTTACAGATACGATGATTGGTATATTTGAAGCTTTAAATGCTTGGTATTGTCCTGCATGGTTTAAAAAAAGAGTTCATATAAAAGGTTTAGAGCATCTGGAACAGAATCGGGATAGGGGTGTTTTGTTGTTGGGAACACACAGTACTTTATTAGATGCTGGAGGTGCTGCTTGTACCTTATTTTTCGATATGGATGTGGTGTATAGACCTCAAAATAATCCTTTTATGGATTTTCTCATTCATCGTAGTCGCGCTCGGGTTTATAAAAACCAAATTGCGAAAGACAACATGCGTAGCTTAATTGCGAAACTGAAAAATGGTCATGCAATCTGGTATAGCCCTGATCAGGACTTTGGTTTAAAGCAAGGTGTTATGGCATCATTCTTTGGAATACAAGCCGCAACAGTAACGGCCCACCGAAGACTCATGGATATTTCAAATGCTGTCGCAATCCCATTATATTTTTATAGAAGTGGAGATATTCAAGACCCTCAATACAATGTACTGATTGAGCCTAAACTTGAAAATTTTCCAAGTGAATGTGAAGTGAATGATGCTGAACGCGTCAATAAAATTATTGAAAACCAAATTCGAATCGCGCCAACACAGTACATGTGGTTTCACAGACGGTTTAAAACTCGTCCTGTCGGTGAGGCAAAGTTCTACTGATTGAGTTGAACATACTTTTAGTGATTTAAGTTTTAAATTTTTATTATTTTCAATGATCTATTTTATGTTGCTTAAACGGCGTATGAAGTAGATCAGCTTTGCTCAGCAAGCCTTAAACTCCCGTACAGATTATCACTTGTTTCTAGCGATGCATTTATGTATTACTTTAAATTCCAGTACTACAATAAAAAGGAATTTATTATGAAGTACATTAAGTCTATTTTCGCAGCTTTACTGATTGCTCTTTCTGCTCCAGCCTTTGCAAAAGGCCATGGTTACCACGGCTCACATCATGGTTATGGTCATGCTTATCACGGCAGCCATCATGGTAAAGCATATGCTTATCATGGCACTCATCATGGTAAGGGGTACTATCATAACAAAGCACATGGCGATCATGGGTCTGATATGCATAGCCACGGGCGTGGTCATATGTAATTCAACGCACTACAAAAATCCCGCAATATGCTGCGGGATTTTTTATGACATCGTCTTAGTAGTTAGTCTCTTTATTTGTTTAGGTGGGTAAAACCCTAACTACTGTAAGGCCTTAAAGCTTAAATTGAAAAGTTTAAATATTTAACTCAAAGTTTACTTTTACGCGATCTAAAACAATAAGTGTTCTATAGGTTTTGACGTCTTCGTTATCAGCGAAATGTTTTCTAACCAAACTTTCAAAATGAGATAAGTTGTTGCTCAGCATGATAATGATAAAAGAGACTCCGCCATTCACAAAATAACACTGCTGAATTTCTTCAACAGAAGCAAAGTACAGTTTTGCTCTGTCCATAACGACAGAACGGTCTTCGCTCAGTCGGACTTCAATAATAGAAGTAATTTTTTCACCAAATTTAAGCGGATTTAAAATAGCGCAATTTCTTAAAATAATTTCCTTTTCTTCCATACGTGATATGCGCCGTTGAACAGACGCAGCGGATAGTCCAATTTTTTCGGAAATTTCTCGATGAGAAGTTTTATTGTCTTTTTGCAGTATTCTTAAGATTGCGTAGTCAAAATTATCTAAAGAAATTTCTGACATGAGTAAATCTCTCATTAAGCTTTAAATATAGAGTTATTTAATCGTTTTATTGAGGGAAATAGAAGAAATATATTGATTATATAGAACTAAAATTTCAATCATTCCCAGAGTGGTAAATATGATGATTGAGACAAACTCCAGACAAGGCATAGCATTTGCAGCCGCATTTTTATCTTTAGTTTCTGTGCAAATAGGCGCATCAATAGGAAAAGTCCTTTTCCCAATTCTTAGTGCAGAAGGCGTTACCTTAACTCGACTTGCTTTATCAGCATGTTTCTTATGGATTGTGTTTAAACCCTGGAGAGACTGGAATAAACAGACCAATTGGAAAAATCTCATTATTTATGGATTAATCCTCACCTTAATGAATACTTTAATTTATAAAGCATTTTCTTATATGTCTGTTGGCATTGCTATTTCCATTGAGGTGTTGGGACCACTTACAGTTGCTATTTTAATGTCTAAAAATAAATTAGATTATTTTTGGGGTGGATTATCTATTATTGGTTTGCTTTTTTTACCTATGGGCAATTCAAACCATAATTTTAGTTTTATTGGTATGACGTATGCGCTTGTGGCTGCCGTGGGTTGGGGGCTGTATATTATTTATGGCTCTAAAGTTGCACAAGGTGGTGGCAGCTCGGTTGCAACAGGAATGTTTCTAGCGGCTTTGTTTGCAACGCCTTTAGGTGCAACTCACTTTATCCATATTTTTGATAGTTATAAGATTCTTCTTACCTGTTTACTCATGTCGATGCTCGCGAGTGCTATTCCATTTATATTAGATATGGTTGCTATGAAAAAATTGCATCCGCGAGTTTTTGGAATATTAGTGAGCGCATCACCAGCGGTAAGTGCTTTAGCCGGATGGTTGATTTTAGATGAACGATTAAATCATTTTCAGATCATTGGGATAACAATCATTATGGCATCGTGTGCCGGATGTTCTTATTTTTCTTATAAACGTAAAAGTGTATAAGCTCAAATATTCATTTTAATTTTCAACCCCAAATTAACAATAAATTTTAATTATTTATCCTTACTTTTTAATGATCTATTTTAAAACAAATGTCATTTTGTGTGCTTGACTGCAATAGGGTTGAGCACTATCCTTTGCCTGCTGGCCACATTGCCAGCCGGCTTTGACAGGCTGAATCAAACGAGCATTAAAGGTTTTATACTTTTAGTGTTTAGCCACTCTCGCCCCCTCTGCGGTGGAACGGGAGGGGGACACCTACGGGTGTGCTGGCTCGTTTGACCAGTCTGTCAACCCTCTTCCGTTCTGCCACCATAATTTTAATGTCTGGCGGAACTCCCAATAAAAAGGAGTTGGCTTTGCACATCCATTATTTCTTGGCTCTCAATGCCAAAAGCTATAACGACACAGCTTAAAAATTAAAGCAGCTTGAACGCCCTAAGGTTTTCAGGCTTAAAATCATTTTTACTTAAAACTTAGCAACAACAAAACTTGAGATGTGCCAAGCACAGTCTTTACGGCTTTGCTGTGCCTTTTTTTTCTCCCAAAACAGGCACAGGCTTTTTATCTCATTTAGACACAACAAGAATTTTATAACGGTAAAACTATGCCAACTTTAGAACTATCTTCCAAGAAATTACAGGTTATTCAAACCGCAATCCAACTCTTTACTACTCGTGGCTTTCACACCTCAGGCGTAGACCTGATTGCTAAAGAAGCCAACATCACCAAATCCACGTTTTATAAATACTTTGGCTCGAAAGAGCGCTTAGTCGAAATGTGTATCGCCTTTCAAAAAAGTCTACTGAGAGAAGAAGTACTCACCATCATTTACTCAAGCCGTTACTACACTTCAAAAGATAAACTCAAAGAAATTATTGTTTTACATACCAATTTAAACAGCCTGTACAACCTTCTACTTAAAGCTATTTTTGAAATAAAACTACTTCATCCGCAGGCTTACCGTATGGCGGTTGAATATCGAAAGTGGCTGCGCCATGAAATTTTTGACCTGATTTTTAGCGGAGAAATTAATGAGCCAAAATTCGATGCCAACATGGTGGTAAACCTGATTGATGGTTTGCTGCTACAGGTTTTAAGCTCGAACAGCATTGAGCATAGGGATGTAGCCGTAGAGTGCTTTTTTAAGTCGACTTGTTTGAAGTAAAGGGGATTATTTAAATAATAGGATATATGGTTTGCTTGGGGTTTTGTGAGATGAGCAGACCATAGACGCCGTGCAAGGAGGTGTGCTATTTTGTTTTACGCTAATCGTAAATAGATTACGTATATCATAATTAAAATGGAATTAATTTAAAGCGCCTCATGGAGAAAGGAATACCATGAAAGAAGTTGCATTGAGTGATTTGATCAATCAGCAGAAAGTTGGACCTTATCAAAAATTTATTCTGGTTACCTGTTTACTGCTCATGATTATGGATGGTTATGACATCCAGTCCATGGCTTATGCAGCTCCAATGATTATAGAAGACTGGGGCGTTCAAAAAACCATGCTAGGCGTTGTGTTTAGCGCAAGCTTATTTGGTTTATTTGTCGGATCATTTTTATTAAGTTCACTTTCCGATCGTTTTGGTCGCCGTCCGATATTACTTATCTCGACCTTTATGTTCTCGGTACTAATGCTGTTAACACCCCATGTAGGCAATATTGAACAACTGACCGCAATCCGCTTTGTTACAGGAATTTTTTTAGGCGGTATCATGCCAAATGTGATGGCTTATAGCTCCGAAATTGTTCCATACAAATCTCGTATTTTTACCATGATGGTCATTTCTTGTGGCTATACGGTAGGGGCAATGTTAGGAGGCGGTATATCTGCCTTATTAGTTCCTTGGGGTGGATGGCAGTCGATTTTTTATTTTGGTGGAATTATTCCTCTAATCATTTTCTTTATTACATTCTTTAAACTGCCAGAGTCTTTATATTTTTTGAGTGAAAATAGCAAAAACACTCCTAAAATTTTGTTTTGGTTAAAGAAGTTTTATCCCGCATTAACGTTTAATTCAGAAATAAAAATTATCAATAACACTGAAGTTCAAGTTAAAAAGTCTCCGCTTGAGTTGTTTAAAAATAAGCGTGCGTTTTTTACCTGTTCCATCTGGATCATTAGTATTTTAAATATGATCAGCCTTTATTTCCTGTCGAACTGGCTACCGACTTTGGCCAAAGAGTCAGGACTTTCATTAAATCAGGCATTAATGATCGGCTCGACTCTACAATTAGGCGGTACGATTGGTAGTGTGGTAATGGGTCTTAAAATTGATAAGACTGGATTTTATAAAGTATTAATTCCTGTGTTTTTAGTCGCAGTGATAAGTGTTGCTTTAATTGGCTATGCGGTTAGCCATATCGTTTTATTGTTTATTATCATTTTTATTGCTGGCTTTGCCATTGTGGGTGGGCAACCTGCCATTAATGCTCTGTCGGCCAGTTATTACCCAGTTTCACTTCGTACTACTGGTGTGGGCTGGAGTATCGGTATTGCGCGCTTGGGTTCGGTCATTGGGCCGTTATTTGGTGGGTATCTCTCTCAATTTTTGGTTATTACCCATCTATTTGTGATTGCTGCCATACCTTCGCTATTCGTTATTATTATGCTGATTATTCAGGCTAAGTACCGATCATAACACTGTCTACATACATAATTTACGTAGTGCACATATAGACCGTAATTATGATCGGTGAGTAGCTAAAGAGAGTTAGTCAAAAGCTACTTTATGAATTATTTAACTCGATACCATGTTTGGTTACGGCCAATTATTCGGCTTTGAAAGTGGAAGAACATCAATTTAGAGTTGTGTATTTCGATAAAACCAATTTACACAAGCATCTGCCAAAATTTGTGTAGTATCAAAGCTCACATCTAAAATTGGAGACTGGATTGTATGTAATCCAATTGGAATTTCTGTACAGGCTAAAATAATCGAACTAGCACCTTTATCTATGAGTCTTTGACTTAACTCTTGAAAAACCACACCCGCTTTTGCTGATTCATTACGTTTTACAGCATAAACAGCGGGCATAAACTCCTGTTCAATTTCTTCATCTGAATTAATGACAAAAGGAATATCATGCTTGCTTAACTCAAGTTGATACAGCTGAGTAGAAAGAGCACCCTTGGTTGCCAATATTCCGACTTTATCACCAGATTGATAATTCTTTAAAATCTGTTGCACCGTAATTTCAACCATATTTAAGATTTCAATATGGGTGTGTTGCTGTAAGTCAGAATGCCAGAAGTGTGCGGTATTACATGGAATGGCGATTTTAGAGACACCGCTACGCTCTAAAATTTTTAGTCCATGTAACATGGCATTTAAAGGACTTTCACCTAGGTTTTTAAGTGCAAGTTGTCGGTCAGGAATACCGCCGTGATTCCAAGCGATTGTTGGAATATGTTCCTGATCTTTAGTAGCAGGGCTTGCATCGAGCAGACGCTGTTGAAAATCAACAGCAGCGCCCGGTCCCATACCACCCAAAATTCCAAGGGTGGGGAGTTCTGAAAATTCTGTCATCTTACAAACGGTATGCATCTTTGTTAGAGAAGGTTTTACGATAACCGAATAAGCCTACGGCACCGCCTGTATGAAGGAAGATCACTTTGTCATCTTTAGTGAAATGACCCTGACGGATGAGGTCGACTAAACCCGCAAAACCTTTACCTGAGTAAACAGGGTCAAGCAAAATACCTTCAGTTCGAGCCAGTAATTCAACTGCTTCAATCATGCTATCAGTTGGAATACCGTAGCCATCGCCAACATAGTCACTATTTGCAATCACTTTTTCACGAGCAATAAGATCTGCACTTAAACCCAGATGCTCTAAAGTTGCACGAGTAAGTTTATAAACATTTTCTTCTTGTTTGGATTTTTCAGCACGAACGCTAATACCGAGTACTGGTAAGTTGGAGTGCGTTGCCGCAATACCCGCTAAAAGGCCAGCTTGAGTACCTGTGCTACCTGTTGCATGTACAAGATGAGTCGGAGCCAGTTGAATCTGGTTAAGTTGGTTAATTAATTCAATTGCTGTTGAGACATAACCTAAAGCACCAATAGCGTTTGAGCCACCACCCGGAATAATGTACGGACGTTCACCTTGTAGTTCTAACTCTTTTGCTTTGGCTTCTAAAGCCGCAACCATGTCGGTGCCACCCGGAACAACCTCAATTGATGTTGCACCTAAAATCTCATCGAGCAATAAGTTTCCATTGTTGTAATACTCATCTGTACCATCACTAACGCGTTGTTCGAGTAAAACAGATGCCTTTAAACCAAATTTATTTGCTGCTGCAATCGTTTGGCGAACATGGTTAGATTGAGTTGCACCTTGAGTAAGTACATGGGTTGCACCTTTTGCAAGTGCATCACCAATTAAAAATTCTAATTTGCGGGTTTTATTACCACCTGTAGCCAGCCCAGTAGCATCGTCTCGTTTGATATAAATCTGGGGACCATTTAACGCTTTAGTTAGGTTAGGTAAAAACTCTAGTGGAGTAGGCGCATGAACCAGTTGAACGCGCGGCAAATGACTTAATAACATAATGATGTCCTAAAAATTTAATGTATGTAATCAATCATGCGACTTACTTCTTTGCGCATAATTTCTAAAATATGTTTTTTTGTTTCAATAAATTCTTGCTGTGGCGTAATATTTTCAATGCTACGCGCACGAGGTAAATTCACTTGAATATCTTCGGCAATACGCCCAGGATGGCCTGCCATTAAAATAATGCGATCTGCTAAAAGTAGAGATTCATCAATATCGTGAGTAACAAATAACACGGTAGTTTTATTGTCTTGCCAAAGCTGAGTCAGTGTTTCCTGCATCAAAATACGTGTTTGAGCATCTAAAGCCCCGAAAGGCTCATCCATCAATAAAATCTTTGGCTTCATGACCCACGCACGGGCAAGGGCAACACGTTGCTTCATACCCCCTGAGATTTGCCAGATTCGATGATTTTCAAACTTCTTTAAGCCCGTTTTTTCTAAATAATATTCAGTTTGCTCAGCAATATATTTAGCTTCCGCTTTTGATTGCTTAAGTGGAAATTGAATATTTTCTTTTACTGTGAGCCAAGGAAATAACTGAGCTTGTTGAAATACAACAGCTCGGTCAATGCCCGGTGCTGAGATGGTTTGACCATCTACATAAATCTCACCTAAAGTTGGTTTTTCAAAACCAGCAAGCAAGTTCAAAATAGTTGATTTACCACAGCCAGAAGGCCCAAGTAAGCA
This sequence comes from Acinetobacter sp. ABJ_C1_1, assembly GCF_044684115.1. Classification (NCBI taxonomy): domain Bacteria; kingdom Pseudomonadati; phylum Pseudomonadota; class Gammaproteobacteria; order Moraxellales; family Moraxellaceae; genus Acinetobacter; species Acinetobacter sp. ABJ_C1_1. The sequence goes on along the minus strand of NZ_JBITPU010000007.1, from coordinate 130,995 downwards.
AACAAACTGACCTTCAGGAATTTTAAGATTAATATCTTCTAAGACCGTATTTTCCGTCTTGTTTTGTTTAAATATTTTCTGAACATTATTTAGCTCAATAAAGGGTTGAGTCATTATGCTTTTCCTGTCCAAGGGGCCCATTTTTGCTGTGCTTTCACAATGAGCCAATCTAAAATAAAGCCAATTGTTCCAAGTAAAATAATCCCGACAATCACAACATCTGTACGCAAATAAGAGCCGGCATTAATAATCATCCAGCCTAAACCAGAAGTTGCTGCAACCATTTCCGCTGCAATTAATGATGTCCATCCAATGCCAATAGATAAACGAATGGTGGTGAAAATTTCAGGAAGTGAAGAGGGTAAAATGACACGGAATAAGATTGCTGTTTTTCCTAAGCCCATCGTTTGTGCTGCTTGAATCAAACCATATGGAACGTTTTGGCTTGCTGCGGTTGCACCCACAATGACGCTAAGAAAAGTTGCAATAAAAATAAGGAAAAATTTAGATTCCTCGCCAATCCCTAGCCACACTACAACTAAAGGGATTAAGGCAATTTTGGGAATAGGGCGTAAGAATTGTACAAATGGATCTAAAACGGCATTAAGTACAGGACTACGGCCCATTAATAATCCCAAAGGCACACCAATAATGATTGCAACGAAGAATGCAAAGAAGGCACGCGCCGTGCTGACTAAAATATGTTGATAAAAAGGAGCATCTCGGTAACCGTTTTTAAATAAATCTAAAACTGTATCTAAAATTTGTAGAGGAGAAGGCAACAAAATTGGTGAGACAAGTTTAAATGTACACACAAGCTGCCAAATAAACACAAAAGTGATGAGCGATAATGTACTAATCACTTTTACTTTAAACGGGTTCAACTGAATCATTTAATAACCTTATTTTGTTGCTTCAATAAGGTATTTGCTGTTGATATTAGGCGCATAACTCTTTGGAACATCAGATTGTTTCAACTCGCCAATACTGACTAAAAATTTAGCAATATCTTGGGTTGCTTTAGCCAAGCCAGAGTTTTCATCGTTTGAGGTTGCACCTAAATATTTTTCAGAGGCTTGATCTTTTAGTGGAATATATTCGATACCAGCAAGTGTGGTTTCGACTTGGTCATATGGAAGACTTAAGTATTTAGAGATTTTTTCAGAAGCAGCTTTAGGATCACGTTTATATTCATCAACTTGATCTTGGTAAGCCTTCAAGAATTTAATAACAAGGTCAGGGTGTTTTTCTGCAAACTCTTTACGGACAGCGAAGTTGTTATAAACCAAAATACCCTTTTCATTCAGCGTCGTTGTACGATAAATTTCTTTACCGCCTTCTTTCTCTAGCTGTTGAGTAAATGGTCCCCAAACATAGGCTGCATCAATATCACCACGTGTCCATGCAGAAACAATTTCAGCAGGCTTAAGTGGAATTAATTTGATTTTTGATTTATCAATTTTATTTAATGCAAGCGCTTGTTCTAAAGCATATTGCGCGGTGGAGTTGGCAGGGAAGGCAACTTTTTTACCAACTAGACCTTGCAGATTTTTAATATCAGGACGAACAATTAAACGTTCTGCACCAGAAATTAGACCTTCCAAACCAATGATTTCAATTGGTAGCCCGCGAGTAATACCTGCAACAGCTGGGCTTGAGCCAAAACGAGCAATATCAATTTCATTTGCGGCGAAGTAATTAATTACATCAGCACCTGAAGCAAATTCAACCCACTTAATTTTTGTACCTAAAGCTTTTTCAAAATCTCCATCAGCTTTACCAAGAACCCAAACTCGTGGACCACCACCCCAAGCAAAACGTACTTCTTTAGGCAGTTCAGCGGCAGGCGAAGTTTGAGAAGCTTCTGCCTTAGTTTCATTATTTTGCTGTGAATTATTTCCACAACCAGTTAAAAGTGCAAAGCTGAGAACCCCTACTGATAAGACAGCATTTTTGAAGTGAAAACGTGTTGCAAACAACATTATATTTCCAGTAATTTTCGAAATTTATTCGATCTTAGTGAAAATTTATGATTAATAAAAATATGAAAAAGTGGAATGGATATATGCAAAGATGAGTTTATGTTTATGAATAAAAAAGAATTATTTATCACTTAAAATTGGTAGTTATCTTTTGAGTTGAAATCGGTGCATGAAAAAAATAGAGATTTTTAAAATTACTTATTTATAGGTTGAGTACATAATTAAAGTAATTAATTAACTTAAGAATATTCAAAAAATTACATGGCTTTTTAGGATAATGATGACTTCAAAAAACCATGCAATTTTTGCAAACAGCACTTTAAAGCGCCTAAAGCTTATTTAACTCGATACCACGTTTGGTTGCGACCAATTGCAGAAATACCAATGTAGCCACGCGCGGTAAGTTTTTCACCATCTGGCGATACAGTTACGCTAAAGCGATAGGTCTTGTCTGACTGAGGGTCGAGAATAGATCCTTTGTCATATTTATTTTTACCTATACTTTTTAAATTTTTGACGATGGTTAAACCAATTAAAGATTTGTTTTTATAAGTACCTTCACACATCGTACATTTGTTGGCTTCGCTTGGAACAAGGATTTTTTCAATATTTGCAGAGAGAAGACCGTTTTTATCTTCGCTAAACTTTACCAAAGCTCTAGGTTGATTGGTTTCATCATCAATTGTTTTCCAAACAGTACCATTAAGTTTGTCCGAAGCAAAGGAATGAATCGAATAAAAGCTAAGTAAAATTAATAATAAATATTTTTTCATATCAATGATTTCTCGAATTAAAAGTGGATGGTTTTAGTCGCTAGAATTATTCATTTTAAATTTAACTTCACAGTTTTCTTAGTATTCAATCTATAAGCTAAACAATATGTAAAGTTATATTCTATTGGGGCTTATATTATTTTGATGCCTTTTTTTATGCAATTGCGAGAATGGACAGAATTCTTCGGTTTTTAAAGATTTTTATTTCTCCATGCTTTTTACACACTTCTTCAATGCTCTATACACAAAGAAGTGAATAATGAGATTTATAAATTTTTAAGTTTAAAAGCTGTTTATGACACGTCCTCAATTGAACCTCAAAAAGAAAATAGGCTTAGTTTTATTAGGATTTGTAGCCTTGTATTGGATTTCGTTTCCTATTCTTCCTTTTCTAGATATTCCTTATAAAGCAGCCGTGATCACAGGGTTGATGGTACTAGGAGAGGTACTATTTTTAATTGCAATTGCTTTATTAGGTAAGGAATATTGGGCTAAGATCAAACAATGGTTTTCTAAAGTATTTAGAAAAGTAAAACCCGAAGAAAATTAATTTATAATGAATGGAAATAAAAAATATTAACTACTTTTTAAACTAAATAAATTACGTTTAATTCATCACAAATTATAAGAATAATATGAAAATCATGTGATTATTATCGATTGACAGTAGGCGATATTAAGTTTTATAACTTAATGACCCTGAAACTGTTTCTTTAGTAAAACAGAAAAATGACATTATAAAGATGAGTAGAAATTAGAACAAAAAAAGATAAGGAGAAGAAATGAAAGTCATTAAATATGCCTTATTTTCCCTTATGGGAATGTTGATAATAAATAACGCAGAGGCTGGAAATGCATCTACTTCATTAAAGGTGAGCTTAACCATTGTAGACACTTGTGAAGTTTCAACCCAAGGGAATTTAGACTTTGGTTCAGTTGTACGCGCTCAGCCAGTCGCTGCTGCAAGAACCGATGTATCTGTCCAATGTAGCCAGAATACGCCATATCAAGTGGCGGTCACCTCAGACAATAACTTTGAACTTAAGTCAGCTACCAGTCCAGCATCTGTGGCATATGTGCTGTATCAAGATGCTGGTCATACTCAGATTTGGGGCGGGGCAGGAAGTAACATACACTCAGGTGTAGCGACAGGTATGAAAGAAAATATTCCTATACATGGGGTAATTACATCGAGTACTAATGTTCAGGCTACAAAGTATGAAGATTGGGTACGCGTAAATGTTGTTTATTAATTGCAGCTCTACAAAGTGTAATGAGAAACCTTGAGAGCTGGATAAATAGTTTTATTTATTGGTAAGCCATTCAATTGAGGCATCAAATAGCTTTAAGCCATCGTCAGATAGATTGGTAAAGGTGTCATTGTTAAGGAAGAACATAAGACGCTTTGCAGGTGCTAAAGACTCATAATCCATGGTTGCACCTTTCTCATATCCCCAAATTGCTACTTTTTCAGGTTGTCCATAAATCGTTGCGATAATGGTGGCACCTAAACCCGGCTTACCCCAACTCATAGGTGCTTGAGCTTTATATACATTGCGGGTTCCTGCAGGAAGATGTGCAGAGAGAGGATGTGGTGCATTGACCAACCACAGATAACGTTCTTTCTCGACTTCGCCAAAATCGCTATTAATGCGTTTGCCTGTCATAGCCAAGTCATCAAGATAATCGTTTTCCCACGTCATGAGTGGAAGGGGAAGTTGACGCCAACCAGATTGAAGGTTTTTAGAAGCAACTGTAGAAGAAATAATGACTAAATCTGTGTTCTTTAAACTATTTGGTGAAACAGATTGATCTAATACCTCAACTTGATAGCCCTTGCTTTGCAAGTATTTTTGAATGGCAATATCGGTATTTGCAGAAGCACCTTTAACTTGAGAGATGAGGGTAATTCGTGTTTGAGCATAAATAGAAGATGTCCATACACAGAGTGCAGTGACCATCATCAGGGTAGAAAGAAACTTTTTCATAATGTTCTCAAAAGAGCAGTGATTTAGGCACTGCTCTGATCCCATGTTTTAAAATTTAAAGGTTGCACGTAATACCGCTTGGCGAGAGTCACCTTGAGACACGGCTAAATTATTGACGCTAGCTGTGTAGTAGGTTCTGTCAAAGATATTATTTAAGTTAAATTGGAACGTAACCGCTTGTTTAGCAATGGTCGTGTCATAACTTACAAAGGCATTGGCAAGGGTATAGTCAGGCAGGTCAAAGGTATTTTCCGAATCGCCAGCACGTTTACCAACATAATTGCCGCTTACGCCAAAACGTAAATTACCGTTGTAAAGTTCGCCATAGTTATAGGCCAATGCTAAAGAAGCAGTATTTTTCGCTACATTATTTAAGCGATTGCCCTCAAGGCCACTTTCATCTTCAGTCACTTTCGCGTCTGTATAAGCATAGGTGAGAGTCGCATCAAGCTGGTCGGTCACACGTCCTGTCAGGTCGAGTTCAGCACCTTTAGAACGTACCGCACCTGTCGTATGCAGTTCAACTTCACCAGTTGATGAATTGGTCACTTTAGCTAAAACGTTACGTTTTTTAATATCGTAGAGTGCAAAGTTTGCTTTAACACGGTCATTTAACTCATATTTCGCGCCAACTTCATAAGACTTGGCTTGTTCAGGTTGAACATCAGAGTTAATGACAGCATCACCACCCAAAGGTGCAATAGAAGAAGACGGTTTAAGTGACTCGGTATAGCTGCCATAGAATGAAAGCTGGTCATTCCATTTATAAACTAAACCTGCATGTGGAAGCCAAGCATCATCATTGGTATTGGTATTTTCTTTAAACGGTCTGCCACGTCCAGCAGTTTGCTGATAGTTCAGGTAACGTCCACCAAGTACAGCAATCCATTTGTCATTTAAGTGAATTGCATCTTGTACATAAAAACCATAGGTATGCAGTTTATCGGTTTGGTCACTATCTGATGCCATAACATTTTGAGATGGCTCAACAGTTCCAAAACTTGGATTTAAATAATCTAAAGTTGAGGTATTACCACGAACCATATCTGGACGGAAATACTTACGGTATTCGATGTCTGAACCGAACTGAATGTCATGCTTTAAACCAAACAAATTGGTTGAACCATTAATATATGCTTGAGCATTACTGTCTACGCTTTGGGCATTTAAAGTCGCATCGGTACGGCGTGTCACGGTATGTTTAGTTGTATCTAACTTGGTTACACGTAATTGGTTAGCATCATAAGTTTCGTAGTTGTAGGTATAACCAAAGTGAGCCGACCAGTTATCATTAATTTGGTGATCTACCAACAATTGCGCCAAATGATCTTCGCCTTTCATTTGGTTAAACGCTTCATCTAGACGTTGGTATTTAGAGATGGGTAGGGCTTTATTGGTTTTCGGGTCAAAAACGGTAGAGCGGTCAAAAGGTACATCAAAGTGACGATATTGATAACTCAGGTTCACTTTAGTTTGACCATTATCCCATGCGACAGACGGAGCAATTAAAGTCTGTTTGAGATTACCAAAATTACGCCAATAGTCCGCGTCGGAATGATCTGCAATAAAGCGATAAGCAAAGTTACTGTCGCTAATTGCACCTGTGGTATCTATGCTTGCACCTAAGCCATTTTTACCCGCAGCAAAGCTTGAGCCGTATACGGAAAGTTCAGTTTTCTGGGTAGTCTCGGGTTTTTTTGTAATGACATTGACCACACCACCCGGGTCCATAATGCCATAGAGTAATGAAGATGGGCCTTTTAAAACTTCAACTTGTTCAACTGCCGCATTCATGGTTCGGCCTTGCACAATTGGCATGCCATTTACAGTAATTGAACCGTCACGGTTATCACCAAAGCCGCGTTTCATTACGGTGTCTTGTGTACCCCCTAAAGTATTACCCTGCGTAATGCCGCTGACTTGGGTCAATGCATTGTCCAAGTTTGCAGGTAAATAATCTTTCATGTATTGCTTCGATACAACGTTTACAGTTTGCGGGCTTTCTAGATTTTTTTGTTTGCCTCTAAGCGTCGACGCTGTTTGTGTTGCGATATAGCTTGAGTCTGCTTCAGCCTGAACCTTAATCGTTTCTAGTTGCGCTGGTTGAATCGCGGTTGCTTCTGCCCAAGACATCATCGGAATGAGGGATAAAAGTAAGGGGCTACTATGTTTTAAAATTTCAACAGTAATTAAATTTTTACGCGGGGAGAAAGCAAACATAAGTATACCTAAGTGATATAAAAATCGTGAAAGGCTAAAAAAGAGCGACTATTCAAGCGAACAAACAGGAGTGCCGACTAGACTCAAAAAAGTGTGTAAAGTATATATAAATGAGACTCATTTGCAATGGTTTGCAGGCAATAAAGCCTCAGGAAAAATTAATAACAATTTAACTTTTTAATTAGTTTATCTTTTATGCTCGGCCACTCTTCATCAATAATACTGAACCTGACTGAATTCCTTTTTCTGCCATCAGGCATGATTCGCTCATTTCTAACCACACCTTCTTTCTGGGCACCGAGTCTTAAAATCGCATTCTGGGATTTTTCATTAAGTACATCTGTTGTGAACTGAACTCTAACGCAATTTAGCTCTTCAAAGGCATATTGAAGCAGCAAATATTTTGCTTCTGTATTTGCGTATGTTCGCTGCCACGATTTTGAGTACCAAGTACTTCCAATTTCTAACTTTAAATTTTTTCTATCTATTTTCCAAAATCTGGTAGACCCAATAATTTTTCCTGTAGCAATGTCTTCGACTACAAAAGGAAGAACCGTACCCGCTTGGTAACCTTCTAGTGCATGGTGAATATAGTCATCTACTGTTTCTGCTGAAGGAACTACAGTGAAAGGGAGGTTCCATAGTTCTCCATCTGAAGCAGCGGTAACAAGGTCTTTTGAATCTTCAATAGTTAATAGGCGCAGTCGTATGCGATGGCTTGAAAGCGTTATGTTTAAAGGCATAACAGAGGTCCTAGCTAAAAGGTACTAAATAAAGCCGTTTATTCAAATCTTATTTAAATCGACTATTAAGATCGCCACTTGAAACCGAAGTATTGAGCGAATGAAAATTACCTGACTCGGCAATCGCACTTGCTGTTTTAATAAAACCATCCCAAGCTGAACGAGCTAATGCACCACCAAGGCTAATACGTCTTACACCCAAGTCTGCAAGTTCTGCTGCCGTTAAATCACTATCCCAACCAATTAAAACGTTTACAGGTTTTGGTGAAACGGCATTCACCACAGCGATGATTTGTTCACGAGTTTTAATACCAGGCGCATACAGGCAGTCAGCACCAGCTTCTGAATATGCTTTTAACCTGTTAATGGTATCTTCTAAATCGGGTACACCCACAAAGAAGTTTTCAGCACGACCAATAAGCATGACGTTAGTTCCACTTTGATCGATCGCTACGCGAGCTGCTCTTATTCTTTCAACAGCATCAGGAATATCACGAAGCGGCTTTTCACTATTTCCCGTTGAATCTTCAATAGAAATACCCGCTATACCTGTATCAAGTGCCATCAGAACATTTTCAATGACGCCTTGAGTTGTATCTGAAAAGCCACTTTCAAAATCAGCATTTATAGGTAGGTTAGTGGACTGAACCATATAACGTAGATGTGCCAAGGTTTCATCTCGGTCGAGTTGACCATCAGCCTTTCCGCAAGACCATGCATAACCTGAGCTTGTTGTTGCCAGTGCTTTATAGCCCAGTTGTTCGAGTATTTTTGCACTGCCTGCATCCCAAGGGTTGGGTAAAATAAAGCATCCGTCTTTATGGAGATCTCGGAAAATTCTTCTTTTCTCATCGACTGAATTTTTCATTATTTCGTACTCTTTTTAATGTATTTACTTAAACTTAGTCACTCAATTTTGCCTTTAAACTCAGAGATTGAAAGACCAATTCAAGTCGAATGACTATAACAACTTTTTAACGTATACAAATACAACCATGTCTTAATTTCAAATAAGAAAATCAAAATAAAGTCATGTCCATTTTGGAGATATTGATTATAGTTTTCTTGAGTTTATATAAATCTGCTTATCGTCATAAAAAATCATAGTGAGTGTTTTATTATTTTTGTAGTTAACAGGGGGAGAACGAACCAGAAACTATTTTATGTCTAATAAGGATCCGCTATGAAAAACACTTATTTAGTGACAGGTGCTACGAAAGGTATTGGAAAAGCAATTAGCGACGAACTGTCCTTGCAGGGACATCACGTGATTGGTATTGCCAGAAATATCGACCATATAGACTTTCCCGGACAGCTTTTTAGTTGTGATTTATCCAATATAGAACAAACTGAAGAAACCTTGGCTTTAATTGCTAAATCTCATGTCATACATGGAATCGTAAATAACTCAGGAATTAGTTTGCCCCAACCTTTGGGCCAGATTTCCTTTCTTGCCTTGGAGGAGGTTTGGAACTTAAATGTAAGAGCGGCTATACAAGTGACTCAGCATTTTGTTGCTCAACTAAAAGAACAACGCTTTGGGCGAATTATTAATATTGGCAGTAGGGCAATTTACGGAGCAAAACAACGGACAGCATACTCGGCAGCAAAAAGTGCATTGGTCGGGTGTACTAAAACTTGGGCACTTGAGTTGGCTGAGTTTGGAATAACCGTAAACTGTATCGCGCCGGGGCCAATTGAAACGGAACTTTTTAGAAAAACCCGACCCGTTGGAAGTGAAGCTGAAAAAGCGATATTAGAAAGTATTCCTTTGGGAAGAATAGGTACTCCACAAGATGTTGCACATGCAGTCGCTTTTTTATTGTCAGATCATGCGGGCTTTATTACCGGCCAAGTTCTCAATGTTGATGGTGGTGGAAGCTTATAGATAATTGTAAAAGTGCTTAGGTACTAAAAATTTAAACTTCATCTTGTCTAGTTTTAAGAAAAGATGAAATTGTTCATAGGAAAACCACATCCTATGAAAGGTATGGCTTTGTAATGTTGATTCATTCTAAATGGCAGACGTAATCAATAACTTCATCTGTAATAATTTTAAATTTACTATTTTCTGGAACATTAAAAGACTCACCACTTGAGTAGACTTTAGTATCCGGATCATCGCCAATTTGAACACTACATTTCCCCGAAATGATCTCAATGCGTTCCGAAACGTGGGTTTTAAAAGTTAACGCTTTTTCTGTTGGAAGAATCACCCCTAAAGTCTTTTTTGTACCATCTTCAAGTTCAATAACATGACTAATAGAGTGTCCCTCGTAATGAACATTCGCTTTTTTTGTTATAGAAACAGCATCAAATTGATTTGGCATTTTTCTTGTCTCTTTTATTGTACCGAATATGTACAAGATAATAATAAAAGCTCATCTAAACTTTCAAGCTTTAAAAATAAATTGTTAGGTGGACAATAGAAATAAATGCGCCTCGAATGCACGAAGATCATTTAAAATATAGGTAAATATCTTTTTTATTAAAATTAGAATAACAATCTAATATATTGTTCATTGATTTGATTTATTGCAAATACATAGTGCAGAGAAGCTTGAAGATATGAAGTTAAATTTAGATAAATATGACCGTGTAATATTAGATCTTCTACAGAAGGACTGCACATTGGCAATAGGTGATATTGCTGAAAAGGTGGGATTAAGCAACACGGCTTGCTGGCGCAGAATACATAAAATGGAAGAAGAGGGTATTATCCGTGCAAAAGTCGCTTTGCTAGACCGTAAAAAACTCAACATTAATGTGATTGTGATGGTGTTTATTAAAACTGCTCAACACAATATTGAGTGGATTCAAAAATTTCACTCTCATATCTATAGCATAGATGAAGTGATTGAAGTGTATAGAATGGCAGGTGAAACAGATTATTTACTTAAAGTCGCCGTATCAGATGTTGCTGAATTCGATAAAGTTTATAAAAAATTAATTGAAATTAATGGTTTGGCTGATGTGAGTTCTAGTTTTGCCATGGAGCAAATTAAATATACGACAGAACTTCCTTTAAATTTTTTCTAATAAAAACTGCGAATACTATTAAAAATTAAGGACCAGCAAAAATGCTAGAAGCTAAGCCTTATTTACGTTCGGTACAAATTAAAGCAAATATGCTGGCAGACTGGTCAATTTATCCATTTACGGTACCAGCCGTTAATAATATTGAACAATTAAGCTTCCATCCAGACGTTACTTTTTTCGTTGGTGAAAATGGCTCTGGTAAGTCGACGATTATGGAAGCCATCGCTTTGGCACTTGGCTTTTCCGAAGAAGGCGGCACTCTAAACGTGCGACTTAATTCAGCGAGTAGTTCATCAGGTTTATTTCAGTATTTAAGAATGATTAAAAGCTTTAAAAAGCCTAAAGACTATTACTTTTTAAGAGCCGAAAGTTATTACAATGTCGGCACATATATGAATGAAGTGGGTTATGTAAAAAGTTATGGTGGTAATATTCATGCGTGTTCACATGGGGAAAGCTTTTTAAAACTGCTCACTCATAAATTACAAGGTGAAGGGCTTTATTTATTAGATGAACCGGAAGCGGCTCTATCACCTACTATGCAATTTGTCGCTTTGTCGGCTATTCACGAATTATGCAAAAACCAATCACAACTCATCATTGCAACGCACTCGCCAATTTTACTGGCTTACCCGAATGCTAAAATCTATCAATTTTCTGAAACTGGGATCCGTGAAATCCAGTATGAGCAAACGGAACATTTCCGCGTGACGCATGATTTTTTAAATAATTACCAAAAGCGTATCCAGCAAATCATGGATGAAGAATAGTGTGAGAAGTACCTTTCAGAACAGCAAGTTCGAACAACAAGCAGATCTACACAGGACGCTATAAAATCATATTTTACTCTAAGAAATAAATATCGGATTTAAATTCTAATTTTAAGTAAAAATAAGAAATAAAAATCTAATATTAAGATAAAAAATAGAAAAGATTAAAATTTATATCCATTGAAACCTCACTATCATGAATTGGTAATAAAGTTGATAGGTTTCTCGGAATATAAAAGTGAATCAATTCAGTACAGATGTCATTAATTTAGGACGAACACCCGAGCGCTTTGATGGTCTAGTCAACACACCTGTTTTTCGCGGTTCTACTATTGTTGTAAATAGCTTTAGAGAGTGGGAAGAATTTAAACGAAATGGTGGGGTATATCGACATTATGGCCGTTTCGGCGCCGCAACAGCTAAATCTTTTGAAAGTGCAATCAATGCACTTGAAGGCGGTGCGGGTAGTATGGTGTTTCCATCTGGCTTATCGGCATGTACACATGCACTTATGGCTTGTGTAGAGGCAAATAGCCATGTCTTGATTGCAGATAACATCTATGGCCCAACGCGAAATTTTGCTGACAATATATTAGTCCGAATGGGGGTAAGTGTTGAATATTTTGACTCTACCAGCCTTGAAGCATTAACTGAAAAAATTAATCATCGTACCAGTGTGGTGTTTATTGAGTCACCGGGTTCAATGACATTTGAACTGAGTGATGTTGCGGCAATTTCTGCAATTAGCCATCAATATGGCGCAAAAGTATTAGTCGATAACTCTTGGGCAACGCCGTTACTTTTTCAACCATTAAAGCATGGTGCTGATATTTCTATTCAGTCCGTAACTAAATACATTGGCGGCCATTCTGACATATTAATGGGCGTAGCTACTGCAAATGCTGAAACATACGAACAACTCGCTAAAACTGGACATTTGTTTGGTGAGACTACAAGTCCAGACGACATTTATTTAGCTTCACGTGGCTTGCGAAGTTTAGCGGTAAGATTAAAGCAGCATCAAAACAGTGCTCTAACTATTGCTCAATTTCTAGCAACACATCCGGCTATTAAGGAAGTGCTTCATCCTGGCTTAGAAACTAGCCCTTATCATGATTTGTGGTTGAGAGATTTTCATGGTTCATCTGGAGTATTTGCTTTTTATTTAAAAGAGTCTGAACCTTCTTATGTACAAAAATTCTTTGACTCGCTGCAATTATTTCACATTGGTTTGTCTTGGGGTGGGTTTGAAAGTTTGATTTTACCTGTTGGGCAAGCTTATCGAACTCATACCACTCTACCTAAAAATGGCTATTTGGTGCGCTTAAATATTGGACTAGAATCGGTGGTCGATTTACAAAAAGATTTGCAACGTGCCCTACAGTGCGCAGAACAAATGCGTGTTGAAAGTGTGATATAGCCGTCTTAAAACCTAAAAGCTAAATTTGCATATCAGCCGCTTCATGTGTGACAGGCGCTATTATTTTATTAGATGTTGTATAGCGACCATCTACTACTTGAGATTCTGTTGCTATCTGCATGACAGTTCAACTCACTTCACGAAAGAAAGCCCTGATAAAAGGGCTTTACTGTGATTTAGTTGAGTTGTAAATATTCATCTTTTAATTTATCTAGAAAAATAAATAGATTTTGATTCATTTCTTGGTAATCGTGTTTTCTTAATTCTTCACGGGTGTTAACAAATTTATAATCATGAGCTTGATCGAGTTCAGTTGCTGAATGTTGAATGAGTAATTCGACGACTTCAGGGGTTAGCTCCATATGACACTGCAAACCATAAACTAATTTCGAATATTCAACGATTTGTCGCGGACAACCTGTACTAAAAGCAATAATTTTTGCATCGCTCGTTAACCCGGGCATATCATTGTGCCAGTGGCCAACTTCTGTCATTTTTCCTAAATGTGAGAATAGAGAATTTTTAAAACCGTACTCTGTCAGCATAATAGGAAACTTACCAATTTCTCTTTCAGGGCTATGTTCAAACTTGGCACCTAAAGCTTCACCGATGAGCTGTGAACCTAAACATATCCCTAAAACAACTTTGTTTGCTTGGATGGCTTTCCTAATGACAGCTTGTTCAGCGAGTGAATTAAAATGAGAACATACTTCAATGGTCGTATCTGGACTTTGCGGCCCACCCATCACAATAAGAAAATCAATTTCTTCAACCGTAGAAGGTAATTCTTCATTTAAATACACTCTTGAATATGTCATTTTGAAGTTATTATTTTGACCCCAAATTTCATATGCACCAGGTGCTTCAAAATCTTCATGAACAATAAAATGTAGGCGCATGATAGTCCTCAAAATTCAAAGAGTGTATAGATAGGTTCATTGCTAGATATAAGCCAAAGATAGGTTACGAACCCTAAGGCCTAATGAATACATCCAGTTTTTTAAAGTTATATGGTCCAGTGAAAGGGTGATGTGCCTATGAAAAGGCGCTTACAATAGACTGTTTGTTTAATAATGATTTTAACGATGCTGGTTAAAATATAATAATGATTGAATTTTTATTTTAAAATTAATTTGATTTATATTTATTCTAATAGTGTTTTTAATAATATTTATATTCTTATATATTTCTAAGCGTGATAGTTTTTGAATAGCATAGGGTAATCATAATATTTAGTAATATTATAGAGTAGGACAGAGACATAGCCTAAGTTATTGTAATTAATAAATACTGTTAAGTCGGATAAAGGTTTTAAATTAATATAAATCTAAGATTTAAGAAGGGGCTATAACAAATAAAATGTTATATGTTTAGATCATAAAGTGTAATTATTTGTACAGATGTAAACAAATGTTTAGTATAGTCGTAATAAATAATTCATATAAAAAGTTTGTATAAGTGATTTTTTGGTGTATAATTAGCTTAACTAGAAAAAAGACTTATTAGTTTAGTAAATCCTCTTTTAGTATCGAAGCTTTATTCATAATCCTCCGTTTTTAAGATCTTAAGCTCAATTCGTTATTTTTTCCAAGTTAAACCCGTCATGTCTCATGACATTAAGTTCTTAAAATTCAATAGGATGTATATCATGTCTAACAACACAGCTACTGGTACAGTTAAGTGGTTCAACGAAACTAAAGGTTTTGGTTTCATTCAACAAGATTCTGGTCCAGACGTTTTTGCTCACTTCAAAGAAATCGCATCTTCTGGCTTCAAAACTTTACATGAAGGTCAACGTGTGACTTTTAATGTTGTGCAAGGTCAAAAAGGCCCTAGCGCTACTAACATTATTCCACAGTAATTATTTCTGTAGAATAAATAAAAAAAGCCCTCTTTAGAGGGCTTTTTTTTGGCAATAAGGTTTAGCTTTTCCTTATAACTAAGCACTGCGCATTAAAGCTGCTACTGCTTTTTCCAGAAATTGTAGGGTAACTGGTTTGAGCCAAGTGCCGTCCGCAAGGCTCGGTTCATTTTGCATTGCCGTACGAATTTTTTCTTGAGTACTTGGGTTATTACCAGCATAGCTTTGTAGCATAGAAAGCCATTGTTGAGCCAAACGTCGTGCACCTTCACTATCTGGTTGGACTTCGGCATCAATCAATTTTTCAATATCGACCAATAATTGAGGCCATTTTTTCATCTCACGAATGTAGTTTTCTTTTAGAAAAGCAAATTCATTGTCAGATAAATAGCGGGCAAAAATACTCAGCTTACTTTCAGAAAACGCTTGAAGTAAAAACTCAACAACTTCTGGTGTAACCCCTAATTTTTCCTGAAATTCAGGCTCGGCTGAATTTATGGCATTTAATTTAACAAGCCATTCGGGGTTAGCTCGCGTATTCTGCTCAAGAGTTTTCATCCACTTTCGTGCCAGATCTTGAGCGGCTTCACTATTATATGGTTCGCCAGCATTAAATAGTGCATTTGCTGCCTGAGTTAACTCTTGCCACTCTTGGTGACTTTTACTACCTGCTTGTAAGAAAGTAAGTTTTTCAAGCTCTTCTTTTGTAAAGTATTTCTCAAACATTGCTATAAGCTCCAGTGTTTTTAGCCAATCCTCCAAACCAAGTTCTTCACCACTCATAATCTGAGATTTCAATTTACTGAGCTGATTTCGCAATTTCTTTTGCTCATTCAGTCTCTGATCAATTGCTTGAATCTGCTGATCAATAATGGGTAAAAGCGCAAGATTGGGGTCTTCAAGAACCGTATGGATTTCGGCTAACGACATTCCCATTCCTCGTAATGCTTGAATTTGATGCAAACGAGTAATGTCTTTACGGGTATATAGTCGATAACCGGCATCGGAACGGACCGAAGGCTGAAGTAAACCGATATCGTCATAGTGATGAAGAGCGCGGACAGTAAGTCCTGTTTGTTTAGCTAATTCACCAACTTTTAACAGCATCTTTTTAGCTCCTTCTTCCTTAGGCGTGTTTTATGCTAGGGGCTTACGTTACGTGAGGGTCAACTACTTTAGCTCAATATTTTTAATTTTTTGCTGGATTGCAGTAAGTTACTAAGTTGAGTAGGTCTATAATTAACGCACTAAAAGTAGTTCCGTCTACTATAAAAGATGAATGATATAAGAAAGCTCTCATCTAGTATTGAAGTAACTCAGGAATAAAAGGGTATGTTAATTCAATTAGAACTAATATCGGAACTCGATATTACGCAGTTGCGACAATACGATGATGAATATGACAATGAAATTAGTGTGTTAGCTGACATTTGTGCTGAATTTTCTAAGAATAAACTTAATAAATTTAAGATTAAAGCTTTCTCACATGAACTTTGGCCTGTAGATATTGAAACTGATCTGGTTGTTTTTTTAGAGCAATTGCCTGCTTGTATAAGAGCAATAAACTTAGGATATGATTGCTCAATTGATTTATATGAACAGGGAATAAATAGAGAAATTTTATTTAAATTTAATCAGGGAAACTATAAATGCTATGGGAAAAGTCATGATGGAACTTGGATACCTAGCTATGCGGAAAATGTTAGCCAATCAGATTTGTTAAAAATGTTGCGAACTTTCTTGGAGCATTTCTTGTCAGCTTTAAAATATAAGCATTCCAATAAATATCTTGTACAGTGGTTAAGCGATAATACCTAACAAATCAATAACAACCGATATTCACCATCATTTTCAACGGGTGCTCTATGCACACATGGTAAAACCTTTTGAGTGGGATGATCTACCGCCAAACGCCACAAGTGTCCTGTACCCAAATTTATAGGTTGTGCATGGGCTTTAGGCTGGTAATGTAAATCAAAAAAATACTCTGCTAAAAAGCTTTCAAATTCCGCTTCTGGCCCATCGTGTAATGCTTTGAGTTTTTCTCTAATTTCTGGAATTAAAACTTTTTGCTCAACCTGATCATTAGACACAATATCGCTGGCCGCGCCGTGATAAGTACATAAAAAAGTATCGGTTTCTATAGGAGAGCGATCAACATGAAATGAATAGACATCTGTTGAAATAAAATCTAGCTCTTCATCACGTTCATAGTGTTTAAGTAAATTAAGTACAGGCGATGCACCCATATCAGTTAAAAGCTGTATGTCTTTTAAAATAATGTCTCGAGCCAAATCACCTTGTTCTGAAAGCTCAAGTGCTAGCAAGTCTTCAGTAGAAATTTCGGTAATATTTTCTTTTAATTCAAGTTTAGCCACAATTTCTTTAAAGTCGCCCATCAAATTTCTGTGCCAACAAATAGCATTCTGATCTCCCTGAAAATGTATATTTACAAGTTCAGCAAAAGTAGACACCACTTCAACTTGCCTGTGGTCAGAAAATGTATTTGTCATATGAAAGTTAAATCGCTCAAAACCCTGCCAATCATACACGTTTAGCGCTTCTAGGGCTGCAATCTTTAGCCGCAATTTTAGCTGTTAAAAATGAATATAATGCAAGAAAAGTACAATAATGATATGAACTTTGTGTTCAGCTTGCCTATTATAAAATGGCTTTAAGTAACCAAGATAAGATGAGAAGTCGACTATTTTTATAGTCGTGTAAGGCAATAAGGACAGTTTTTAAAAGTAATAGGGTCGGTCGCGAGGAAGTATGGAAGAAATTAAAACAATCGGTGTGGTTGGTGTTGGTGTCATTGGCGCAAGTTGGACAGCATTATTTTTATATAAAGGCTTTAAAGTAAAGGTGTATGACCCATACCCCATAGATGAAGAATTATTTAAAAAGAGAATACAAGCAAATTTAAATGATTTACGAGATTTAGATTTGCAAAAGCAGTCTAGCCATTCTTTACAAGATGTTCTTTCAAATCTAGAGCTTCACAACAGCTTAAAAGATGCTGTAGCCGATGTCGATTTTATTCAAGAAAATGCACCCGAGCGTTTAGATTTAAAGCAAAAGTTATATCAAGACATCACATCATATTGTCCTGAAAAGACGCTGATTGCCTCAAGTTCTTCCGGTCTAAAAGTTTCAGACTTTCAAAAAGAGGCAGCTCACCCCGAGCGTATACTTTTAGGTCATCCATTTAACCCACCTCATCTATTACCTTTGGTTGAAATTGTAGGCGGAAATTTAACAGATCCACAGCTTTTAAAGCGCGCTTCCGAGTTTTATCAAAGACTAGGCAAACACCCGATTATTTTAAATAAAGAAGTAAAAGGGCATGTCGCGAACCGCTTGCAAGCAGCCTTATGGCGAGAAGCTTTTTCCTTGGTGAAAGAAGGAGTATGTTCAGCCGAAGATGTTGATATCGCAATTACCAGTGGGCCAGGGTTGAGATGGGCATTATTTGGCCCTTATATAAATATGGAGCTTGCGAACCAGAAGGGTTTTAAAGAGGCAATTCATCACCTTGGGCCACCTATGACCGAATGGTGGAATGATATGCAGGCTTTCCAACACTCAGAAGAAACGACAGAATTGTTAGAAGCACAAACGAAACAGCTTTTAGCAGATTATAAAGATGTCGATTTATATCAAAAAAGAGATAAAGGGCTAGTCGATATTCTTAAACTAAGACAACAGCTAGAGTTGGATTAAACTCATTTTTTAGAAGTGCCAAACAGGGCTTTACTGCAATGTTTGGCTTTTTTATTGTGGCGTATTTCGGTAGTATTCCTATTCTTCTTTCTGCTCAAAACTTATAAAAAGCTTGCTGTATTCTTAAGCTTTTTATGGTCATAAATTTACTCAGGTATATGAAACGTTACTACAAGCAAACTGGATCGGTGGCTTCACATTGGACGACCGAACAAGACTGTTTTTTAATAGAAAATAATTCTCTTTCTATAGATGAGTTAAAAGAACACTTACCATTTTCTGAAGAAGAAATTAGAGTTCGTAGATCAGTTTTGGGGCTGGTAAGACGAGATCAGCAAATGCGACCGTATTAATTTTACCAAATGGTAAATTTTAATTGAAAATAAATATTTCAAAACATCTTAATAATTTAGAAAAATTGCGGATGAGTTATCAAAACCATACTTTTTTTATGTGATTGTTTAGTGCGGTTTACATAAGGCTTTAACTTCTTACGTTTGACTATAATAATGTTTCACTCCTTTACACTTGTTTCGCCATAATCAGAACCATAAAACATTTTAAGATCAAAACTTTATAACAATTGAGATTGAGGAGGGTAAAAAATGCCAAAGTATTTAGCCGTGGCTGAAAAGGTTTATAAGAATATTAAAAAAGACGACTTATTCACCAATGACCTTACACAAAATCTGAATTGTTTAATCAGTCAGATACGTAAGGCCATTAAAGGGACTGAGTTTAAACTTAAGTTTAATTACATTGATTTTGATGAACAGCTCACCAAGCCTCTTAGTGAATGTAAAGTCAAAGTCGATTTAAGTGTTATGCCTAAGTTTGAAAATGAAGGAGAGTATTTACTCTGGTTAGCAAGTTTTATCGAGCGGATTACAGAAGGTGGGAAACCCAAATTTCCGCCAATTTCACAGCTCATTCCGCACGGATTTAAAATGTCTAAAGAATCATTTCCTGTGACAGCCGCTCCTCAAAAAGAAGAGCATGCAGATATGATTATTAATTATTTTAAGTCGAAAGATTTTCTGAAAACCGAGAAAACTCCTTCATAAAAGAATATAGAAGTATTCGTCCACCATACTTCTATATACCTGCTGGTTTATACTCAGCGACCGCCATCTGGGGCGGTTTTTTTTATGGGTATTACACCATTACTGGTCAATGGGGATGCGTATTTCTAGAGTCTATGTTTGTGGTTACAAACGTTAATGTCTGATGATCTAACACTTGGTGTGTTGCATCAGCTAAATCAATAGAGACGGTATGCTCACCGGGAGCTAGTCCCTGAAGGACGATTGGCTCTTCAGACGCTTGTACCCAATGCCAAGAATTGTGATCAAGCGAAACATGCAGGTGACCGAGTTTTGGTTTAACCGCGAGCGCCGCCTCTCCATAAACAGACAATATTCGAATATTTTGCGCATGCCAGCGGATAATGACGACCCCTTTAATGACCTGATGATTTGTTGGAGAGTCAATGATCAAATGGGGCGCATTATCCTTTTGCTGCACTGGTGATAGGCCAACACTGGTCTCGTTCGCATAGGCTTGCGATCCCAAAAGCAATACCCCCAGTATTCCTGTGACCAGTAACTTTGTGTTCATAACGAAGCACTCTGAGATTAATGTAAGCACAGATTACATTGATCTCAAAGTACTGTCAAAGTTAAACTATCGTAAATTTAAAAGTGATGAAATTCATGGCAGACACACAACGGGGTTATCACCACGGCGCACTGAAAGCCGCACTTATTGATGCGACGTTGATTCTTTTAAAAGAGGGTGGGATTGAAGCCGTTTCTGTACGAGAGGCAGCTAAACGGGCGGGTGTTTCACCAGGTGCACCGTTTCGCCATTTTCCATCGAGAACTGCACTACTGAATGCGGTTGCAGAAGAGGCCATGGTTCGTCTCACCATGCAAATCGATCAGGCACTCACTCAAGCAGCGAGTCTCTCACCCTTAGAGCAATACCGTGCATTGGGACAGGCGTTCCTGATTTGGGCCTTTGAAAATCCGCATCACTTTCAAGTGATTTCCACGCGCGCCGTCATCGATTTTGAGGGAAGTGGACTTCGTGTAGCTAACGACAAGATTCGTCGCCAGATGCGACAACTGTTGAATGATGCTGTATCGAGTGGAGAGCTCGTCGGTATCTCGGCTGAAGATGCCTTGTTATCTACTCGTGCATTGGCTTATGGCCTTGCCCGTATGAACATTGATGGGCAGTTACAGAGTTGGGACGTTGAGTCAGGGAACTACCTTGGGCTTGCACAACGTCTGATCAATGAACAAATTGACCGCCTCAAACGTTGAGATTTCATTCTGATTTCGACGTGCTCAATGTCTTAAATAGGGTGGGCAATGCCTACTGGTTTATACTCAATGACCGCCTTCTGGGGCGGTTTTCTTATGAGTTTTACATCATTTACTTCTTTCTAAAAGTAAAACAGGTTTGTCGTAATTACTATTACACCACTCATATTTTTTGATTACAGCTTGAGGAACCTGAGCTATGTCTTTCACGGGAGTAAAACCCATCGAACCGTAAAAACTTTCTAGTTCGGCAAAAGGTAGACAGTAAAGCACAGAATATTTTGAGTTTTTAATTAAGAAATCGACCACTTTACGGGCGATGCCTAACCCTTCATTGTCAGGAAAAACATAAATTCCACCGAGTTCGCCGCTGTTCGAATCAATAGAAACAACTCTACCTTGCCCAACAGTTTTATCACCAATAGAGGCGAGTACAATAAGTTCATTTTCATGTGATGGAACAAAATCAACCTCAGCATAACGTTTGTTTATAGCTTTGAGATCGGCAGAAGTAGCAAATCTTAATGAAATTTCCATAATATTTTCTGTAGTACTATTAAGTTAGATCAGGGGGGAATTAAGCTTTCATTTATGAAAATATTTCTTTCCTTTGTAGGATAAGCGTGAGTTGTAGTCAGTGTCGATCATGAGCGTTACAGTTTCAGCTTTTGCACTTATTGCATAGTAGAGATCATATTGCTCTTCTGTTTTAACACTCACTATTTTGCCATTTGATAGAATAGCCTCAGCGGCTTCTAAGTCAGTTTTATATTTATATATATCAATGCTTTCTTGTGCTTCCCACCAGAGCATAATATCTTCAATATTTTCAAAAGGGCTATACCAAAGAACCTCTAGCGCACCCTCATCAATCGCTACGGGTATAATTAATGGCATCTTCATCACCAACTATTTATTTAATAATAAATTCTTCAAAAACGACTGTACGTGAGTATCTGTATAACTCCAAATCAACCCATCATAAGGCGTTGCTAAATGCCTTCTAGTCATGATGGGTCTTTATAGTTAAGGATTCATAGAATCAACGGCTTGAAGTATGCCTGTAAATAATATTGCCAGTTTTGACTCAGGCTGCGGCTCATTTCCATTTGCGGTAAATACTGCACAAACTTTATGACCTTTTTGAGTTTTACCAATCACAGAAAAGTTAATCACCCCGTATTCGGAACCGCCTTTAAAACCAATTTTTTGCCAATTTAAATTTTTAAAAAGTGGGTTTAAAGAGCTGTTCAGAGCTGGGGCATCTTGAACACTTTCAAGCAGAGGGCAAATCTCATTGGCTGATATATACCATTCAGCATCTTGCCAAGTAGCCGATTTTCCAATGCTACTCACACTCGGTAGTGGGAGTTTTTCTAGCTCAGAGAGCGCTTCTAGACGAGCCGACTTTGTACCTGTTTTAAACTTATTTTTTAGCTTTTCATTACTTGGGTCAATCAGTTGAAATAGCTCTCGTGTTGTCAGCATCGGGATATTTCTAGGTGACAACGCTTCTATACGAGGTTTCTTTTTTTGAAACTAAAAATAATTATTCAAATGCCTATCAAGTCGCCATTAAATATAGAACATGGCTGACCAATGAAATCTACAGTCAGCTTAGAGCGCTTAATAGGGAAGCCTCATTTCATGATGCCAAATTATTTTTATATATGATTGAAGGCACCATTATTCAGCTTTTAAGTTCCGATATTTCAAATGTAAGGGAATGGTTGTTTGATCGGTTTTTAAGAGGGTTTTTAACATCTTCGGTTAGATGAAATGCTTCGAAACTGATTTATCTTAGCCGCATAAACTCATGCGGCTTTTGTTAAGCATGAAAAATACTTTTAAGTAGAGCGATGATTTTTGCGATATCTGGGTTTTCTATACGGTAGTACAGCGTTTGGGATTCACGGCGATATGTCACTAACCCTTCTTCACGCATTTTTGCAAGATGCTGCGAAAGAGCAGATTGGCTCAGAGAGATTCTTTGCTGGATTTCACCGACTGTCATTTCTTCCTTTTCAATTAATAAACATAAAACTAAAAGACGATTTTTATTACTAATCGCCTTTAAAAGATCAGAGGCTTTCTGAGCGCCTTCCATTAAAAAAAGATCATCTGCATTTTGAGGACTAGCGGTCATATCACTCTCATAAGAGAAATTGCGAATCAAGATTTCATGATTATAGCGGATAAGAATAATTGAAAACATTATATTAGATGAAGCTAAATTAACTATTGCTAAATTAGATTTATCTAATATACTGAGTTTACCTCAAGCTTAATCACTACGTTCACATGTTTAATGCATGCATGAACGCAGTTTCTCTTTTTCTAAATTTGGGAACCTAGACAATGAACATACCTACTTGGATATTGCTTGCATTCGCTGGCTGGACACTTCTTATTTTGTTTAGCACGGTAGGGGTTTATCGTTGGTCACGAATTTTGACTGGTCGTGCGACCATAAGTGAATGGCAAGCAGGCCAGCCACAGGGAAGTGACTGGTATCAACGAGCAATGGCAGCACACCGTAACTGCATTGAAAATCTTCCTGTTTTTGCAGCCATTGTTATTGCCATCAACCACTTTGAGCTTCATAGCCCAGTGCTCGACAGTTTAGCGATAGGTGTGTTAGTCGCACGCATTCCCCAAAGTTTGATTCATATTTGTCTGGTGCAAAGTGATCGAGTTGCCACATGGCGCTTTATATTTTTCTTTGCCCAAATTATTGCCATGATTTGGATGGGAATTTATATCGTTCTTAAAATTGCCTAGCTTTATTGAAAGCATAATCGATAGGATCGGCGGGCGGTTTTCTAAGTCCAAACGCTGTCCTATTTCAACTAAAGGATATGACTAAATGACAGAGTTTACTTTATACACCTTAGATAATTTTCCTTCGGCTATTTGCAGTCATGAACCATTAAATGAGCAAATCGCAATCATCTTTTTTTCAGCCTCTTGGTGTCAGCCTTGTAAAAATATGAAATCGGTTTTTCAAAAAGTTGTAGATGATATGCATGGCAAACCAATTAATTTTGGACAAGTTGATATTGCACAATCGCCGAATTTAGCTCAGCAGTATGGTATTAAGTCAGTTCCCTCAATCGCTATATTTAAAGCATCTTATTTAGTAAAGGTCATTGCTGGAGAAGTTACATTTAGCCAGCTTGTTACTCAAATAGAGCAGGTGCTTAAAGATATAGCTTGAGGGGAGATGTTTTATTACATATACAAATGTTTTATAAGGGCATTTTTGTTCGTGTTTTAAATAAATTGAAATATAAGGTTAAACTGGAAATTATTATATATAACAGTAATTTGTAGATTTACTTTTTGAACTTATGTTGAACGATTTTTTATGTTAGGTGTTTGTTATTTGTTCTGTTTTAAGTATTTGATAAATTAAGTTATTTATAGTGTTTGGTGTGCTGAAAATGAGGCTTAATATAGGAAAATTAAAAATTATATTGATCATGTTGGTGCTTAAATCTATTTTGAAATAGCATAAAATAGACAGTTCTGTATATTTTGTTATAAAATATAGTTGATTATGATCCCAATTTATAAAAATGTAATGTTTAACAATATTTCCCAAGTTTTAGAGAGTATTGGTTTTCTCTCACAACATCGTTCGGTGTATCTCCAGTTTTCAGATGCATCACTGAATAGTCAAGTTTTTTTACAACGTATAGATGGGCAACATTCTCTTAATCAGGGTATGACAGCCGAGCTGATTTGTTTATCAACCAGTGCCCATATTGCACTCAAGACATTTATTGGAGTGCGGGTTGCTGTTGACCAAGTAACAGATCGAGGAAGTTTTTTCCGTACTACAGGTATTATTATTGGAGCATCGCAGGGGCAAAGTGATGGTGCTCTAACCTTATATAAACTCACCATAAGTGATCCAACTTATCTCTGGCATAAACGCAGAAACAGTCGTGTGTTTATGAACAAGAGTGTTAAAGAAATTAGTGAGATTCTATTTCAGGAATGGCAGGGGAAAAGTCCATTATTTGCATCTAGTCTGACTTTAGATTTGAGCGGGTTGAAACAGACCTATGATGTCCGTCCTTTTGTTATGCAGCTCAATGAAAGTGACTATGATTTCTTAACTCGTTTATGGCGTAGTGAAGGCATTAACTGGCTCATTGATGAAGCTGAGCTGACTGTACCAAGCAATACAGATCATATTCAGCCACAAAAACTACGTCTTATTGATGACAATAACCAATATCAAGCGTTAACAAGAAGAACAATTCGCTATCATCGAAGTCATGCAACTGAACAATTTGATAGCATGACCAGCCTTATGGCTAACCGTAGTTTACAGCCCACTTCTGTTTTTGTGCAGCGTTGGCAGTCAGATGTATTAGAGCAAACAGATGGGGTAGGCAGTGTACAAAGCAAACATGAGCATAGCTCTAACTATGACAACCAAAGTTTAAGTCTTGAAGATGCATGGCACTTTAGTCCGGCATGGATGCAAGATTTAAAAGGTGAAGATGGTGCAACTTCAGCAAGTAATCAACAATTAGAAAAGTTCAATCAGAACTTAAGCGCTTTTCATGATGCTCAGTCCAAGCAGTTTATTGCTCAAACTACAGTACGAGATACTCAAGTCGGCTATTGGTTTGAGCTGAATGAACACCCTGAAATTGATCTTCATACCGGTGCGGATAAAGAGTTTCTAATCATTGGTAAGCATTACTATAACCAAAACAACTTACCGAAAGACTTAAACCAACAAATTCAAGCTTTAGTTCAACAAAGCCATTGGCAAGCGAGTCAGACAGACGAGCGCCAAGGTAATGAACTGATTTTACAACGCCGTAATATTAAAGTCGTTCCAGAGTATCAACCTTTGGAAAATCTACCTAAAGCCTCTGTACAACGTGCGCGTGTAGTTGGACCAGAAGGCGAGCAAATTTATGTTGACCAGTGGGGACGCATTAAAGTTCGTTTCTTGTTTACCCGAGCTGATGACCACCGCCATGATGGTGGAGCAGGGAGTAACGACAATGACACAGACTCGGCTTGGGTTGATGTTTTAACCCCGTGGGCTGGAAAAGGTTATGGGGCACGCTTCTTGCCACGTGTCGGTGAAATCGTTGTGATTGATTTCTTTGACGGTAATGTTGACCGACCATTTGTGGCGGGACGTATTCACGAAGCTGAACGCTACCCGACCCAGTTTGATCAGAAAGGACACCTACCCGACACTAAAAAGTTGAGTGGTATTCGCTCAGAAGAAGTAGGTGGCAAAGGTTTTAATCAGTTACGTCTTGATGATACGACTGGGCAAATTAGTGCTCAGCTGCAAAGTAGCCATGCGGCTAGTCAGTTAAACTTAGGTAACTTAAGCCACCCAAAAGACAAATCGGAAAGTGATGGTCGTGGCGAAGGTTTTGAACTGAGAACTGACCAGTGGGGTGCTGTTAGAGCAGGTAAGGGTTTACTCATTACCACTCATAAACAAGATCAAGCTCAAGGCACACATTTAGACGCAGCCGATGCCAAACAACAAATAGAAGGTGGTCTTAATAATGCTAAGGCACTTAGCGAAGTGGCTAAAAACCAGCAAACTGACCCATTGGAAGTATTAGATAATCTAAAAACTTTCTTAGAACAGATTGAACAGCAAGATAAAGACAAAGCGGCTGCTTTCAAGCAAGCCTTGATGGTATTAACCGCACCTAACAGTATTGCGGTAGCGAGTAATGAAGATATACACCTAAGTGCAGATGGTCAGTTAAGCCAAAGTGCCGGCGATAGCATTAATATAAGCACTCAAAAGAACCTGATTGCACATGCTCAAAATAAGTTAAGTCTATTTGCTGCCCAACAGGGAACACGGCTGTATGCGGGCAAAGGAAAGGTTGAAATACAAGCCCAAGGTGATGGAGCAGATTTAATTGCCCGTAAAGGCATTCAGATTATTTCAACAGAAGACAAGATTGCTATTAGTGCTTCTAAAGAAATTGTTATTACAGCCGGTAGTTCTCAAATCAAGATTAATGGTTCGGGTATTTTCCCTGTCACGGGCGGTAAGTTTGAGGTGAAAGCTGGGCAGCATGTGTTTATGGGGGGAGCAAAGGCAAATTATGTTTTACCTCCATTACCCGCACTACAAACAAAAACTGATGACTTATTATTGGAATATTTACATAGTGATGGAACACCTGTTAAAGGTGCTGATTATGAGGTTTTATTATCTGATGGTTCCGTCCGTAAAGGAAAACTAGATGCTTCTGGTAAAGCTATTGTGAGTGGTGTACCTGCTGGACGAGCCAAAATTCAATATGGGGAAGACCAAAGTAAAGATGAGTTTCCAGCTTTAGAAGTAGATGATTGGTTTACTAAACTTGGAAGCACTATAAAGACTGGAAAAGAGGAATAAAGAATTATGCCAAATCCTCAAAATCAACAATTCTGGTCAAAGATCGCAGAACGACCTACAGAAATACAACGGCAGTTTTGGTATGGTGCTGAAAAATTAGCAAAGTATCTAAACGATAATCCAGCTATGTATAAAGGTTATATGGACTATGATACAAGTAAGCCTGACCCTAATTTATCATGGTGGGAAAAGATATTATTTTACAGTGGACAAGCTCACTACAATGAGGCGGTAAGCAGCTATAACACAAGTAAAGTAATTGCTGATCAAGGTAGCTGGTTATGGGGAATGCTCAAAGGTGACTTTAATAAAGACCCTTCAATGTCTCAGATTATTGTTGGTGGATTGATTAGTCTTATACCTATTGCAGATCAGGTTTGTGATGTTCGTGATGTCATTGCCAACCTTATTACCTTGTCGGATGAAAAAGATCGAACTCAAGATAATTATATGGCACTTGCTTTGACAAGTGTGGGTATCATTCCTGAAATTGGTTCAGCAATCAAAACTATTGCGAAATCGAGCCGAGCAAAAGATGTCAGCAAGGTAAAGTTATTTAAGGCCATGGAGTATTTTGAAGAAGCTTTAACAAAGCTCAAAGTCAAATGTCCATGGGGCAAAGCACCAGAAGCATGGTTAAGATCTCGACCATGGAAAGGGATAGCGACACAAGGTTTTAATGCTTTAAAAAATAACATTAATCGAATCCTATTAGTGATTAATCAGTGCTTGAAGAAGTTTAATGGTGCATTGAAAGCTGCCTTAGCAAAATTTCAGGCAACCTTAAACCATGTTTTAAACACCATCAAAAAGTATATTGATCAGTTGTGTGATGAAGTAGATAAGGCAATTGGTCATTTATTACCTCAACAGCCATTAGCCATGGCACATGCAGGTGGGGGAGGTAAGAATGTACCTACAGGACGTTATGAGGTAAATGTCAATTCTGGTAAGAAAACAGAAAAGAAGCATCAGCAAAAGAAAGAGGTGCCTGAAAAAGAGAAACCAAAAGATAAAGATATAAATAATCCTTGTACTTTAAGACCTTATAAACCTGATACATGTAAACCACAAGGTAAAACAGGTCATCATGTGGTACCAGATAGAGCATTCAGATTAGGACTAAGAACAGATACTAGTAATCGAATTCCTGGTTCAATTACAGAAGGACAAGGTTTAGTTGTATGTGTAACAGGAAAAGGGAGACAGCTTCAGCACGGACAAATTCATTCCTATTATGATAAAAAAGAAAGAGTTTTAGGAAAAGTATCAAACCCTAAAGGTGTGACAACATTGGAAAAGCTTGAATTAATAGGGGCATTTTCAGTTTCAAAAGTATTGAAATGTAATAAAGCTATACTTTTAGCAGAGTTAAGAGCTTATCATGCAGGGTATGGTATGGGACCTGATTTTAAGGTTACAGCTGATCCAACTGGAAAAATGTCTATAGACGCAAATATTTTTAAACCTGCTACCAATACAAAACAAGGTGGAAAAAAACTATGACACAAATATCATCTGTAACTTTTAATGCAGCATGCGCTATCTCAGATGATATGGTGTATGTAGCAAGCTCACTGGATAACTTTGATGACAATCAACAATTTAGTCGATTGTTTATGTACGATTATACTGAAGAGAATGGAGGTGGATGGTATTATCATGATGTTAATTTTATTGTAGTTGATGTATGTTTTTATAATGTTGAGAATAATAACAAGTTAATAGCATTAAGTGATGAAGGTGAAATTGAAGAGTTTGATGGTGAAGTTAGTAATTTTAAAAATATAGATGGAGCTGGTTTAAATCAAGAGTGGAGTAAAGATCGTGGTTATCTCTCCACAATAAAATTTCAAAATAATAAGTTATTTGCTTGTGGCTATGATGGCCAAGTTTACATTAATGAATTTAAATGGTTTGACTTATCAAATGGTTTAAAATCGAGTAATAATCAAATACTGGATTTTGAATCTCTTGAAAATGAGGATGATATTTCTGTTATAGATATATGTGAAATAAGTGGTAATTATTTCTGTGTAGGTCGTATCGGAGATAATGGATTAATTGCAAATTATGATGGTAAACGATGGAATATATTGAAAAAAGTTACACCTGCTACATTATATTCAATTATTCCGAAAAAAGATGGAAAATTAATCGCATGTGGAACATATGGAAATTTAATAGAAATTAATCAGGATACTACTCTTAATCGTAAAACAAACTTAAGTATAAAAGATGATTTTTATTCTTTAACTGAATTTAATGATATTCTTTATATAGGTTCGGCATGCGGTTTATATAAATTTTATGAAAATGAAATTACTAAAGTGAATATTCATGAGGAAATAGATAATAATCTTGTTTTTAAAGTAGATTCTACTGAAAATACATTATGGATTTTTACTAATAAACTTATAGGTAGATATGATGGAAATTTTTGGAAAATTTTTGATCATCCAGATAATAAAGAATATAAAAAAATATCTTTAACTGTGAGTGCAAATGAAAAATGTCCTAAAACTGGATATTGGTATACAGTTGCGAAACCTAATTCGAGAGCTTATTTTAAACAAGGCGATGCTTTTCCTCAGTTAGTAACTGATTGGGGGGAAGTTTATTGGTCTTGGGATGGTGAAAATTAATTGAATGCCCACAAGGGTATTTTATAAAGCACAAGATTTTTCTTTATCCTATTTTGTATTTTCCAAAGATATAAATGAAAACTTGGAAATAAGTGAAGTTATTGGAATATGAAAAAAATACCTATTACTTTTAGTTCAGGATGCGCTATTAGTAATAACAACTATTACCTTTCTGCTAGTATTGATGAATTAGATACATGGGATACTTTTAGTAGGGTATTTATTTATCGACATGAATCAGATATAAATTGGTCTAGCCATGATTTAGATGGCTGGAAAGTTATTTCAGTGGCTTACGCGAATTTATTAAATAATAGATCTCTAATCTCGCTTGATAAAGAGGGAAATGTAGAGATTTTTCAGCAGGCTGGTGAAGAGTACCAACAAATATGTCCTGTTACTAATGAGCAGTTTATATATGGACAATTTAACCGTTTACGTGTAATTCAAGATAATATTTATGCTTGTGGAGATGGTGCAAAAATTTATATTTATGATGAGGAAAATTGGAAGAGTATCGCCAATAACTTAGAAGAAAAACCTTTAGAATTTCCTAAAAATGATGATTTTTTTCTAAATGATAATCAAGATTTAACTTTTAAGAAGAATCTTTATGATATAAATAGTTTTGATAATAATAATATTTATGTGTGTGGAACACAAAATGATGAAGGTTTTATTGCATTTTTTAATGGTTTAAAATGGCTTGAAGTTGATCGTATAACGCCTTCTGCACTATATGCGATAATTCCTTGTCCTGATGGAAAAAACATTCTTGTTCTGGGACAATATGGCACACTTTTAAGAGGTAATATTGATAGTGGATTTAAGAATTTAAAAGATATAAGTATTAATTCTACATTTTATAATGCTGCTTTTTATAATAATAAAATTTATATAGCTTCTGAACAAGGCCTTTATCAGTATGAAGAGGGAAGGTATTCCCTAGTCTCAGAGTTAGAAGCAATTCAAGGAATAATATCAGTTGAAGTTAAAGAAAATATTCTTTGGGTTCTAACCTATAAAAGACTTATACGTTATGACGGAAATATTTGGGAGATAATTAGCCATCCTGATAATGATGAGTTAGACAGGCAGATATTAAAGTGTGACGCTGGAGATTTTTGTCCATACTCAGGGGAGTGGTATAGCCCTGCTAATAATATGCAGAAGAGATACTTTACCAAGGGTGAAATTATGCCTGAAATTAAAGATAATTCTTGGGGAGAGACTATTTGGTATTTAGATATGGAAAATGAATAATATTTTTATCTATTTAATTTATTAATATGGAGCCTATCTAGCTGATAGGCTTTTTTATACCATGTATACGATGAAATAAATAAATTCGAAAATACAGGCACAAAGTGATAGAGCTGATTAAATCGCTTGTAAAAGCTAAGTTCACTAGCAAAACTACAGCCAATAAAGGATTAAAACTATCATTGTTTCGCTATCCTGAAGATGCATCAACTACAGAAGCTAAAGAGTCGAAGCCTACAACAGCGAATAAAAAGCGTAAAACCAATTAAGGAATATTACATGAGTACTTCTGAAACTTATTTAAATGATGAAGAGATTTTTGAATTAGTACGGGATATTCCACTTGATACTTCAATTATTTATGGTGAGGAAGATCAGGAGTTTGGTATTTGTCCATACATTACCTTTTATATTTATCATCAAGATGATGAAGTAGAAGATGTAGCCAATAAAATCATAGATATTTACGAAGAGCTTGAAAATGAAATAATTGATAAGTCCTTTAAGTTGCGTTATCGAAAATCAAAAAGTGGTGCTAGTACATGGAAAAATGCAACGAAATGGAAACCATCACGTCAAACAATGATAGAAGAAATGCATGAGAGTTATAAAAAATATTTTGTATATTTTATAGCAGCTACGACAGGAGATTCAGATATCCAAAGTGCACGTTGGGCTTTACAAAGCAATATTCGTGATGATGGTTCAAGGTATTCTAGTCTAAAAATTTCATTTGGAGATAAGTGGTTTAGAGAAAATAAGAATAAATGGTATGCATTTGTTAAAAATTGTCTAATGAAGCTTAATCCGATACAAGCTTATAGTGGATATGAAATTGGATGTAGTGCTCAATTTCCTGTGGTTTCTCCAGAATTTGAAATTGCAGAGCGTATTTTTAGTGACTATTTCTATGGTTTAGATATCGATCATCCAGGGAATATGAGTCATACCCATGATGATAGTGATGAATATATTAATTCTTCAGCACTTGGAACTGGATTACGAACTCCAACATGGTGTTTTTTACTTTCCCCTTATTGGATAGAAAAGTTAGGGTTAAGCGAGGAGCAAATCCGCTTAAAGCTCAATGATCCACGAATTGAGATTACTAAATTACCAGATCCAGCAGACCCTGAAAAATTCAGTCTATGGATTCGACTTGGAGAATTATCACTTTATCCAGTCGAAGAGGGTATTCCAGATTTATTGGTGATGGCAAATGAGCTTATTAAGCCAATTCGTTGTAACGATTTAAAATTAACGACTTTAGATGCATGGGATGATGATCCTAACCCAAGATTTGATATAGAGAACTCTCCACAATGGATTGCTCGTTTTGATAAAGATAGCCATTGGCCTGAAGGAAAACGAGTCAATAAAATTCATGCAGTACAGTTAGAGCAAAATACCATTAAGGTATTAGGTGGTGAAATTTGCCCGAAAACAGGTGAGTGGTATAGTCCTGCAAATAATATGGAAAAGCGTTATTTTACAGAAGGTGAAATCATGCCAGAGATTAAAGATAATCCTTGGGGTGAAACCATTTGGTATTTGGTTGAATAAAAGGGCGTTAATAAGGATATTTTTATAAAGATCAATGAATAAGCTACTTCAATTTTGGAATAGCTTATTAGAGTTTTTAGATTCTTTTGATACTCCACGAATGATGCTCGATATTGGGAAATCTATTTTTGATCATCATAGTCAATGTAAAGGTCTGGATAAACCGAAGTGTACCCGTACTGTGACCTCACATGCGATTACTTTAGAGTTTGTTTTACCAAATGAAATGCTGGAGCGTTAAGAATGTCAATAACAGTCAATGATCAAGAAATAGATTGGCAAAGATGGCTAGAGTTAGAAATACATGGAAATGACGTATATAGAGATTCTTTACTTGATGAAGAAATGTATCATGACCGATTTGATACATTTGTGAATGGATTGTATTCAGTTACTGATGGTTTTAGTAATTATAAGAATGAAAAAAAGTTTGGTGGTTATATTGCAGCAGGTAGAAGAAGAATCATTGATGCTCTAGATTTAATGTCTTTACACTATTCAGCAGGTGGAGATATCAGCTTCATCAAGGAACTTTATCCTTACGTACTTCATTGGATGGAAGAATATGCTGAAACCAGTCATTTATATAATTTAAGCCCTGATGCCGATGGTCGCTATGTGTGGCATATTAGCTTAGGTACAGAAGACTATTGGTTTAGTCTGTTTTAGTTTATTGACAGGTTATGCAGACCAAATGGCACGTATTATGCCGATTATTGACTATGTTGAAGCCACACCAGAAGGGCAAGAGAAAGATGGTTTAATCGAGCGTCTGGTTGCTCCCTTTGTAGCAGACCGCGGCACACCACCAGATGAAGCCAGAAGACATTTACCTTATCGAAAGTTAATTAAGGTGTTTAATGCTGCACCTGAGCAACGCCCCGCTTTAATGCTGCAATATTTAGAAGGTTGGTATGAGGCGAGCCGTAGAGAGCCTTATCATGATCAACATCCACAAACGGATATAAATGACGGTTTCACATATTACGGCTATTGGTCATGGGAAGCTGCAGCGGTGACATGGCTGTTGGGGATAGATGATACCTTATATCGTGAGCATGAGTTCTATCCAAAAGACTTAGTAGATTTTGCGCGTACACTATCAAATGTGGTTCCAAATAAGGAAGAGCCAGAACGTATAAAAGTAAAAGGTGGCGAAGCTTGTGTTAAAACAGGTCATTGGATTACTCCAGCTAAACCAGATACACGACTGTATTTTACGCAAGGTGCCATATTGCCAATACTTTCAGAAATGGACTGGGGTGAAGTGTATTGGTACTGGGATGGTGAGAACTGATTAAATGCCCGAAAGGGCATTTATATAAAACATAATGAAAATATTTAATTTTGAACTAACTTGTTAGGTTTTTTAGTTTCTCTTGAGACACCATGGATGATGCTCGATATCGGAAAATTTGTGGATGAGCAGGGCTTAGGTATAGATACCTCAACTATCAATAAATCTGACAGAATCTAACTTTTTGTATCAAATAAAAGCAGTTATCTTACATCTACTTGAGCACAAACTCTTAAAGTGCTCGTCTTTAGTTAAAATTTTTTAGGTATTTAAAATGAATAAAATGCATGTAACTTTGGCTGTAGTAGTCGGTTTAATTGTTGGTGGTGTAGTGGGTGCTCTAGGTTATTCTAAAACTGCCGCACGTTATGATGCTATGACAACAGCATGTGTAATGGTCAATCAGGCAGTTGAACACGAAATTTTAAAGCCTGAACAAGTAAAAGAGTTAGGTGAGCTTACAGGTCAAACCCTTAAGAAAGATTATGCTTCTGTGGCATCAAAATTTAACTTTTCTGAAAAGCAGTTAGGTAATGCTTCTGAAGGTTCTAATTGTAGCCAGTTTATTGTTGGTGTGAATGCAGCGAAGTAATCACGTGTAAAGCTATAAAAGAATAAATTCGCTTCATTTATTCTTAATTTAAAATGCATCAATCACATTTAAGGGTGGTTGATGCAATCTATTTACCCTATTTTATATTGGTATGGTTTAGAAGAATCAAAAATATTAACAGCACTTAATCTTAAAACAGCTATCATTTAGGTTGATATTTCATAATCAAAAAATGATATAGAGACTTTAAAATGAAAAAGCTTGCAATGACTTTAGCTGTTTTGGTTCCACTCTCAAGCTATAGCTTAGCCAATGACTCGACGGGTTATGTTGGCACAGGTGGCATTCAGTATTTAAAAAACTCACAAGTTGCGATGCAAAGTGAAGATCTATTTATTAGTAAAAAAATCATTAAGGTCGATTATCTATATAAAAATTTAAGTAATAAGGATGTCACTGAAACCGTTTTATTTCCGCTACCACGTGTAGATAACTTTTTTGAAGCTGATTTTGCAGACACAGACGCACTTTTAAAAAGCTTTAAAATTGTAGTAGATGGTAAAAATATAAAACCTGAAATGCATGTCAGAACGTTTATTCAAAAAGATGAAAAATCACCTTTAATTGATGTAACCGATGAGTTTAAGCAATGTGGCTTTACTGAAAAAGACATGCTGAATCCATGGATTCGTAGTAACTATGATTATTTGAATTATCAAGATAAGCTAAACAAATGTAATAAACCACAAATGCAGAAAATTTTAGCTCAATTTGAAAAAGATGATGTGATCCCGTGGTCATCTCAAGTTATTTATAGCTGGAAGCAAACTTTCAAAGCCAATAGTTTGACTAAAATTCATCATGAATATAAACCTTTAGTCGGTGGTTCTGTAGGGCTCACACCAGACGAAGATAGTAAGCAATTTTGCATGGACAAACAATTTAAACAGGGTCTTAAAAAAGCTCAGGCAGAACATTCGCCGTTTAGTGCGTTAGGTTATATTTTGACGACAGGTGCTAACTGGGCAAAACCTATTGAAAACTTTAAGTTAACAATTGAACGTGATAAAGGCGAACTGGTTTCATTTTGTTGGGATGGCAAAGTCAACAAAATTAGTCCGACTCAATTTCAAATGACCAAAACTAAGTTTGTACCAAAACAAGACTTAGACGTTATTTTTGTTCATTTGCCATAAGTTCATACAAACTTTAATCTGTATAAAATTGCATCACTTTTGATTGTGTGTCATAACCTAACCATGGCGCACAATAACAAGAGGATGCCGTATGTTGCTCAAGGGAAAAGTAGCAGTAATTTTTGGAGGCAGCGGTGCAATTGGCACTGCGATTGCGCAGGTTTTCCTTCGTGAAGAAGCACATGTTTATTTATGCGCAAGAGATTTAAATAAACTGCAAAACATTGCGGCACAACTACAAAAATACGAAAGCGCGGTACATACCGTTAATGTTGATGTGCTAGATAGCCAAGCAACCAGTGAGGCAGTTGCTCAAATTGCCCAAGCGACGAATGGCTTAGATACCGTCATTAATGCGACGAGTTTTATTCATAATCAAGGCAAAGAAATTTTAGAATTAAACCTTGATGAGTTTGTAGGGGGAATAAATCCATTTCTAACGGCGCAGTTTAATATCTCTAAAGCTGCGGTGCCTTTTATGGGCGGTGAGCGCGATGGAACCATCATTTCAATTGTGGCACCTTCAGCACGAATGGCGATACCTGGACATTTAGGGCACATTGTGGGCTGTGCTGGTATTGAGGCATTTATTAAAGCGCTTGCCAGTGAGCTAGGCCCTAAGAATATACGGGTACTCGGTGTGCGTTCACATGCAATTATTGATGCTGTTCAAGCGGGCTCTTATACACGCGAATTGTTTGAGTCTAAAGCACAGGCCATGGGGCTCAGCATAGGGCAATGGCTTGAAGGTGCTGCTCAGAGCACCATGCTAAAACGACTACCGACACTTTCACAAGTTGCAGAAACCGTTGCTTTTCTTGCCTCGGAACATGCGAATTCAATGACCGCAACGGTTGTAAACATGACCGCTGGCGCAATAGTTGATTAGCGTAATTTATTTCTAATCCAATAATCTAAACTAAAGTAACGGCCACCTCCAAGTACAAGCAGGGCAAGTAGCATAATCATATAGGTCGCGGCAAATTCAATTCCGTTATTTAAAATAACAAACGAACCGCTCGATGTAAGCCAGTCATAGTTGCCATAGTTCTGTAGGATTTCACGAGCTTTATCTAACTTTTTAGCAGAAGCCAATACTTGCATGTTCGCGAAGGGAGCATGCGGGTCTGCAATTGCTTGCCATCCATTTGGCAGGTGTACCGTAAATATTGCAACTAACATGGTAATAATAAGAGGAATACTAATTAAACGAGTAAATAAACCCAGTGTTAAGAGTATGGCACCTGCCAGTTCAGTTGACGTTGCAAGCACAGCCATTAAATAGGGGAAAGGAAGTCCCAATCCTCCATCTGAACTGCCAAACCATTCTACAATGTCATTGAAGTGCATCAATTTATTTGTACCCGCCATCCAAAATATAGGGACGAGGTACAATCGAATAGCCAATGCGGCAATGCCGTCAATATGTTGTAAAGACTTACCGAGGGTTTGATAATATTGAGATAAGCCATAAATAAAGTTCTTCATGATAATTTCACATCCAATGCGATTGAATAATAATTAGTCGGATGGAAACTGTATTTCTTACATAAAAAATTTTTTTATTTACGGTGTAATAAAAAAGGATTTGGTCCGTCTAACTTTATGTACATGTGTACAAACCGAGAAATTAGCATTAAAGGAATACGAAAATGAACAAACTCAACTCAATGACTTCAGTGGCAGCATTATTAGCACTTTCAGTTGCAGGTGCTACGCAAATGGCTGTAGCAGCAACCAATACGACAACTGAAGTACATGCAACCAAAGCAGCCGATGGTAAATGTGGTGAAGCGAAATGCGGAGCCAATAAAATGAAAAAACATGAAAAATCTGCTGAAGCAAAATGTGGAGCAAATAAAAAAGCAGCAGATGGTAAATGCGGTGCAACTAAAAAAGCAGCGGACGGCAAGTGCGGTGCAGATAAAAAAGTTGCTGATGGCAAGTGTGGCGCCAAGTAAACAATCTAATCATGGATGATGTCGGCCTACTCGTAAGTGTCGGCATCATTTCCAAAAGGAGAAATCACCATGATGGAGTTGACTGGTGTGGGGCTTGGTTTAAGACGTGACTTTATAGATTCGTTTCTAGCTGCAAAAACATATCCAGACTTTATTGAGGTTGCCCCAGAAAATTGGTTAGGTTTTTGTGGTCGACATGCAAAATTACTCGCACAGTGTGCTGAAAAAGCACCGTTAATTTGTCACGGCTTGTCATTATCTATTGGAGGACCACATCCACTTAATCTCGAATTTATAGGTAAAGTAAAAAGCTTTTTAGAACAATACGAAGTGCCAATTTATTCTGAACATTTAAGTTATACAAATGATGGCGGCTATTTATATGATTTGTTGCCCATACCGATGACAGAAGCCGCTGTTAAATATGTGGCTGAACGTATTTTACGTGTGCAAGATATTTTAGGAAAAAGATTAGTCATAGAGAATGTGTCTACTTATTTAATGCCGAATGCCGAAATGAGTGAAGCTGAATTTATCGGTCAAGTGATTCAACATGCAGACTGTGATTTGCTCCTTGATGTAAATAATGTCTATGTCAACAGTATCAATCATGGTAGCGATGCATTTGGATTTATTCAGAAAATGCCAAAAGAACGAATCCGTTATTTACATATTGCTGGGCATGAAAAAGTTCAGAAAAATTTATTAATTGATACGCATGGGGCAGAAGTCTGTGACCGTGTTTGGGAGTTACTGAGATATAGCTATCAAGTATGTGGAGTAAAACCGACTTTATTAGAACGCGACTTTAATATTCCATCATGGGAAGAATTAGAAGAGGAATTGGCCAAAATTAAACTCATTCAACAACAGGAGAGTGGCTATGAAGGGAAATCAAATATCCTTCCAAACCATGCAGCAACAGTTTTGTGACTGGATTCGTGATCCTGATTTGGAACTACCTCAAGCACTTCCTCCTCAAAGAATGCAAATTTATCGGGATTTACTTTTTAATAATGTCAGCTCATTTATTAACTTGGTTTATCCGGTAGCTCGTGCGATGTTGCCAGAATTAAAGTGGCAACAATTGCTCTTAGAGTTTTTTCAAAAAGCTAAAAGCCGCTCACCTTTATACAATGATATCTCTTTAGAGTTTAGAGAGTATTTAACAGAGCAACAGCATCCGATATTACAAGAGTATCCTTGGTTGGCTGAGTTATTACAGTTTGAATGGCTAGAATTATATTTAGACACAGTTGAAATTGAAGATGTTGTTTTACATGAAAATTATGCTTGGCAGTTAACCACGAAGGCATGGGTATTGGTTTATCAATATCCCGTTTATACGTGGACAACTTTAATAACTCCAGAACAGGTCGAGCCTATGCCTGGAGCAATTATGGTTTGGCGAGATGAACAAGACAAAGTATGTATTGAACAGCTTTCCCCTTTATTTGCTATGCTGATTGAACAGTTAACTCAAAATATAGCGTTAACTGACCATGATATTTTCACACTCATTCAATCTGTACTCACTGATTTGTCTGAGCCTAAAATTTATCTGCAAATTCAAGAACTCAAAAACCTCTTAACCCGACTACAATTAATCCAAATTCCCCATGATTTTAAAGAGGTACAAGGATGACTTCAGCCGCGGCATCACGTCATGACGACCTAGGGGATCAACTGCATAACCCAGCCTTTTTACAAGACTTAAGACAGCAAATGATTAAATTTGCTTTTTTACAGTTATCCTCACTTCCGCAAGCTGAGGATGTAGTGCAAGAAGCTTTAACCAGTGCTTTTCAAAATTTAGATTCATTTAAAGGACGGGCTGCGTTCAAAACATGGGTATTCGCAATTTTAAAAAATAAAATTATTGATGTGGTTCGGCAAAAGTCACGCTTGGTCGCCATGTCTGAATTATTTAAAGATGAGGAAAGCGAACTCAGTATCGACGAGTTGTTTGATGCTTCAGGACACTGGCATAAATATGAAGCACCTCAAGCATGGCAAAGCCCAGAAGAAATGATGGAACAGTCAGATTTCTGGATAATTTTTGAAGCTTGTTTAGATCATTTGCCTGCCAAATATGCTCAGGTTTTTATGATGAGAGAAGTGGTAGAACTGAGTTCTAACGAAATTTGTAGCAAGCTGGAGCTATCTATTTCAAACTTTAATGTGTTGATGTATCGAAGTCGTACCCGATTACGCGAATGCTTAGAAAATAAATGGTTATTGAAGGAGGATTGTTCATGTTGACATGTCGACAAGCCACTCAACTATTGTCTGAAAAACAAGATAGACCGCTTTTCTTACGTGAGCAAAGTAGTTTACAACTGCATTTGTTGGCATGCCGATCATGCCGCCGTTATGCAAAACAGATCAAAACAATTAGTCAGCTTTCTAAAGCATTTAAAAATTTGGATGACTAACGTTAGTTAAATATTTATTTTTTGCTGGCCTTAACACGCTAAAAGCTTACATACTATAAAAGTAAAGGAATTTTTAAGACAGGATGAAACGTGAATTTAAAGAATCTTGAAGCATTTTATTGGGTTGTGACTTTAAATAGCTTCAATAAGGCCGCGACTAAATTACAAACGACACAGCCTGCGGTATCTCAAAAAATCACATCTCTTGAAAATGAATTAGGTTTTAAAGTTTTAGATCGAAGCATGCGGCAGTTTAAACTG
Organism: Acinetobacter sp. ABJ_C1_1; assembly: GCF_044684115.1. NCBI lineage: Bacteria > Pseudomonadati > Pseudomonadota > Gammaproteobacteria > Moraxellales > Moraxellaceae > Acinetobacter > Acinetobacter sp. ABJ_C1_1. Next base: position 90,566 of record NZ_JBITPU010000007.1, on the reverse strand, counting down.
ACCCATAAAGGTATGACCTTATTTAAGTATGCCGAAAAGTTTATGCGCCTAGAAACCGATCTGGTCGCAGAACTGACCGAAAACCAACACCTGACGGGAACCATCCGTTTAGGCGTTTCCGAAACCATTGTATATACGTGGCTCGTTGAATATATTGAAAAAGTTCAACAAGAGTTCCCAAAAATTTCAGTCGAAATTGTGGTTGACCTGACACCTAACTTACAAGAAGGCGTTCGTACAGGTGACTTGGACATGGCGTTTTTACTTGGACCAACGTTGGCTTTTGAGTGTATTGAACAGTCGCTATGTAACTTTGAGCTGAGCTTCTTGGCAGCACCTTCATTTAAAGGTGGAATTGGGCAAATGTCTTTTAAAGCCTTAATGTCGCATACCATTTTAACCTATCCAAAAATTACCTATCCCTATAAAGAATTAAAGGCCAAAATGAAAGAAAAGGGCATTGATGAGCCGCTTTCAATTACCAGTTATTCATTAGCGACTTTATTACGTCTTGCCGAGCAGGGCTTGGGTATTGCAGTCGTACCGACTTTAACGGCGTTAAAGGAAATTACCGATGGTCGGCTGGAAATATTAAATACGCCTATTCGCTTAAAGACCTTTCATTTCACCTCTATTTATATTCATGGCAATGATGTTGCCTTGAAAGAAAAACTGACAGAAGTTGCTGTAAAAGTGTCGGCAAGTGCCATGAAAAGACTCAATGAGCAAATCAAAAAATAAGCAGGATTGATGATCTTTTCATCTCATTTTTCTTATCTAAATTACTGCTGCTTGTATGCAAAGTCATAAAAGCAGCTTATATAGTTTGATAAGTAAAATTTATCCTGACTTTTAATAAAATTAAAAAATAATAAAAATCAAAAACTTAAAAATTTTAATTTATGTAAAAAGTCTTATTGTTCGTAGGGATTAGCTATGTTTTTATTTGAGATACAAGATTTGATCACCGATTAAGTTGATTGGGGAATAGGGAATCTTTGTCATTTTAAAGGATTAAAGAATATCGTTTGGGACGAAAAATGGTGTTCTTGGTTCAACTTGAAATAGCGTTGTTAAGCTCAAATGGATGAGGAACGCATTAATATGTCTTTACTGAAATCTTCTTTTTTATCAGATCGCCAATGGGCCATTGTTGCCTCAATCTTTATGATGGCGACCTCTGCAATGGGGCCAGGATTTTTAACCCAAACTGCTGTATTTACAGTGAAGTTAGGTGCTGCATTTGGCTTTGCAATTTTAGTTTCCATTCTGATTGATTATGTTGTTCAACAAAACATTTGGCGAGTGGTGACACTTACTCAAATGCGTGCATCGGATATTGCCAATAAAGCATTACCGGGTAGTGGTTATTTACTGGCGTTTCTGGTGATTTTGGGCGGTTTTTTCTTTAGTGTGGGTAACATTGCAGGTGCAGCCTTAGGTTTAAATGCACTTTTTGGCCTAGACACAAAGTGGGGCGGTATTTTAAGTGGTGCCTTAGCGATTTTGATTTTTGCATCAAGAAAAGCAACGCTTGCCATGGATAAAAGCATGATCGTGTTGGGATTGCTTAAAATTCTCCTGATTATTATTGTTGCCGTTATTGTAATGCCTCCAGTTGGTCAAGCTGTACATCAAACCTTTGCTCCAGATCATATCGACTTTGCCATTATTACGACCATTGTTGGTGGTACGGTTGGTGGCTACATCTGCTATGCAGGTGCACACCGGTTACTCGATAAAGGCGCGGTTGGCCCTGAAAATATTGATGAAGTTGCAAAAGCTGCGACCAAGGGCATTGTTGTCGTTGGTATCATGCGTTATGTGCTGTTTTTAGCGTTTTTAGGTGTGGTGGTGAGCGGTGCAACAATTGATTTAGCCAGCCATGACGCCAATCCAGCAGCTCAAGCATTCCAATATGCAGCGGGTACATTTGGTTTTAAATTATTTGGTTTAATTTTCTGGGCAGCGGGTATTAGTAGTACTATCGGTGCAGCATATACTTCAGTGTCATTCTTTACTGCGTTTAAAAAGAACTTAACACCAAAACAAACCAACTATACGACCATTACCTTTATCGCATTGGCTTTATTGCTCTATGTGTTATTGGGTGCAACTCCAGCGGGTCTACTCATTTTTGTAGGTGGTTTTAACGGTTTGGTGTTGCCAATTGGTCTTACAATTTTTGTGTATGTTGCTGCATGCCGTAAAGATTTAATGGGTAATTATAACTATCCAAAATGGTTGCTTATTTTGGGTGGGTTAACATGTCTGTTGACATGGTGGATGGGCTATATGTCATTTACGACAGTATTTAACTATTTGACCAAGCTTTAAGCCAGACTTTGTTAAGTGATAAAGGAATAATGCCATGTTTGTAGATTTAAATAGTGATTTGGGTGAAAGCTTTGGCTCATGGAAAATGGGTAATGATGATCAGATTTTACCAGTCGTGACCAGTGCAAATATTGCTTGTGGCTTCCATGCTGGCGATCCACTCGGCATTTTAAAAACGGTTCGTAAAGCAGTGGAGCTTGGTGTGACCGTTGGTGCTCATGTGTCTTATCCAGACCTTGTTGGTTTTGGCCGCCGTAATATGGATTTGTCGCGTGACGAGCTGATTGCCGATGTGCTTTATCAAATTTCTGCACTCGATGGCTTGGCGAAAGTGGCGGGCTCAAAAGTGCAATACGTTAAACCACATGGCGCGCTTTATAACACCATTGCACATGACCAAGCTCAAGCAGCCGCAGTGATTGATGCCATTAAAATGTATAACCCTGAACTGGTTTTAGTGGCTTTGGCTGGGTCAAACTTAGTCGAGCAGGCACGAGCTGCTGGTTTAAAAGTGGTATCTGAGGCATTTGCAGACCGAGCTTATAACAGCGATGGTTCATTGGTTTCCCGCCGTCTAGAAGGTGCGGTTTTACACGACTCGGCATTTGTTGCGAGTCGTGTGGTGTCAATGCTTAAAAATGGTGGTGTCGAGTCAATTGATGGCGTATTTACCCCAATTCAAGCCGACACTATTTGCTTACATGGCGATACTGACGGTGCATTAGAAATGTCAGCAGCCATTAAAGCCGAGCTTGTAAAAAACAATATTGAAATCCGCCCGTTTGTAAACAAAGCATAAGGATGAGCACCATGTATAAGGATATTAAAGTCGACCCAGCTCAGCTTGAAGCCGCTTTAGATGCGCGTTTAAAAATCCGTGCAGGTTTTGATAAACCGACCGCAGGCATGGCCGCGGGCATGACGCAGGTCAACATGATTTCGGTGCCAAAAGAGTGGGCATATGACTTTTTACTCTATGCACACCGTAATCCGCAAAGCTGTCCAGTGCTTGATGTGCTCGAAGAAGGTATCTATGCAACTAAGCTTGCAGCAGACTCAGACATCCGAACCGACTTCCCGCGTTATCGCATTTGGAAAGATGGCGAACTGGTCGATGAAGTGACCGATGCGAGCGAGATTTACAACGCCCATCCTGATTTGGTGACTTTCTTAATTGGCTGTAGTTTTTCGTTTGAAACGGCTTTGCAAGAAGCAGGTATTGAAGTTCGCCATATTCATGACGATACCAATGTACCGATGTATCTGAGCAATATTCAGTGCCAGTCAGCAGGGCGTATTTCTGGAAATATGGTGGTTTCCATGCGACCAATTCCATCGCATCAAATTAGTGAAGCGGTAAAAATTACCGCACGTATGCCAAGTGTACATGGTGCACCTGTACATATTGGTCACCCTGAAAGCTTAGGAATTTCGGATGTAAATAAGCCAGACTTTGGTGATGCTTCTCGTATTGAAGCAGGTGAAATTCCAGTGTTTTGGGCGTGTGGAGTAACACCGCAAGCCGCAGTGATGAACTCAAAAATTCCTTTTGCGATTAGTCATGCACCGGGTCACATGTTTATTACCGACATTCCTGACCGCGCTTGGATTGGCTAATTGGACTAAAGAAGAATTAAAAGGATAAGCAAATGCGTTTTTTATCGGTAAACGTCGACTGTTTTCTGATTGAGCTTGCGAGCCTAGAGGAAACTTTGGCGTTGTACAATAAATTGCAAAATACGCAATTGAATGGAATTAAAGACTTAGTCCCTGCTGCAAAAACAATTTTGGTTTTTTTTAACGAGATCGAAACCAACTTTAAAACGCTGGTTGCTTCAATTCAGGGCCTCAAAGTTGATTCTGGATTTGAGCGTAGCAGCCAAGAAGTGATTGTGCCGATTCGTTACGACGGTGAAGACCTTGCGCAAGTTGCCGAGCTACAAGGGCTGTCTGTTGCCGATGTGATTAGAAAACATCACCAAAGCGTGTGGAATGTGGCTTTTATTGGTTTTGCACCGGGCTTTGCTTATATGAGTAGTCCCGATAAGCCTTTTACCGATATTCCGCGTTTAACGGTTCCGCGTAAAAAAATACCGTCAGGCTCGTTGGGCTTGGCTGGGAAATACTCTGGTATTTATCCAAAAGACAGTCCGGGTGGCTGGCAGCTGATTGGAACCACATCGGAAAAAATGTGGGATTTAGAGCGTAAAAATCCTGCTTTGCTGTTACCGGGCATGACCGTTCATTTTGAAGATGTCACGCATAGCCCAACCACTGTGACTGTACCGAAGCAAATCACGCGTACAGTTGAGCCGAAAAAATCTCTGCCACTGTTTACGATCACTGCGCCAAGTTTACAGATGCTCATTCAAGATGAAGGGCGCTTAAACCAGACCAATATTGGTGTTGGGGTTGCAGGTGCAATGGATTTGTCTGCCATGCATAGTGCTAACCGTATTGTGGGTAACCCAACCGCTACACCCGTCATTGAAGTTTTAAATGGCGGCCTAAAAGCCAAAATGCAACATGCAGGTGTTATTGCAGTTGCAGGTGCTATTTCAAACATTCGTGTGAAATTTGCTGTTGGTCAAACCGCAGACTTTGCAAGCTATCAACCGATTGATTTGGATGAAGGTGATGAATTTCAAATTCAGCCACCAACAGCAGGTTTAAGAAACTATCTGGCCGTTCGCGGTGGTATAGACGTTGAACCAGTACTCAATAGTGCCTCATTTGACAGCTTGGCGGTGTTAGGGCCAGAACCTTTAAAGCTTGGAGATACCATTTATCAAGGACAGGTTCAAGCAGCCAACATTAGCCTAAATGAAGTGGCCAAAAGCGATTTGCCAAAAGCTCGTGAAGTGGTTGAGCTAGATATTGTGATGGGGCCGCGTACAGACTGGTTTGAACGAGACAGTATTGAACTGCTCTGTCAGCAAGAATGGCTGGTAACCAATGAAAGCAACCGCGTCGGGCTAAGACTTTCAGGTGCACAGCCTCTAACTCGCAAAATTACTTACGAGTTGGAAAGTGAAGGTACATGCATTGGTGCTTTACAGATTCCACCGAGCGGGCAACCCGTTTTGTTTATGAATGATCATCCTTTAACGGGCGGATATCCGGTCATTGGCTCTGTTGCTAAACACCATTGGGACTTGGTGGCACAGATTCCAGCAGGTTGTCGCATCAAATTTAAAAAAATTGCCGAATTTACAGATTTTGAGAATGAAAGATGAATACAGAAAAATTATTGATTGCTAACCGTGGTGAAATTGCCGTTCGTATTATTCATGCTTGCCGTGACATGGGCATCTCATCGATCGCGTTATATGCAGATGACGATATTGGCAGCATGCATGTCGAACTTGCAGATGAAGCATGGAGCTTAGCTGGTGCGACTGCCAGTGAAACCTATTTAAATATTCCTGCTATTATCGAAGTTGCAAAGAAATCGAAAGCGACTATGGTGCATCCTGGTTACGGCTTTTTATCTGAGCGTGCTGAGTTTGCTCAAGCTGTGATTGATGCGGGTTTAAAATGGGTCGGGCCATCACCAAGTGCCATTGAAAAACTAGGCGATAAAATCGAAGCACGTAAAATTGCTGCTTCGGTCGGTGCGCCGTTAGTTCAGGGTACACAAGACCCACTTAATAATGCAGAGGAAGCTTTAGAGTTTGCCAAGCAATATGGTTTACCGATTGCCATTAAAGCGGCGTTTGGTGGCGGTGGCCGCGGCTTAAAAGTTGCGTGGAAACTCGAAGAAGTTCAAGAGCTTTATGAGTCGGCAGTACGAGAGGCAAAAGCTGCCTTTGGCCGTGGTGAATGTTTTGTCGAGCAATATCTCGATAAACCGCGCCATGTAGAAGCGCAAGTGATTGCCGACCAACATGGCAACATTGTCGTGCTTGGTACACGTGATTGCTCGTTGCAACGCCGTAACCAAAAGTTAGTCGAAGAAGCGCCAGCGCCATTTGTTAGCGATGAGATTTACCAGCAAATTTTAACCTCGGCAAAAAACATTTGTCAGGCTGCAAACTATGTAGGTGCAGGAACAGTTGAATATTTACTGAGTCGTGACGGTAAGCTTTCATTTTTAGAAGTAAATACACGTTTGCAAGTTGAGCACCCAGTTACCGAAGAAACATCAAAAGTCGATTTGGTGGTTGAGCAAATTCGTGTTGCGCAAGGTGAAGTGCTTTCTATTAAAGAAACACCAAAAGCCCAAGGCCACGCCATTGAGTTTCGTATTAATGCCGAAGACCCAGCACGTGGGTTTATTCCAGCCTTTGGCGTGTTGAGTTTGTTTGAAGCGCCGTTTGGTAACGGTGTACGCGTGGACACTGGTGTTCGTACTGGATCATTAGTGTCTAGTCACTTTGACTCACTCATGGCAAAGCTGATTGTCACTGGTCCAACCCGTGAAGTTGCAATTGCTCGCGCTAAACGTGCCTTGAAGCAATTTAAAATTGAAGGTGTGGCATCAGTTTTAGACTTTCACCGTGCAGTACTCAATGAACCTGACTTTACCGAAGAATTTAATGTACATACGCGTTGGATCGAAAATGATTTTAAACAAGAGTTAAAGCCGACTAAACGTGGTATTCCAAACCATCAACAACCGATGTTGCTCAGCTACATTGAAATTGATGGTAAGTTACACCGTTTAGGTTTACCAGCAGGAATGTTTGCACAAGGACCAGCAACCGCCGTTCAAGCCCAAACGGCCGAGCCAGAAGTAAGTGCTGAGCATTTACTTGCCCCAATTAATGGTGTGATTAGCACTTGGAAAGTTGAAAATGGTGAGCAGGTGACGGAAGGCCAAGTGGTTGCCATTATGGAAGCCATGAAAATGGAAGTGCAGGTAGTGGCGCACCGTAGTGGCGTTATTCAGTTTAGTGCAGAGAAGGGCGCGACCTGCCATGCAGAAACTGTGATTGCGACTATTAATTAATATTTAAATAGGTCATTTGGCTTGATAATGCTTGTAATTTGATCAGGTCAAATCGAATGCTTATTAATTAACTCAATCAGGCATTTTTCAGGTTTTCATTAACCATTTACACCTTGAAAGCGTGTACGGGTTATGAGATATTTGTCACAGATTGGTGGTATAAATATTGATCACTGTATTTGAAGCTCGCTTATGCGAGCTTTAATTTTTAGCCCAGTTTAAGCATTTCTCACTTAATGAGCTGGCAGCATAAAAATAATTTGAGAATTTGGCACTCACTCAAAGGCGAATTGAAGAAAGCGAATGAAAATTCTACCTTCATCTGAATATGATCAAATTCTAAAATACAGTGTCTATTGGCTCGTTATCTCGATTGTGATTGGAGTCGTAGCGGGGTTGGCATCGACTTTAATTTTTGTCGCTTTTGATATTTCAAACAAAGTCCGAAGTTTGCATCATTGGTTGATCTACTTTTTGCCTTTTGTGGGTTTTGGTATTGGTTACCTCATTAAAAAATATGGTTCGCCGATTGAACGGGGAACACATTTACTCCTAGATGAAATTCACCAGCCCAAGTCGTTTATTCCAAAACGAATGAGTCCTATCATTTTTATCACCTCAATTTTAACGCAGTTGTTTGGTGGTTCGGCAGGGCGTGAGGCACCAGCCGTACAGCTTTCAGGTGCCTTAATTGACCACTTGAGCCATATTTTAAAAATCTCGGAAGATAACCGCAAAATCTGTTTAATCGCCAGTATTGGTGCAGGCTTTGCAGGGGTGTTTGGCTTGCCTTTGGCAGGGGCAATTTATGGTTTAGAAATTACCGCTTTAGGTAATTTAAGATACTCAGCTATTTTCCCGTGTTTTGTGTCGGCGCTTATTGCATCGACCATCCCTGAACTATTCGATATTGTTCACCCGCACATCTACTATGTCATTAGTGAGTTTCCAGCCATTCATTTTGGCACGCTCATGAGCTTAATTGCGGCAGGGTTAGTCTTTGGTTTAGCTGCGCGTTTCTTTATTGCTGCCATTCACTTGGCAAGTGATCTCTTTTATAAATACATCCGCTATTTGCCATTAAGAACCATGGTCGGCGGTATTGTCATTATGCTACTGACGTTGTTCACTGCGCATCAGCAGTACAACGGTTTAGGTACAGATAAAATCATTGCATCTTTTTATGTACCGATTGAATTTTACGACTTTTTTAACAAGACTGTTTTTACTGCCATTACTTTAGGGTCGGGTTTTAAAGGTGGCGAAATTACGCCGTTGTTCTATGTGGGTGCAACATTAGGGAATGCTTTAGGAGCGGTTTTAAACCTACCACTTTCATTGCTTGCAGGCTTAGGGTTAGTCAGTTTGTTTTCTGGGGCGAGTAAGGCACCGTTAACGTCTATTATTTTAGCGATTGAACTATTTGGAATGAATGTTGCCACTTACGCCATTATTACTTGTTTATTGGCAGCGCTATTTTCAGGGGATTGTGGGTTGTATCGCCGTAAAAAGTTGATGGATTAGTAAAAACTCTTAGACATATTGGAGTCTAATTAATAAAACTTCATATATTATAATGGCTTATATTAATAATATTTTTAAATCTAAACTTATCTTCATGTCTTGTATCTATATATTTTATAAAAATATATAGACAGGTCTGTATTTTTTATCTAGTATTTGATCAGTTTTGAAACAATTATCTATTTTTATAAATATTGTTTATAAAACCTTAAAAAACAAGCAATAGAATTTAACAAATGTTAAAAAGAGCTAAAAATGAATTTAAACAAAATTGGAAACACTGAGCTTAAACAGTTGACTTCTTTATCTAAGAATGGGAATCAAATTTTTTCAAAATTTGAATTGAGTAATCCTACAGGTAGCCATAAAGATAGGACATTTCTTCATATTATTGAGACATTAGAAAAGGAAAAACTCATAAAACCAGGGATGACTTTAGTCGATTGTTCTACGGGTAATGGTGGGGCTGCATTAGCATGGATTGGACGAGAAAAGGGCTATAAAGTTGTTATATGTATGCCTGAGGGAATGACGCAAGAGCGGATTGATCAAATCAATAATTTCGGTGCAGAAATTATATTTACAGAAAAAGAAAAGTTTTTAAATGGGAGTGTTGAAGCTGCACGAAAATACGTTGAATTGAATAGAAATACATATTTCCTTGATCAAGCTTCAAGTCTATTAAATAAAAATGCATGGCACAAATGTGGTGATGAAATAACTCATCAATTAAAGGAGTTGAAAATTACTCCAGATTATTTTGTTTGTTCAATTGGAACAGGAGGAACTTTTTCAGGTATCGCAGAAAGATTAAAAGAGAATTTTCCTAATATAAAAACTATTGGCATAGAAGTTGATAAGTCTGCTCCAATATATGCGATGAAAAATGGTTTAAAATTTACGCATTCTCCACATAACTTAATGGGATTAGGAGCTGGTATATTATCAGCAAATACTAGTCTCGATGTTATTGATGCTATTACAACTGTTAATGGTCATGAAGCTTGGAATAGAATGAAAAGCTTTATAGAAAGTGATCAAATTGGTATAGGTCCAACTTGTGGAGCAAATTTATTAGTTTGTGAATCTTTGATGAATAATATAAATAATAAAACAATAGTTACTTTATTTTTTGATAATGCGTGGAAATATAAAAGTAGATGGGACGGTGTATACCCTGAATATCAAGATAAAAAATAATTAAGGAGATAAAAATGTTGTTAGAAGAAATTTATAGAAACGCACGTGTAGTAAACTCAGGAAAAACACTTACAACAGTTAATGAATTTACTGATCAGTTACCAGCGTTAAGACCCAAGGTCTTAATCGAAGTTGCTTATGCAATTTTAGAACATCTAGATTGTGATTTTGATAAAATTGTTACAGAAGAGGATAAGGGAGCACCATTAGCAACCACTATCTCTTTATTAACTGGTAAACCTCTTGCAATGGCACGATGGTATCCTTATAGCCTTACAGAACTTAATAATAATGTGGTGGATATTAAATCTGAATATTTTGAAGGAAAAATGTATTTAAATGGTATAGATAAGGGTGATAGAGTAGTTATTATTGATGATACTTTAAGTACAGGAGGAGCTGTAATTGCCCTTGCTGAAGCATTAAAAACAGCAGGAAGTACTATTGAAAAAGTCATATGTGCAATTGAAAAAGTTCAAAATAAGGGTAAAGAAAAAGTAAAAGAAATTACAGGATTAGACGTGACCTCAATTATGAAAATTGAAGTATTTCCTGAAGAGGTAAAAGTTGTAAAATGAACTCAATAATATTAGATAATTTCAATAAGATTATTAATGATATTCACCAGTTAAACTCTTCTACACAATTGGTTGCAGTTTCTAAATTTCAACCGGTAGAAAAAATTTTACCTCTTTTAGAACATGGGCACCGCATATTTGGTGAAAGTAGAGTAGAGGAGGCCTATGAAAAATGGTCCTTGCTGAAAGATAAATATACTGATCTAGAATTACATTTTATTGGTGGTATTCAGTCAAAAAAAATTAAGAAAATAGTTAATTTTTTTGATGTGATAGAATCAGTAGACAGCGTTAATACGCTAAATAAAATTATAAAATATGCAACAGAAGTGCAAAAGATAGTAAGGATTTTTATTCAAATTAATATAGGAAATGAATTGCAGAAAAGTGGTGTTGATTTAAGCGATCTAAATGATTTATTTCAAAAAGCTATTACTAGTAGAAGTATTAAACTAGAAGGATTTATGTGTATTCCGCCTAATACTAAAGAAGTAGAGCCTTATTTTTTAAAAATGAAGGAATTAAAGTCTTTATATGAAATAGAAAATTTAAGTATGGGAATGAGTAATGACTATAAAAAGGCTATACCGATAGGGGCCAACTATATTCGTATAGGTAGCTCTCTATTCGGAGTTAGAGATTACTCTTAAATAAACTGCATTAAGGATGAATAATGGTTTCAATTGAATTACTTATAACTTTTGTTATAACTACATTAATTTTTGCCTATATGCCTGGACCGGCTATGCTTTATACAGCAGCTCAGACTATTTCTAAAGGGAAAAGAGCTGGGTTAATGGCATCATTAGGAATTTTTATTGGTGGATGTTTTCATATAATTGCAGCTTCAATTGGATTAACTGCAATTTTAAAAACAACACCTATGCTCTATGATGTAATTAAAATATTAGGTGCTGGATATTTAATTTGGCTCGGAATTAAGCTAATAAGATCAAAGCTGCAAGGTAATTTAGAAATTGATTTGCATGCTCCTGAAGTTTCATTTAGACAAAGTATCTTAGTAGAGGTTTTTAACCCAAAAACTGCAATATTTTATATTTCTTTTTTACCTCAATTTATAAATACTACTTCTGGATTTTCTGTGTGGCTACAATTCATAATATTAGGTTTTTTTGTGAATTTAGCTTTTGTTTCTGCAGATATAGTATGTGTTTTTTTAGCAAACTATATCTTAAAAAGATTTAAGAAATCTGAAAATACACAAAAGGTCATGTCTCTAATGGGCGGATCAATTTTTATAGGATTAGGTTTATTCTTAGCATTTAATACACATTAAGAGTTAACTTGATAGTTATACTTAGATTTAATTGAAATTCATGATTAAAAAAGCCATTACTAAACCGTAATGGCTTTTTTATTCCCCAACCGCTCTACTTTAATACAATTGTCATTTCCTACGCTTGACGATAACAAAAGCGAATACTATCCTTTGCGGGCTAGCCTACATTGCTAGCGGGTTTTAGCAGACCCTATTTAACAAAGACGATATTCGAAACCTAGTTTTGTGTATCGTGAACTCGTTCGCCCCCTTTTTCTCTACGGTAGGGCGGAAGGGGGACACCTTTGGGTGTGCTGGTTTCTTTGTTGCCAGTCTGCTAACCCTCTTTCGTCCTGCCACCATCATTTAGCAGTGATCGGTAGGATTTCTTTTGTTAACAAAGGAGTCCGCTATGCGTACTAATTCTTCTCATTTATTGGCCTTTGCCAAAATCTCTTTATTTATACCGTTTAAATACTTTCTAAATCGGTTTAATCGACTCTAGGTTTTCTACACCTTAAGAATCGTTACGACTCAAAAATCAAAGCAACAATAAACCTGAGATAGGCGAGCACACCTTTATTGTGCCGCTTTTGCATGCCTGTTTTTAGCACTCATTTTAAGAGTGACGGCATTTCTATCTCTTTTATATACAACAAAAAATTATTTTAAACGGTACAACTATGTCACCTTTAGTACTTTCTACACGTGCTTTAAAAGTTGTGAATAAAGCAATTGATTTATTTCACCATCACGGATTCCATTTAGTAGGTGTCGATAGAATTATCAAAGAGTCAGAAATTACAAAAATGACTTTTTATCATCACTTCCAGTCCAAAGCGCGTTTTATCGAAATATGCCTACTCGTGCAAAAAGAACGGCTACAAGACAAAGTCATTGCAATGGTGGAATATGACCAAGACTCAAGCGTGAGAGACAAACTCAACAAATTGTATTATTTACATACTGACTTAGAAGGGCAGTATTACCTGTTATTTAAAGCCATTTTTGAAACTAAAAATACCTACTCCAACGCCTACCAAATTGCCATTCGATATAGAACTTGGCTGACCAATGAAATCTATAATCAGCTTAGATTCATAAAATCAGATGTTTCATTTCACGATGCCAAATTACTTTTACATATAATTGAAGGAACCATTATTCAAAGGCTCAGCGATAACCATATAGATGAGCGGGATAAGCAATTCACATATTTTATAGCGATGTTTTCGTAGAAATATTTAAAAAAATAAAAGCCCGTAATAGGGCTTTTATTTAATAGGGAGGGTTAAAACTTAAGTTTTTTAAGACCACGACTCACGCCATTTTGTAGAGCAGCTTTAATAATCGGGCCAATAAAAGGAACGCGACCTTTAAAGCTAATGGTGTAATTCAAACGAGTTCGGTTATTTCCCAAGTCAGTAAATTGCATCACACCGCGATGCGCCTTAATTGGACTAATGCCGCTTGTAATCGCGTACTCGATCAGTTCATTTTCTTTATAGACTAAATTTGTTTCAACAAATGAAGGTGTAAACGGAATAGACATCTTGCGGGCAGAGCCAACACCATTACGCGCATCCTTTCCATTACTAATACGAGTGACTTTAGCAGGGGCAAAAAGTTTGCTTAGGTTTTCATGTTCACTCAAGGCTGCAAAGACCTTGTCTATAGGTGCATCAAATTCTTGTACGATGTTGATTTTTTGAGTTTTTAACATCTTGTTCCCTCTAAAGTAAATTTGACATGGGTAATTGTCAGAATTTGGATATTAGCACGCTTTTCACTAGGGTGGAATTCTAGTTCGTCAGACTGATTTCATCTCTATATTGCACATTTTAGGGCAGAGCGAGGGCTTCATTTATTTGTATTTGAGTAATATGTCTTACGTGAAAAATAACAATCGTTGCAAACGGTAAAGAAAGCCTCCTCATAATCAAATGACATGAAAGGAAATAGAGGAATAACAATATGCGCGCTCTTACTTACCACGGTGCAGAAGATGTTCGAGTAGAAACAGTTGCAGACCCAATTATTCAAGAACCGGATGACATTATTTTACGCGTGACTGCCACAGCGATATGTGGCTCTGATTTACATTTATATCGAGGCAAAATCCCAAAGACTGAACATGGCGATATTTTTGGGCATGAGTTTATGGGTGTAGTTGAAGAAGTCGGCCCAGCCGTTACCCATGTGAAAAAAGGCGACCGTGTCATTGTGCCTTTTGTGATTGCTTGTGGTGAATGTTTCTTTTGCCAACTTAACCTGACCGCTGCCTGTGAAACCACCAATACAGGGCGCGGCGCAATTATTAATAAAAAACAGATTCCACCAGGTGCGGCTTTGTTTGGTTATAGCCATCTTTACGGCGGTGTACCGGGCGGGCAAGCGGAATATGTGCGTGTGCCAAAAGCCAATAAAGGCCCTTTTAAAGTGCCAACTTCACTGTCAGATGAAAAAGTACTTTTCTTGACTGATATTTTACCGACTGCTTGGCAAGCCGTGACCAATGCCCAAGTGAAACGTGGCTCAACCGTTGCAATTTATGGTGCAGGGCCAGTCGGACTGTTAAGTGCTGCTTGCGCTAAGATGCTCGGCGCAGAAAAGATATTTATGGTCGATCACAATGACTATCGATTGAACTATGCAGCGGCAACATACGGTGCTATTCCAGTTAATTTTGATGAAGTCGATGCGGCCGAATTTATTATTCAGCATACCGACAATTATCGCGGTGTCGATGCTGTGATTGATGCGATTGGCTTCGAGGCAAAAGGCAGTGTGATTGAGACAGTGCTCACCAATTTAAAGCTTGAAGGTTCAAGTGGTGCAGCGCTTCGTCAATGTATTGCCGCAGTTCGTCGTGGTGGTGTAGTCAGCGTACCGGGTGTATATGCAGGCCCAATTCATGGCTTTTTATTTGGCGATGCTTTTGATAAAGGGCTGACTTTTAAAATGGGCCAAACCCATGTGCATCAATATTTGCCGCAACTCTTAGAACTGATTGAGCGTGGTGATTTGTCGCCTGAAACTATCATTACCCATCGAATGAAATTAGAAGATGCCGCAGAGGGTTATCGCATTTTTAATGAAAGAGAACAGGACTGTCGCAAGGTAATTCTACTTCCTTAATACGCTCTCTTATAATTCATTCTTAAGCCTCTTCGTGAAAGGGGCTTTTTTATTTTGAAATGCACAATTTTAAGTGCAGGTTTTTATTTTTGAACTTAAATCGCACCTAAACAGCCCAAGATTAGTATTACTTTTAATCAAAACCGTAATACTAAGTTGGCATGTCCTTTGCATAGTCATAAACAATCAAAAGTGATCTAGGGTTCCGATACTTCATGTATGTCTGGACCGAGAGTTCACGGTTCCTAGCGAACTACACGGAGGGATAAAAGCCCGGGAGGAAGTCTAAAACTATCCGACAGGAGTAGCTATGAACACTGCAAGTTATCATAACAATCAGGCGATTTGGACCGAACTTTTACCCGGAGGACATCACTGGTCGGGTCGTATTCAAAAAGGAACTATTCTTAGATTTACATCGCTTAGCGCTCAGGCAAATGTTTCTTTGTTTTGTGTAAATGCTGCCGATGTGCTTGAACGTTTTAACATGCCCGACAGTTTAAAAGGGCAACACACCGCCTATTTAAAAGCTTCCAACGTATTGTACTCAGACCTTGGCCGTGTCATGGCTTCCATTGTTCGTGATGATCATGGTTGGAATGATGCACTTTGTGGCCCAAGTCGACCTGAGCAAATTGAAAAGCAATTTGGGATACGTACATTTCAAGATGCCCGCAATGATATGTACCAAAACGGCTTAGACAGCTTACTCATTGAAATGTGTAAATACGGGCTTGCCAGCCAAGACCTGAGTGCCACGGTTAATCTATTTTCTAAAGTTGCACCAGATGAAAACGGCGTTTTGTCATATGTCAGTTCTGACAACACCAATCAAAGCATTGAACTGCGTTTTGAAATGGACTGCTTAGTATTTTTATCTGCTGCGCCGCATGGTTTAGACACCAGCCCAATCTATCAACCTGCCGATATTCAACTCAGTTTATTTAGAGCCAATTCACTAACAGACAGCGATATTTGTCGTGATGCATGTTCGCAAAATCAGCGTGCCTTTCAAAACACAGCCCGCTACTACGCGCTTAGCAATATTTAAATCAGGAGAAGCATCATGACAGTTTTACAATCATTTGAAAAAGCAGTTTTAAATGAAGTTTGTCCTGCGGGTGAAGCGTGGATGTGCGAGGTTAAAAAGGGCCAATATTTTCGAATTATTGACCTTGAGGGAAACCAAGCGGTCGATACTTTGTTTATGAGTGCCGAAAACCCAACTGAGCGTTATAGCGCAATGGATACTTTGGCCATCAACCAACAAATCTATTTAGAAAAGGGCACCAAGCTCTACAGTAACTTTGGTCGTCCAATTGCCGTTATTCATGATGATAACTGTGGTCGCCATGACACCATTGGCGGTGCTTGTTCATGTGAAAGTAATACGGTTCGCTATGCACATGAAACGTACCCAATGCATAGTTGCCGTAACAATTTTATGTATGCCTTGGCAAAACACCCGATTGCAAAAAAGCATGGCTTAAATGTCCGTCACATCGGTCCAAATATTAACTTTTTTATGAATGTGCCTGTTACGCCAGATGGTCAGCTTAAATTTGATGACGGAATTTCAGCTCCGGGAAAATATGTCGAAGTTCGTGCAGAAATGGATTTGATTGTTTTAATTTCCAATTGTCCACAACTAAACAACCCATGTAATGCCTATAACCCAACCAAAATTCAACTGGTTGTCCGTGAAGCGGAAGGGGTGTAAGCATGTTTAAAAAAGTTCTGATTGCTAACCGCGGTGCAATTGCCTGTCGCGTCATTCGCACCCTTAAAAAACTCGGGATTGCTTCGGTTGCGGTTTATTCCGAAGCCGACCGTGATTCTTTACATGTAACTTTGGCCGATGAAGCTTTCCTAATTGGTCCTGCACCTGCACACCAAAGTTATTTAAATATTGAAAAGATTCTTGAAGTAGCAAAACAGTCGGGAGCAGAAGCCATTCATCCCGGTTATGGTTTTTTGTCTGAAAATGCCGAGTTTTGTGATTTGTGCGAAAGCCAAGGAATTGCCTTTATTGGGCCAACTTCAAGCCAAATGCTGGATTTTGGTTTAAAACATACTGCACGTGAACTTGCTATTAAAAGTAATGTACCTCTACTTCCGGGCAGCTCACTACTTGCCGATGAAGCCGAGGCCTTAACCGAGGCGGCCCGTATTGGCTATCCAGTCATGCTGAAAAGTACCGCGGGCGGTGGGGGTATTGGCATGCGTTTGGTCTGGAATGAAACTGAATTAAAAGATGCCTACCAAACCGTATCTTATTTAGCGCAGGTCAATTTTAAAGATGCAGGTTTATATTTAGAAAAATTTGTACAACATGCACGCCATATCGAAGTACAAATTTTTGGTGATGGGCAAGGGCAAGTTTTAGCCTTGGGTGAGCGTGATTGTTCGGTACAACGCCGTAATCAAAAGGTGATTGAAGAAACACCCGCACCACATCTAAATGAACATCAACGCGACTACCTACAAAAAGTTGCGATTCAACTGATGCAGTCGGTGAACTATCGCTCGGCAGGCACAGTTGAGTTTGTCATGGACACCGAAACCCAAGAATTTTATTTCTTAGAGGTTAACACGCGTTTGCAAGTCGAGCACGGCGTGACCGAGCAAGTATTTGGTGTCGACTTAGTCGAGTGGATGGTTACACTGGCAAGTGGTGACTGGTCAGCACCGACTGAAAAGTTAGAGCCAACAGGACACTCTATTCAAGTTCGTCTTTATGCCGAAGACCCGATTAAACAGTTCCAACCAAGTGCGGGCTTACTTACCCATGTTAAATTTGACCCGCAAGCCCGAGTCGAAACATGGGTAGAAACAGGTTCAACGGTATCGTCTTTTTATGACCCAATGATTGCCAAAATCATTGTGACTGCTGCAACACGGGACCAAGCCATACAGGCAATGAGTGCTAGTCTTGCCAACACGCAAGTCGCAGGCATTGAAACCAATTTGGAATATTTACAGAATATTATTGCTTGCGATGTGTTTGCTTTAGGTACTCAAACCACTCGATTTTTAAATACCTTTGAATGGAAAACTCAAAAAATTGAGGTGTTGCAGGCTGGCATTCAAACTGCCATTCAAGACGTAACAGGTCGGTTAGGTTATTGGGATGTCGGGGTGCCGCCATCGGGTGCGATCGATCCACTCAGTTTAACTGTGGCAAACCAGCTTTTGACCAATGAGCCAAATACCGCAGGTCTTGAATGCACCTTGCAAGGGCCGACCTTAAAGTTTCACTGCGACAGCCAAATTGTCATTACGGGCGGTGATATGCCTTCAAAACTTGATGGCGAACTTGTGCCGATGTGGCAAACCATTAATGTAAAAAAAGGCCAAGTTTTAAAATGTGGGCTTATCCGTTCAGGTTGCCGTAGCTATATAGGTGTGAAAGGTGGATTTGATGTTCCTGACTATTTAGGGTCACAGGCGACTTTCACTTTAGGGCAGTTTGGTGGGCATGCAGGCCGTAATTTATTAATTGGCGATATGCTGCCGATTACTGAATATTCCGCTCAATCGACCACTGCTTTAGCTCAAGCACAAATTCCTAGCTTTACCCAAAACTGGGAAATTGCCGTCATGTATGGCCCACATGGCGCACCAGATTTTTTCACCAAACAAGATATTGATACGTTCTTTACCAATCAGTTCGAAATTCACTATAACTCAAGCCGTACAGGCATTCGTTTAATAGGGCCAAAACCTGAGTGGGCACGTGAAGACGGCGGTGAGGCAGGCTTACATCCTTCCAATATTCACGACAACGCTTATGCGATTGGGGCAATTGATTTTACGGGCGATATGCCAATTATTTTGGGTCCGGATGGTCCGAGCTTAGGCGGCTTTGTTTGCCCTGCGGTAGTCATTCATTCCGAGCTTTGGAAAATCGGGCAGCTAAAAGCAGGCGATAAGGTCAAATTTGTACCCGTGAGTTATGCGCAAGCAAAAGTACTCGATCAAAAATATCATCAAAGCTTAACCGCGGCTAATACGACTCAGATCAATTTTAATCCAGCTATTCAAGCAGAGCCCGACACTTTACAAGATGCTGTTTTAGCCACTTTAGATGGTGAAGCTGACTTACCAAGCGTGGTCTATCGACCAGCAGGAAATAGCTATTTGTTGGTGGAATATGGCGAGTTAGTACTTGATCTAAATTTACGCTTTCGTATTCATGCACTCATGCAATGGGTCAAAGATCAAAACATTCAGGGCATTATCGACTTAACACCGGGCATCCGTTCACTACAAATTCATTTTGATTCAATCCAGCTCGATCAACTTGAACTTTTACAGAAACTTCAACAAGCAGAAGCCGAATTACCCGATATTCAAAATATGCAGGTGCCTTCACGCACTGTCTATTTGCCTTTGGCTTGGGAAGATTCACAAACTCAACTTGCTACCGAACGCTACACACAAATTGTTCGTCCAGATGCCCCGTGGTGCCCAGATAACGTCGAGTTTATTCGCCGTATTAATGGCTTAGCTTCTAAGCAAGCAGTTAAATATGTGGTCTATAGTGCAAACTATTTGGTGATGGGTTTAGGCGACGTGTATTTAGGTGCACCCGTTGCTACGCCGCTCGACCCACGTCAACGTTTAGTCACTACAAAATATAACCCAGCACGAACTTGGACACCTGAAAACGCCGTGGGTATCGGCGGAGCGTATATGTGTGTGTACGGCATGGAAGGGCCGGGTGGCTACCAGTTTGTTGGCCGTACCACTCAAATGTGGAGCCGTTACCGTAAAAATGCCGACTTCGAAGATGGCAAACCGTGGTTATTACGCTTTTTTGACCAAGTGAAGTTTTATGAAGTTTCTGAGGCTGAACTTCTTCAAATGCGTGAAGACTTTAAGGCAGGTCGTCTACAGCTTCGTATTGAAGAGGGCGTACTCAACTTAAAAGAATACAACGCGTTTTTAAAAACACACCAAGACAGCATTCAAGCCTTTAAAGATACACAGCAAGCTAACTTTGAGGCTGAACGCCGCCGTTGGCACGAAGCGGGCTTGCAGGAATATATTTCTGAAAGCCTAGATGCTGTTGATGAAGGTGAAACCGTAGTTATTCCTGAAGGAGGCTGTGCAGTCGAATCACACATGCCGGGCTCAATCTGGAAAATCGAATGCGCATCGGGAGATATTGTTGAAGAAGGTGCAACCCTTGCAGTCATTGAGGCAATGAAAATCGAAATTCCAATTATTGCACCCGAACGCATGAAAGTTGAAACCATTACTATTGAAAAAGGTCAAACTGTAAAAACGGGACAAGTGCTATTTACCTTGGCACCAGTTGCTTAAACCAAAAGAGAGCATCAATACCGATGCTCTCTTTTTTATTATGCTTCGGTCAAATGCTTTAATACTTTATGACCATGTTCAACCGCTTTTAACTTAATTTCAGACTCTGAATGACCTGATAATGGAGAAACTTCATAAAGCAAGAATGTGCTACTTAACTGCATTTGCGTATATTGAATTGAATATTGAACCGCTTTTAAAAAGCTATCAATTAAGTTTTCTCGGTCGTTCACCATATCGGCTTCTTTTTGCCCGACTGTCATACTAATAATGACTTTTTTATCTTTTAATTTGTCGCCCTGAGAGCCATAAGCAAACTGATACGTAAAGACTTCATCAAACCATAACTTCAAAATTGCCGGCATATTAAACCAGAACATTGGATATTGTAGGATGATCGTGTCGTGGCGTAGCAACGCTTCTTGTTCAGCACTCACATCAATTTTATAGTCCGGATAAAGCTGGAAAATATCTCGCACTTCAAGGTCCGGATAGGTTTTTATAAGTTCATTCACTATCGTTTTATTTGCAATTGATTGAGCGTAGTAGGGATGGGCCAAAATAAGTAAAGCCATAATAATGCCTTGTAGCTATAAAAATCATAGTCACTATAATTTTTATAGTATGGGTGTACAATAACTATCAAAGTTGATAGGTGGTGTTAAAAATGGCAAATACTGAAAATAAATGTGAAATCAGCATGAATGGAAAAACGTATCCATGCCATATCAGTATGGCTATGGATTTGGTGGGTGGAAAATGGAAAGGCGTCATTTTGTATTATCTAAAAGATGGGCCAAAACGTTTTAATGAAATCAATCAGTTAATGCCAACCATCACTGAAATGACTTTAAGCCTTCAACTCAAGCAATTAGAGCAAAGTGGCTTAATATCTCGAACCGTTTATGGTGAAAAAGCACCAATTAAAGTGGTTTATGAAATGACCGAATTAGGCCAGTCTTTTAAACCTGTTTTAGAGTCTTTATCGGTATGGGCACATACGATGATTAATCAGTCATAAGATTAAAAACATTAAAGTATTGAATAAATTAGACTATTTTAGTGATATTTAATATTATTCTTCATGAATAAAAAAGGAAATTATTATGAAGAGAATATTATTACTGTCATTTATATTTTTTAATTTACTTACTCCGACTTACGCTCAAGAAGTAAAATATAAAAATATTGTAGTTAATTTAAAAGATCACTGGGATATTAGTAAAGGTCAAAATGGAGAGCTTTTTGCCATAAAACAGGAGAGTAAACAGGCAATTATAATTTCAATATATTATCCCAAAGGTATAGAAGAAGGTATGCAGTATCTGGTTGCTTCTCTACAAATTCCTAAACAAGGATTAGTAAAAATGAAAGGGGTAACATTGGTTAATGAGGATATTAATATTCCATTGAGTAGTGGTATGAATTATCAAGCGAATGTTTTTACAACCAACTTTGATAAACGTTTTCTTATCAGTGCTTCATCAGGTACTAATGCTGGAGTTGTCTTAGTGACATATGAGGGAGAAGGTAACGATACAAATAAAGCAATTAATGATTTTAAAACTCTAATAAATAATATAAAGATAGAGGCCCCTAAAGATGGATTCCTTTTTAATCAGAATGATTTATTGAAACATAACTAAGAATTAAAACAGATAGCCCCATCCCTGTGCATGGGGCTTTTTTCTGCCCAAAAATCACTCATAAATATCCATCAAACCCATCAAAACTCCGCTTAAAAATTGGCACATTTTCTGCATCTCATATCAGTAATACAAAAACTGAATTTGGTAATACCAAGCTAGAGGTGCGATATGAACGATGTAAAACCTATGGTTCAACCAAAGCCAACTTTAAAAGCCTTTTTAGTCGAATTGCTTAGCGTACGTGCAGGCGTATATATCAAGCAAAACAATCAGCCGCCTAAAACAAAAGGATAAGACTGTGGCAAAACAAAAGTTGGCTCGAATCAGTATTACCGTACCTGAAACGACCCTCAATGCACTCGATCAAAAAATTGTCGAGCAGAACTATGAAAGTCGCTCGCAAGCCATTGTCGACATGATTAATAAGCACCTGATTGCAGAGCAAGCACAGGCCAATGAAGTCATGGTGGGCACATTAACGCTGCTTTATGACGCTAGCCAAATGACCTTGCGTAATCAATTGGTCGATTTACAGCAACAGTTTTTAGCACAAGTGATTAGTTCACTTCATATCCAGCTCGACCAACAAAAGATATTGCAAGTCATGTTGATGCAGGGCGCGAGTTCTGAGCTCAGACAAATTAGCCAGCAATTTATTGTGCTGAAAGGGGTGATTAAAGGGCATTTAGAACTGATGGATGCCGTGATGCCGCCGATACAGCAAAATGACTAAATGAGGAGTAGCGTGTTGAAAAATTTATGGACTATTCAAGACTGGAAAACAGCATATCAAAATGGGCAAATCCATCTTGAAGATTTGATTGGCTATGTTGCAGAAATTACAAATGATGATCATGCATGGATTGAAATTGCATCGAATAACCAGATTCAGGCACAAATTGATGTTTTAAAAGATCAGAATATTGCTGACTTACCTCTATACGGAGTGCCATTTGCAGTCAAAGACAATATAGATGTTGCTGGTTTTCACACTACTGCCGCCTGTAAAGAAGTTGAATATTTAGCTACACAAGATGCTGCCGTAGTTGCCAAGCTGAAAAAAGCAGGGGCGATTGTGGTTGGTAAAACTAACCTCGATCAGTTTGCGACTGGACTGGTTGGCATTCGCTCGCCCTATGGTGCAGTAAAAAATAGTTTTAACCCTGAATATATTAGCGGTGGTTCAAGCTCTGGTTCTTCAGTAGTGGTTGCCAACGGTATTGTGCCTTTTAGCTTGGGGACAGACACGGCGGGGTCAGGGCGTGTACCTGCTGGTCATAACAATATTGTGGGCCTAAAACCAACAAAGGGCTGGTTTTCTACCACAGGTTTAATTCCTGCCTGTCGAACCATTGATGTCATTTCTATTTTCGCGCTGCATGTTGATGATGCGTGGACCGTTGCCAATTTAATGCAAGGTTACGATGAAACAGATGAATATTCACGAGTACATCCAGCCAATGTACCGACTCAATTTTCTAAACGAAAAATAGCTATTCCAGCTCAGCTTGAGTTTTATGGCGATATTGAATCTGAAAAAGCTTTTTTTGTTGCAATTGAGCGTGTAAAAAAACTGAGCTATGAAGTTGAGAGTATTGATTTCAGCGCGTTTAATGAGCTTGCTGCCGCACTGTATAACGATGCTTGGGTGGCAGAAAGAACAGTCGCCGTTGAACGCATGACAACACGTGAAAAGGCTCATCCAGTCATTGCTCAAATTATTGCGCAGGCAGATAAATTCAAGGCAACAGATGCACTTCAAGCCGAATATAACCGCGCCGTACTAGCTCGAAAAATTAATGTGGCTTTACAACCTTTTGATGTATTGATGGTTCCGACAGCACCAACTATTTACACCATTGCCGAAGTTGAAGCCGACCCTTTAACTAAAAATGCGCAAATGGGGGCATATACCAACTTTGTTAATTTTGCCGATCTTTCTGCTTTGGCCTTACCAAATGTACTTCGTGAAGACGGCCTTCCAAGCGGCGTAACCTTTATTGCAACAGCTTGGCACGATCAGGCACTCGCCAATTTTGCGCAGCTTTGGCAAACCGAAACATCGCTGAGTTTAGGTAAATCAACTCAACATTATCAAAAAAGTATAAACATCCAGTCGAATCATTCAGTGCAGCTCGCTGTTGTGGGAGCGCACTTAACAGGCATGCCACTTAATTTTCAGCTGACTAGCCGTAATGCCACTTTGCTTAAGAAAACCCAGACAGCAGACACTTATAAACTCTTTGCCCTAAAAAATACCACGCCACCAAAGCCGGGGCTGCAATGCGATGCAGCAGGTACTTCAATTGAAGTTGAAGTGTGGGATGTTCCATTAGCAAATTTTGGAGCCATTGTGGCTGAAGTGCCTGCACCACTTGGTATTGGGAACCTGAAATTAAAAGATGGAACATGGGTCAAAGGCTTTATTTGCGAAGCGTATGCCATTCAAGATGCAACCGATATTAGCCATTTTGGAGGCTGGCGAGCCTATATACAGTCACTCAATCAAACCGCTCAAAGTGTTGTTAGTAAAAATGTTGGGGAAGTTTCTATATGATTAAAAAAGCGTTGTTATCCGTATCTATTTTATCGGCAGTTGTATTGGGTGGGTGTGACAATACCGCTAAAGTGCCCGAGGCCAAACAAGATGCTCAGGCATCCACAAATACAAAACCAATTACCATTGGCTATAGTGATTGGCCGGGCTGGGTGGCTTGGCAAGTGGCTATTGAAAAAGGTTGGTTAAAAGAAGCAGGGTTAAATGTAGAGTTTAAATGGTTTGATTATTCGGCTTCGCTTTCAGCCTTTTCCGCAAATCAGCTCGACGCTGTGTTGGTCACCAATGGCGATAACTTGGTAACCGCTTCGGGTGGTACGCAAGGCATGATGATCATGGCAACAGATTATTCTGCGGGCAATGATGTCATTATTGCAAAAGAGGGCATTAACACCATTCAAGACTTAAAAGGAAAATCGATCGGCGTCGAAAAAGGTTTGGTTGATCATCTTTTACTAGCGACAGCTTTAACCGACCATAACATTAAAGCTGATGACGTGAAGTTGGTAAATTCAGCGACGAACCAATTACCTCAAGTATTTAATAGCCCAGATATTTCTGCGATTGCTGTTTGGCAACCTGTTGCAGGTCAGGCATTAAAAGCAGTGGCAGGCTCTAAAATTATTTATACCTCTAAAGACAAGCCGGGTTTAATTTACGACACATTAACAGTCAACATGGGCCATTTAACAGCTCATCAAGAGGAATGGAAAAAAGTCATTCAGGTGTGGGATAAAACAGTTAAATATATTAATGACCCTGCAACTCATGCCGATGCGGTTAAAATTATGGCAAATCGTTCAGGGGTTGACCCAAAACAATATGAGTTGATGGTTAGCGGTACGCATTTATTAGATATCAATGCCAATAAAAAAGTATTTACTAAATCTCAAGGCTTTGACTCGATTTATGGCTCGACCTATCACGTCAATAAATTTAATGTCGAAAATGGGATTTATAAAACCGAACAAAATGTAGATGGGCTGATTTATCCGACACTCATAGAACAACTTAAATGAGCCAAATAAATAAAAAGCCCAAGTGCAACTTGGGCTTTTTAATGTCTTTCTTATTTTTCTGTACTGACCTGAGTCATACGTGGAATTTTTGGTAAGTCTTGTAAAGCTGGGTCAAGCTCATCTTCTTCGGCGTGAACTAAATAATCTACCCGTGTCCGAAGTTGTTTAAACTCAGGTGTACTCATTAAGTCGAGTGAGCGTGGACGCGGTAAATTAACTTCAATTATTTCTTTAATTTCACCTGGGTTGGCTTTGAGTGCCACAATTCGGTCTGCCAGTAAAATGGCTTCATCCATGTCATGGGTCACAAAAATAATGGTGATATCAATGTTTTGCCATAAATCCATCAAGTGCTTTTGCATTTTTTGACGGGTGTGTGGATCGAGTGCACCAAAAGGTTCGTCCATGAGCAAAATTTTTGGTTGATTAACCAGTGCTCTAGCAATCGCAACGCGCTGTTTCATACCGCCAGAAAGTTGGTGTGGATACTGATTTTCATATTTTTCTAAACTAATAATATTGATCCATTCACGTGCTTGCGCCTCTGCTGTCATTTGACTAGCGCCGCGCATTTGAGGGCCAAACATCACATTTTCTTTTACAGTTTTCCACGGAAAAAGGGTATAGCCCTGAAATACCATGCCGCGTTCAGGGCATGGTCCTGTAATGCATTCGCCGTCTACTAAAACTTCTCCGCTATGGTATGGGTCTAAACCTGCAATAACACGGCTTAATGTCGATTTGCCGCAGCCAGAGGGGCCAATCACACAAATAAATTCTCTTTTATGAATTTTTAAATCGAGCTTATTTAAAACAGTGCGTTCGCTTTGACCATGCTTAAACACTTGGCTCAGTTGTTTAGCTTCTAAAATCACAGGACGTTCATAAATTTTTTGAAAGTATTCATGCGCGTTAAATGTTGAATCGTTCATTATTTTGCTCCTACTTTCCAAGTGAACATCCGCTCACCTAACTTCATTAATAGCCAATCGCAGACCAGACCAATCACCCCAATAATCAAAATAGCTGCATAGACATTGTCAAAGTTTTGATAGCGTGCCTGTTGGGTAATAAACCACGTAATACCCGAGGTCGTACCAATCAACTCTGAAACAATTAAGTAGGTCCAAGCCCAGCCCAGTAACACACGTAAGTCACGGTAAATATCAGGTAAGGCAGCAGGAATCACCACATGAAATAAACTTTTGAGCTTATTGGTGCCAAGCGTATAGCCAGCTTCAATTAAGCTTCGGTCTACCATTCGGGTGGTATTGGCAATAATGAGAATTTGCTGAAATAGCGTACCAATCACGATAATGGCAATTTTAGGTGCATCATTAATCCCTAAAATTGCTACTGCAAGTGCGCCAAAGGCGGGAGCTGGTAAGTAACGGAAAAACTCGACAAACGGCTCTGTTAGTAGGGATATCCGCTTAGAAAAACCACATAAAATACCGAGTGGAATACCAATCAATGAAGAGATAAAAAAGGCTGAAAAAACCAGTTTAATACTGTGCCATAAACTTTGATGAAACCACGGCGAATCAGGTTGTTCTGGTGGTGTGGTAAATGCGGTGACCAAAGCCTTAGCGACTTCATGGGGAGCGGGTAAATAAATCGGATTGACCAAAAGACCTTGTGGTGGTGCAGAATTTCGATTGACTGCATTTTGTGCTTCGAGATAGAACACATTTTTATCAATGCGACTTCCCACTTGTAAGTAAGAAACACTTCCCGAACTCGTGATTTGTACTTGAGGATGCCAAACAAAAGGTAAGTAACTGATTGCGCACCAAAGACATATTGGAATCACGAAAGAACAAATACTGAGAATCAGCTTGTTCTTTCGCGTAAATTCCTTTGCAACATAACCCATATCGAGAGCTCCCCATTTTGATCAGTATTACGATTTTCATAAAACGTAATATTGTTAAGCAAAATAGGTGCCATCTTTAAGTGCTCTAGATGAGTTAAGAAGATGAGGGAACTAAAGTTTCATGTAAATAAGCCCAATAACATTTTTCGCCGTCTACTTTAATGCAGGCCGTCGAAGTGCGTAATGTTTCGGTTTCATCAGTTTGTTGATGTTCCTGATATTGCACCCAACAATAATTTTCAAATTCGTATAAAGCTGTACTCTTAATAATGTCGATTTTTAAAGAGGGTTTGTTTCCAATATTTTGACTAAATAAGCTTTTAACTTCGGCGAAACCAATGCTGTGACCCTGAACCGTAACCATCTTAAAATTCTGATCAAAACTATCTAAAAGTGGGTTAAGACTTTGCTCTGCATTTTTGCCTGTAAATACATTTTCTATTAAAACATGTAGGTCAATAACACTTTGAATGGCTTGATCCATTTGATTAGACATGGGTTTTCTCCTTTAAAGCGGGAATGAGTGACAGTAAGCAGAGTAAAGCTGCAATTAAAAAAGTATGTTGATAGCGAAGCAGGTCGCTTGAGCCAGACATCAAGTTATATATCGAAATGAGAACAACAGTACCGACACTAAATGAAACTTGTCGATTAATATTCCAGAGCACACTTCCTTGTAATAAATCTTGGCCTGAAAAATCAATAAGTGAACTAATTTGGGCGATATTGGCACTTAGACCGCCACCCATACCCATCAATAAATAAGCAACAACTAAAAAGCTGATTGGACTAGTGTTTGAAATACAAAACAAAAGAAATATGCCAAGGCTATGTAGGGTTATTCCAATAATAAGAAGATACTTTTTTCCTAACCGTTGATAGAGCAGGCCGCCACTAATCATGGCTGCGAGCGCCCCAGTTGCATAGAGCAACATGAATAAACCAGTTTGTTTTGCATTAAAGCCGAAGTTAAGTTGTAAATTAAAAATATTAAGTAAATTTACGCCTGTAAAAATACCCGGAACGGCGTAATAGACAATAAATGCATTGCATAAATTTTTATTTTTTAATAACTGAAGATTAAGAACAGGATGGGAAATTTTTTTTGCATGTCGAATGTAAAAAATAAGCATTCCGACTGAAATTAGAAAACTCGTTAGAGCGAATGAGGCGTTATGGTAATCACTATAAAATGAAAAGGAGAGTAATAAAGATAATAGACTTATATTAAAAATAACCAAGCCTTTTATGTCTGGTTTTTCACTCGATACATTCTCTGTTTTTTTAACCCATAACCATGCCAGAGCTGAGGCAAGTAAAGAAAAAGGAAGGTTAGATAAGAATACCCATCGCCAGCTAAATGAATCAATAATTACGCCACCAATGGCAGGTGAAAAAGCTGGTGCAATCAAAGCAATTGCCATAATCATGGTAGAAATGCGTTGGCGTTCTTGGTTCGGGAAGAATGCATATACGAGTGCTTGCCCGACTGGAATTAATAAACCTCCAGCTACACCTTGAATAAATCGCCAAAAAATTAAACTATAAATCGATTCGCTAAAGCCAATAAAGCAAATGCTTATCGAGAATAACAACATTGAATAACATAATAACTTTTGGTTCCCCAGTTTGGTGGCTAACCATAAACTCATGGGCATAATTAAAATGAGGCCGAGAATATAAGCATTTGTTACCCAAGCGACCATGGATTGGCTAACTGAAAATGACGATGCAATATTAGGCAATGCAATTGCAGACATAAAAATGTTGATGCAATCAATAAAGAACCCAAGTAAAAACACTGTCGCTATTTTATATCGATAAGACATACCTACCTCCGTGCAGGCAGGGTAAGATCCAGCTCTTTTATTGTCGATACAAGCGAAGTAAAATCATTGTTTGATAATTTTAAACAATTGGCTTAATTGTGCAAAAAAACCTCAAGCAAATTACCAGTTTTTTACAAGTCGTTGATTCCGGTTCTTTTACCAAGGCTGCTGAAATTTTAGGCTTAAGCCGATCAATGGTGAGTATTGATATAAAACAATTAGAAAAGCAGCTCAATACAAGCTTGTTAATTCGCAACACCCGTAATATTGCATTAACTGAAATCGGTCAGCATTTTTATGAGGATTTTAAACAAATCCAACTTCAGATTGATGAGGCATTTGAACGAAGCCAACACTTAGGTACAAGTATTACAGGCACTTTACGGTTTTCATCTACCAATGAATTTGGTCAGCGTTTTATTTTGCCTTTACTTCCTGAGTTTTGTCAGCTTTATCCACATTTACGCTTACAGTATTCGTTTAATTCATCTCTCGATGATTTAGTCACTGAAAAATTAGATCTGGTTGTTCGCTTAGGAAATTTAAAAAACTCATCTCTAAAAACTCGAAAAATTGGGGAATATCCAATTTATCTTGTGGCTACTCCGCAGTTTATAAAAGATCATCCTATAGAAAATATATCTGATTTAGCGAATGTTCCTTGGATAGGCCACACTTTATTAAATTGGCAAGATTCACAATATATTTTGCAAAACAGTTTAGGGGAGCAATATTCATTACCTTTTATTCGAAGTCAGTATGAATCAAACTCGGTAACAGCTATTCATCAAATGGCTCTTTCATCGTTAGGTGTGGCAATTTGTCCTGCATGGTTAGTTGATGAAGATATTCAAAACAATCGCCTAATTCGGTTATTTCCAGATTTTTCGTTACCGTTACAAAGTATTCAATTACTTTATCCTCACGCCTCTAGTTTGCCTGCCAAAACACGTGCCTTGATAGAATTTTTGGTGGCTCGTTTTACCTTTTGATAAAATAAAAGTTATGTAAATGATGCGATTTAAAGCCATATAAATAGACAATTCTGTCTATTTTTTATAAGATAACGCTGATTATGACCCAGTTTTATAATAATGATGTCCCATAAAATATTTCAAATTTTAGATAGTTTAGGTTTGGTTGCACAGAATCGCGTACTTCATGTGCAATTTTCCAACCCATCATTAAATCAGCAAGTCTTCTTGCAACGCATTGAGGGCGAACATACTCTTAATCAGGGTAGCGTTGCTGAATTACTGTGCCTGTCTACAAATGCGCATATTGCATTAAAACAATTTATTGGCTGTCAGGTTGCCATTGATCTGGTCACTGACATGGGCCAATTTTTTAGAACGACAGGTATTATTACCGAAGCGAGCCAAGGTCAAAGTGACGGCTCACTCACCATTTATAATTTAACTTTAAAAGACCCAACTGCACTCTGGCATAAACGCCGCAATAGCCGCGTGTTTATGAATAAAAGCGTGTGCGATATTAGCGAAATTTTGTTTAAAGAATGGCAAGGCAAAAGTCCGTTATTTGCTTCAAGCTTAACCCTTGATACATCTGGCTTAACCAAAGACTACGATGTGCGTCCATTTGTGATGCAGTCAAACGAAAGCGATTATGACTTTTTAACTCGCCTGTGGCGTAGCGAAGGCATTAACTGGTTAGTGGATGAGTCACAGCTTTTGGTCGCTGATCCGAATGCTTCTATTCAGCCACAAGTGTTACGTTTAATTGACGATAACCAAAATTATCAGGCGCTTGAGCGACGTAGTTTGCGTTACCAGCGCAGCAGTGCCACAGAACAGTTCGATACTATTACTCAAGTTAAAGCTGAGCGCCGCTTACAACCGACTTCGGTACATGTGCAACGCTGGCAAGCCGATGCCCTACAACAAGAAGAAGGTAGTGGTAGCGTACAAGGTAAGCAGCAGCACAGCGAACACTATGATAATGCGAGCCTAAATCTTGAAGATGCATGGCATGTTAGCCCCGCTTGGATGCAGGACTTAAAAGGCGAAGACCAAGCCACAGCTTCTGGTAATAGCCAGATTGAACAGTTAAACCAACACATTAATGCTTACCATCACCTGAGTTCTAAGCAGTTTACGGTTTCGGGTAACGTCCGTGATGCACAGGTGGGTTACTGGTTTGAGCTGAATGACCACCCTGAACTCGACCAACATGACAGCGCTGACAAAGAATTTTTAATCTTAAGCAAGCACTACTACAACCAGAATAATTTACCGAAAGAATTACAACAGCAACTTGAGCGACTATTACCAAAAGACAAGCTCAAGGCAGCTCAACTCGACACGCAAAATCCTGAGCAGCGCCACTATGCTGAGCTGAATGTCGTTCGACGTAATATTAAAGCGGTGCCTGAATATAACCCACTAGAACACCGTCCAGATGCTCACCCGCAGCGCGCTAGAGTGGTGGGGTTAGAGGGTGAAAGCATTCATGTTGACCAGTGGGGACGTATTAAAGTCCGTTTCCTATTTACCCGAACTGACGACCATACTCATGACGGTGGAGCGGGAAGTAACGACAATGACACCGACTCCGCTTGGGTCGATGTGCTGACCCCATGGGCAGGTGCCGGTTATGGCGCGCGCTTCTTACCTCGCGTAGGCGAGATCGTAGTGATCGATTTCTTTGACGGTAACATTGATCGCCCATTTGTGGTGGGGCGTATTCATGAAGCTGAGCGCCACCCAACCCAGTTCGACCAGAAAGGTCAGCTACCTGACACCAAAAAGCTCAGTGGCATTCGTTCAGAAGAAGTTGATGGCAAAGGCTTTAACCAACTCCGTTTTGATGACACCACAGGGCAAATCAGTGCCCAGCTACAAAGTAGTCATGCGGCCAGCCAATTAAACCTCGGTAACTTAAGCCATCCAAAAGACAAGGCGGAAAGTGATGGCCGTGGTGAAGGTTTTGAACTTAGAACAGATCAATGGGGAGCGGTAAGAGCGGGTAGTGGCTTACTCGTTAGCACTCATAAACAAGACCAAGCTCAAGGCGTACACCTAGATGCAAATGAGGCCAAACAACAAATAGAAGGCGGTCTTAGCAATGCCAAGGCACTCAGTGAAGTGGCTAAAAATCAACAAACTGACCCGTTAGATATGCTTGAGAATATTCAGACTTTCTTAGAGGTTCTCAAACAAGAAGATCCTAAAAAGGCTGCTGAGTTTCAATCAGCAGTGATGCTGCTGGCATCTCCAAAAAGTATTGCTGTAAGTAGTAATGAAGATATACACCTTAGTACAAATGGACAGCTCACTCAAAGTGCTGGAGATAGCATTAATATGACTACGCAAAAGAATATAGTAAGTCATGCGAGTCAAAAAATAAGTCTATTTGCCGCCCAAGAAGGTGCTCGGCTTTTCGCTAGCCAAGGCAAAGTCGAAATTCAGGCCCAAGGTGATGCTTTGGATGTGATTGCTCGAAAAGGTGTACAGATTACTTCAACCGAAGACACAGTTTATATTACTAGCCCAACTGAGATTAATCTGACAGCAAATGGATCTCAAGTAAAACTGAATAGCTCGGGTATTTTCCCTGTCACAGGTGGTAAGCTTGAGGTGAAGGCTGGGCAGCACTTGTTTATGGGAGGCTCATCAATAAATCCACCTGCATTAGATTTACCAGACTGTTCGGCTAAACAGACTCAAGCTGCTCAAAATGGTTCAGCTAAGGTAGATTTATCATGAGCTTACCTGTTTTCAATACAATCCAATACGATGATTATTCGAAAGATATTACTTCTAAAATTGAAGAACAGTGCATCCAAATTCTGAACAAATATGGTCAGATTATTTTTTTATTAGATACTACACTGAATGATTCTATTTTTAACGGTGTAATAGATAATCTATCAAACAAAAATATTGCATATATTCCTTTAGCGCATAAAAAAGAAATTGCAAAGTCAAATCTCTTTTTTATTTGTATTGATGATAAAAAAGTATTTGAGCAGGTCAAAGAGGACTTATTGCAAAATCTATCGAGAAATAAAAATATTACGAATGATTGCTATTTTGTTCATGGGTTTGGCGTGGCGAAGACACGCTCACTTGAGGAATTGCGAGATCAGATAAAAACTAAATTAGTGATTTCTGATCAAGGTAAAAAAATTCTTTTCCGTTGGTATGATCCTAGAGTCATGATCTACTTGGATGAGATTTTTAAAACAGAATATATAGATGGCTTATTGGATGGCTTTAAAGAATGGCATTTTTTACACCCAAAAGGTCTATTTAGTTTTAAGACTTATGATGAATCTCGATCAATCTTGAATCTAACAAAAGTGAACCTTGAGCAATCTATAGATTTAGATTTAATTGAAATTGCTAATAATGTATTTCAACAATTAAATGAATTTGAACAAGTTGATCTAATAAAAATTCATCCAGTTGAAATCCATCAAAATCTTAAAGAGGCTTACTATGATTATGGTCTTCAAAATTATTTAGATTTAGTCACATACGGCCTTTACAGCCAAATTATACATAAAAATTTTATAAAGCATCCTGTGGTAACCAATGTGCTCTACGACCATTGTGTAATGAATAAAATGTCTTTTACAGACGCTATGGATTATGTATCGAAAGACTTATATGAACAGATAGCTAAAGAGTTGAATGGATAAAAAGATGACAGCAAATCAAAAAATGATATTGGGTAAGTCAAAAACGAATAATTCATTTAATGAAATTATTGCTCAGCAAAAACAGAAGCAGGGTCAAATTCCTGTTATGGGAAAAACAGCAACAGTGGGTGATATGCGTAACCCAGCAGTTGCTAAAAATATTAATAAGAAGATTGAAGAAAGTGAAATTGCAAAGTCGGCAAAACAGTCAACTGCTGCAAATATGCAAAATAGTAGTGCGGGACAAACACAGAAAGAGTGTTCAAACTTTTGCCGTAAAAAAGGCTTTAATATTTTACCTTTACGATACACTGTTGTTAAAGATAATCCACCTGCTTTACCTGCAACATTAGGGAAAAATGTCAAAGATATTCAGTTAAGCCATCTCAAATATGCGGTTGAGATGATTGATACTGGTTATATCTATCGCTTAGTAAAAAGAACATCTGGAGCTTTGGAGTGGGCTGGGTATAAAGTTACTCCAAATGGACATTTGTCTTATTTTCCTGTAGGTAAAGAAGCTCCTAAAAGTGTTCCAGAGTTCGCATGTAAAGGAGCAGGTCATAGTTTTAATTCATCTGTGATAGCTGTAGAAAGTAATCCTAAAGATGAGGCGAAGATTGCATATATTATTCATACGCATGTGCCTATGAGTAAAGCCAAAATATCCGAATATGAAAAAAATGCTGATAAGTTTGTAACAGAAGGAAAATGGCAGAAAATTTTAATTAATGGTGGAAGTGCACAAGAACATTGTATTGCTGCAAGCCAATTTAAAACTACGGTTTATAATCTAAACAGTTTTGGTAAAAACCGTATCGATGCGACATTAAATAAATTCAAAAATGAGCCTAAATCGCTTGCCTGTATGGCATTGTATGATCCTGTAGGAATTACAAGAAAATTAAATACATTGCGCAATTCAGAATTTAAAAAAGTAATGGATTTTTTAGCAAAAAAAGAAGGGGATTTTACAAACGAGCATCGTTTACATAGTTCTCAATGTATTGATAGTATTAAAATTTGCTTAGAAAATAGATTGTTAAATGAACGTAGCCAATTGAGTAGTCAGGTAACCAAAAGTCAAGTATTAATGGGTTTGTGGGATGAACTACCAAAGAACTTAACGGATGCTGATGATATTAATTATGAGTTAGAAAAAATATATAAAAGAAAATCAAAAGCAGAACAAGAAAGGCTATTAAAGAAAGCTCAAGAGAAGCAAACGGCAAATAGAGGTATTTATACTGAAGATATGGGGAAATTAAGTAGGAGGGACGGAGAACAGATTTGGATTCAAAAATATAAGCCAAATTTAGATATGGTGGCTAAATCAAATTTTGATAAAAAAATTAACGCATTAATTCAAGAATGTTTAGCTGGAGCAAGAGCTATAGGAGATGATCATATTAAATGGTTATTGTCTAAGGCTGTAATCAATGCTCTTCATGCTTATGATGATCAAGTGCAAGTTCCATATGGAAATATTTTTTATGTTCATGCGATGGATATGATTAATGGTATGAGTGGGGTGCCAAGTGGACAGGCATTGCTTGAAACTTGGTTAGGGGTGGAAAAAATTGCCAAAGAAAATATTTACATGAGGGCAATTTGTTATAACCAAGAAAGTTTAAAAAATAAATATAATGCAGCGGCACCAAGTATTATCGATATTTCTTGGGATGATGGACAAAATGCTGCAAAGACGGTTATTGCTGCATTTGTTGCGGCGGATAAAGCTTGGCAAGAATGGGCGGCAGATAAAACCAATAACGGTTATATGTTACATGGGCAAAAATTTAGCTTGTTAAAAACTTTTTACTGGATGTCTGAACTGACCCAAAGTGCAGTGAAATGGAGTATGAAATATACGCCAGGTTCAGAATTTGCAAAAAAACTTGGACGCTTAACGTTTTATACCTTTGCCCATAGTGGGGCATTGGTTGAGCATGTTGCAAAGAACTCTCTGTATTATCTTATTCCAGTTCAAACTTTAACGGGTCGGATTAAGTTGACACCTGAAATGGTGCAGAACAACTGGAAAAAGTATTCTTCATCCGCAACCAACCCAAGTAAAGCAGCCAAACAAATTGATCGGATAATTGCAAATAGTTCACCAAGTGCAGGTTTACGTATATCTGGTGTGGTTGCAATATTTGAGCTGATTAACTTTGGAACACAGGTTTCTAAATTTAATAATGATCCATCTGTAGATAATGCTCTTTCATATATGTCAGGCATGATGGCAACAACAGCTGCTATTTTAGAAGTGGGTAGTAGTTCAATGGAAAAGTTTTCTTTTGCAGAGCGCGCCGCGTATATTGCTAAGTGTGGGGCATATTTCGCGATCATGGGTGCTACATTTTCTTTAATAATTGATGGTAAAAGTGCCTATAAGTCGTGGAATGAAAGTAATCCATATGCAAAAGCACTTAATACTGCCAAAACAATTAACTCTTTTGCGACTTTAGTTGTGGGAGTTAGTGCTTTCTTGAATCTTCCACTCATGAAAAACACATCACTGTATTATAATGTTGAAAAATATGTAATTGGCCGCGCATTATTAGGTATTAGGGCGATAGAAGCTGCTGCAACCCTAAGTATATTGGGGATAGCACTTGTCGCCTTAGAGATTTATTTAAAGAATTATGTCTTAGATAATGCAATGCAAGATTGGTGTCAAAAATGTGCATTCAAGCTAAAAAAGGAAAATGGTGAAGATGCTTTTAAAGATGTGAAAGAAGAAGAAAAAGAGTTTAATAATGCTGTGGTGAGTGTCTAAATGGAAAATTTAAAGTTAAATCTTAAGTTGGTTAAAGGTCAAATACATTCTTTAGAAAAAGCAAAGTCTAAAATTCCCGTAAATCAGAACATTGGTGGAATTGCAGCTGGGACTGCTTTTGCAGGTGTGCTAGCTGAAAGTAGTTCGTTACTTACCAGTGCTCCTATACTAGTAATGGCAGGTAAGGCTAAAGATGGCATCACCTTTACGGGAGAAATAGAAGAACATTCTTTACTGGGGCAATTTACGACGGTTCGTTTTAAAGAAAATGATGAACTGATTGCTGTAATTAATGATAGCCCTGTGGATGGACGCTACCAAGTTTATGCAATAGTCGATCCCCAATCAGGTCTGTTGTATATGATTTATCAAATGGGGCGATCGGTAAAAAAAGGCTATAAAGCTATTATTATGCAAACCTATTATTTTACTATTATTTGTGGAGGTGGGGTGTCAATAATGTTCTTGCTTTTCTATATTTTTGATTTCAATTACTCTTGGGATTCTTTTTTCTCTTTATTATCTTGGATCTTTATAAGCTTACTAATGTGCATAGGAATGATGGCTTTTGTGAATTACTTTGGTTATCGTAAAAGTTATGAAAATTTTGGAATATTATCAGAGCAAATATTTGAAAAATTGGGTTTTGAAAATCCTAAAGAGCAAGATTTTTACAATGATTTTTTAACTGATGATGGTGTTCAGATTAGTGTAATGAAGTATCGAAAAAATTTAAAAGGTAATGACCCTTACCCTCAAGATTATTTTAGTAAGAATACAACAAGTGAATAAGTAGTGGAACTTAAATTAATTCAGGGTCCAATCTACTCTCTAGAAAAAGCCAAATCTAAAATACCGGTAAATCAGAACGTGGGTGGCATTGCAGCAGGTACCGCTTTTGCAGGTGTACTTGCTGGAAGCAGCTCCTTACTTACAAGCTCACCTATTTTATTAATGGCTGGAAAAGCAAAAGATGGTATAACTTTTATAGGTGAAATAGATAAGTATCCATTAGTAGGGCAATTTACGACAGCACGTTTTGAAGAAAATGATGAACTGATTGCTGTAATTAATGATAGCCCTGTGGATGGACGCTACCAAGTTTATGCAATAGTCGATCCCAAATCTGGTCTGTTGTATATGATTTATGAGATGGGCCGTTCAATAAAAATGGGTTATAAAGCCATTTTTATGCAAACTTACTATTTTACATTGTTGTCATGGGGTTTTCTCTTAATTTTTATTTTATTTTATTTTTAATTTTTCCTATTCTCTGAATACGGTTTTATATTTTCTAGAAGTTGTGGGTATTTCTTTATTTGTTACTGTAGCAATTTCTGGTTTTGTTAATTATTTTGGTTATAGGAAGTCGTATGAAAATTTGGGGGCAATATCGGAGCAAATATTTGAAAAGCTAGGATTTGAATATCCCAAAGAACAAGATTTCTATAATGATTTTTTAACTGATGAAGGTGTCCAGATTAGTGTAATGAAGTATCGAAAAAATTTAAAAGGTAATGACCCTTACCCTCAAGATTATTTTAGTAAGAATACAACAAGCGAATAAGTAGTGGAACATAAATTAAACCTTAAGTTAGTTAAAGGTCTAATACATTCTTTAGAAAAAGCTAAGTCTAAAATTCCCGTAAATCAGAGTATTGATGGAATTGCGGCTGGAACTGCTTTTACAGGTGTACTTGCAGAGAGTAGTTCGTTGCTTACCAATGATTCTAATTTGTCAATATCGTTTAAAAAAATTAAAGATAACTGGATAATTTTTAATAGAAACTCTAATCTATGAAAAAACATACGAAAGTATAAGAAGTTACCTAGAAGGCAGTTCGTTATCACATTTTGATACTAAGATTAGAGAAGATACATAAGTATCTTCTTTTATAAATATTAATTTTAGACGTGCTCAATTTTTTTATCAAAATAAAATAAATAGACAGATTAGTCTTGACAACTTTATTTGTTTTATGTAGTGAGTTAAATTTCGTAAAATTAGCTGGATTGTTACTAACCAGATAGAAGTAAATTTTAATTAATATATGATTAAATATTCTTAAGAAATTGTTTCAAAAACTAAAAATTCTTATATTTGAAATAAAATTTTAATAATTTTAAATAAGTTAAAAAACGATATTTATTAATAACTTATTTTTAATTACAAAAAATAACATTATTATTTTTTTGTTAGAAAAACTTTATTAAGCTATATTTTATAAGCATCTAAACTATTTACTTTTAGTTTAGTTTGATATGAATTTTATATAAAATATGTTTAATTATATGATAAACTGCGTTCAAATTTTTTGAATATAAGGTTTAAGCCTGATTTTTTGATATTTATAAAATGTTAATTTTTCAGTAAAACCTTGATTAAATAAGAAGATAGAGGAATGAAAGTTGTGTTAAAGCAAAGTGTTTTGATACTTTTTTTAATTGGTAACTGTGTTGGTTTATCTTGTGCACAAGCTGCAGAATTAGAACCTATAAAACTAAAGAAAAGCTGTATTAAGAAAAACCCTATAATTGAAGGTCAAACTGATCCTGAGTTATTAAGTCTTTTTAAACAAGTATGCGATACAGATAATTCTACTCAAAAGAATGATTTATTAGCTAAAGCAGCGATGCGGTTTTATCAGACTAACCAACCAGTTAAAGCATTAAATTTAGCTAGTCAATTACAGAGCCAAAACGTTCGTGGTTCATTATTAACAGATGTATTGTTTTTATCTGGCGTAAGCATTGCAAATAGCTCTTTGCAACAAATGCGTGGTCAGGAAATGCGATATTTAACGAATGACGTAACATATCCTCCTGCAAAGCAATTAATTGAAAATATTCATACAGCAATGCCTGCACCTGATCCATCGAATTTCAAAGCGAGCTCGGAAGGTGGTTCGGCTGATAATGAAAAAAGAAGTTATAGAAAACAAAATGTAGTACGTAATCGAGTCTCTACTCCTCGAACGACAACTAAACATACAGTAACTCCAGTAAAAACACCTGCGGTTAAACCAAAAGCAGCGCCTGTTGCGAGTGTTAGTAAATCAAAAAGTTCGCCTTTTGACCCTTTAACTAAATAATCTGGGATAGAACCTTATGGCTAAAAGAGAAAGCGTACAAAAGAAGCTTCAACGAATTCGACCTCCTCGTGTTCAGCTTACTTACGATGTTGAAATTGGTGATGCAAAAGAAGCAAAAGAACTCCCGTTTGTTGTTGGTGTAATGGGTGACTTTTCTGCAGCATCTGAGCTTGAACGTACAAAGTTAAAAGATAAAAAATTTATTAATGTAGATTTAGATAATATCGATGAAGTAATGGAGTCGTTGTCTCCAAGAGCTGCTTTTCAGGTAGATAATACGCTAACTGAAGAGGGTGGGAAGATGGCTGTTGATTTAACATTTAAGTCAATGGAAGATTTCCGTCCAGAAAATGTCGTTCAACAAGTTGATCCATTAAAGAAACTCGTTGAAGCACGTGAACGTTTAACTGATTTAAGAAACAAAATTTCTAACAGTGAACGTTTAGAAGATTTGCTTGATGAAGTTCTTAAAAATACTGATCAGATCCGTAAATTAAGTGCGGAGGCTGACCATGAATAATACTCAATCAGCAGCGATGCCACTTGTTGAAAATGAAGAAGTTAATCTTTTAGATTCAATTGTTGAGCAAAGTCGCATTGCACGAAATGACGAAGAACATTCCCGTGCTAAAAGTTTAATTGGTGAGCTTGCTAAAGAAGTAATGGCTGGAACCATTACTGTTTCTGAAAATATGACTTTATCAATTGATAAGCGTATTGCAGAAATTGATGCGCTAATTTCAAGCCAGTTAAGCCAGATTATGCACAATGAGCAATTTCAAAAAATTGAATCAACGTGGCGTGGCCTTTATTACTTCTGCCAAGAAACACCTTCAAATCCGCTCATTAAAATTCGTATGTTAAATACGACAAAGAAAGAGTTGGTAAAAGATTTTCAGGGTGCTACAGACTTCGATCAAAGCACTTTATTTAAGAAAATTTATGAAGAAGAGTACGGTTCTTTTGGTGGCGCACCATACTCAGCATTAATTGGTGATTTTGAGTTTGACCGTACACCATCTGACATGTATTTGCTTGAACAAATTTCTCATGTTGCAGCAGCAGCGCATGCGCCATTTGTTTCAGCAGCTAGCCCAAGCATTTTAGGCCTTGAGTCATTTACAGATATTGATCGTCCTAGAGATGTTTCAAAAATCTTTGAAACGGCTGAATATGTACAATGGCGTTCATTCCGTGATAGTGAAGATTCACGTTATGTTGCATTGACGTTGCCGCATGTTTTAGGTCGTCTCCCATATCATCCAAAAGAAGGTACTGCGACAGAAGGCTTTAATTTTATTGAAGATGTTTCTGGTGAAAACCACAATGAATATTTGTGGATGAACGCAGCTTATGCTTTTGGTACTCGTTTAACAAATGCATTTGATATGCATGGTTGGTGTGCCGCTATTCGTGGTGTTGAAGGTGGTGGTTTGGTCGAAGGTTTGCCAGTCCATACATTTAAAACACAAGATGGTGAAGTCGTATTTAAGTGTCCAACTGAAATCGCAATCACAGATCGTCGTGAGAAAGAGCTAAGCGATCTAGGCTTTATTCCGTTAGTACATTGTAAAAATACAGATTACGCAGCTTTCTTTGGCGCGCAATCAACTCAAAAACCTAAAAAATATGACAACGATACTGCCAATGCAAACTCGGCTTTATCAAGTCAAATTCAGTACATCATGGCTGTTTCACGTATTGCACATTACTTAAAAGCAATGATGCGAGATAAAGTGGGTAGTTTTGCTTCTGCTGGTAATGTTGAAGCATTTTTAAACGAGTGGTTGTCACAGTATGTATTACTTGATGACGGTGCTTCTCAAGAAGCAAAAGCTCAATATCCATTACGTGAAGCGTCTGTAAAAGTTGTAGAAGATCCTGCTCAACCAGGTCACTACAAATCTGTGGTTTTCTTGCGACCACATTTCCAGCTGGATGAGTTGTCGGTTTCTTTACGACTTGTCACTGAGTTACCTCAGTCCTCAAATTAATCAAGGTCAGCTAAAGAATAACTTTAAATTAAAAATAGGAAAGTTCTAAATGAAAGATATATACGTTGAGTTTCGCGGTAAATACAAAGTTGATGGAGAATCTCGTGATTCTGAGCACAAAGGTTGGTTAGAAGTTAACTCTTGGTCTCATAACATTCGTCAACCTAAATCTGCTACTTCAAGTAGCGTAGGTGGCCATACTGCTGAACGTGTTGAACATTCTGACATGGTTTTCGTGAAAGACTTAGATGCTACTAGCCCGAAACTATGGGAAGCATGTTCAGCTGGTTATACATTTGATGAAGTACAAATCGACTTTTATCGTGCAAATGGCGATAAACGTATCAAGTACTTACAAATCAAATTGAAGCACGTTCTAGTTTCTAGCGTGACTCCAACTGTTAACGAAGAAGGCGTTCCTACAGAAGCATTTGGCTTGAAATATGCTGCTGTTGAGTGGACTTATAACCAACAAGATATTAACGGTACTGCTAAAGGTGCTGTTACTAAGAAATGGTCACTTTCTAATAATACAGCTTCTTACGCGGCGTAATTATTTAAGTGAATATTTGGTGGAGGCTGACACAAAGTTAGCCTCTGCTGTCTCTAAATATGCTTTGTTGTGAACTCGAATGAACTTAGATCGGCTTTATCCATACGGATTTCGTTCAACTTTATTTGATCGCTTAATTCCAGAAAGTGAAGATTATGCAAAAGGTCTTTCTATTCAGCAATTAAGAGAATCTGTAGCAAAGGATTTAGAAGACTTGCTCAATAGTCGGGTAGCAAAGTTAGATCATGTGGTTGATGACTATCCGCTTGTAAAAAAATCGATACTTCAGTTTGGGATTATTGATTTTGTAGGGCTTTCTACAGCCAATCCTCTGGATCGGGATAAAATTTGTCAATCAATTGAGCAATCAATAGCAGCTCATGAACCTCGGCTAAGACAAATACGGGTAGAGATGTTGTTAGATGGACATAATATGGGCGCATTATGTTTAAGTATTCAGGCTTATCTAAATATTCACCCTCTATATGAACCTGTTGTATTTGATGCATTGTTAAAACCAACAACGCAGCAGTATGTAATTTCAGCGAGAACTTAAGCGTAGTGGGTGTGTTGTGATAGAAGAGCTTTTACCGTTTTATGAAAAACAATTACAAGAATTTGGTCAGCAATCTCGAGAATTTGCCCAAAAATATCCAAAAATTGCTCAGCGCTTATCTTTAAATCAAGAGCAAATTGATGACCCGCATATTGAACGTCTGATTCAGGCTTTTTCGCTGATTGCCGCTCGAATCGATAAAAAACTTACAGACAGTTATGATGTTTTTACTCGTTCTTTATTTGAGGTGATGTTTCCTCAATACTTGCGTCATTTTCCTGCTTGTTCAGTTGTTAGCTTTGAAGATATTAATAAAATTAAACAGCTTACAGAACCTCATCTTGTACCTGATCATACGGTTTTGAAATCTCGTAGTTTCAAAGGGGTACAGTGTGAGTTTAATACAACTCAAGATGTTAAATTATTACCTATTCATTTAAGTGGTTTAGATTTTAAAACTACACCTAGTGCACATATGCACTTAAACCAAAATGCAACGTTGAGCCTTAAATTTGAAATTTTTAATAGTGCTCATGCATGCTTAATTCATGAGAAGCTTCCTATTTATTTAGATGCTATCTCTAATTTTCCTTTACAAGTACTTGATAGTATTTTCAAAAAAGGGACCAGTTTTGCGGTTAAACATGGTCAAACGATTGTAGAGTTGGGTAAGAATCCATTCGAGTTAATAGGTTTTTCTGAACAAGAAAGTTTATTACCTCTCGATCAACATACGCATCATGCTTATCGTTTGTTGATGGAATATTTTTGTTTCCCAGAAAAGTTTAGCTATCTTAAACTCGATTTAGATTTTTTAAAGGCTATACCTCAGCAAGTATCCGAATTTGAGCTTTTAATTCATTTTAAATTAAATTTAAATGATCAAGCCGTTGTTAGAAACTATTCTGAATTAAATATTGCAAACTTTAAATTGTTTACTACACCAGTAATCAACTTATTTGAAAAATATGCGGAACCTCAAAAAAT
Organism: Acinetobacter sp. ABJ_C1_1; assembly: GCF_044684115.1. Taxonomy (NCBI): domain Bacteria; kingdom Pseudomonadati; phylum Pseudomonadota; class Gammaproteobacteria; order Moraxellales; family Moraxellaceae; genus Acinetobacter; species Acinetobacter sp. ABJ_C1_1. The sequence continues at coordinate 46,674 of NZ_JBITPU010000007.1, read as the reverse complement.
AGTTCATAAGCAACTCGAATATCCACTCGTTACAGACGCTCATCATCCTGAATTTTATCAAGTATATTCAATACTTGAGATGAATATGGTACGTGAAAAAACAAATCAGGAAGAAAGCTATGTTCCTGTTTTACCGTTTTTTGCGATGAGCCATTATCACAATGATACAGCTCGCTTTTTTTATTCAGTGAATTATCAAAAGTTACAGTCTAATTTTGTTGAAATGGGCTATTCCATTATTTCTAAAAATCTAAATCCATTTTCAACACGCTCAGATTTTATTAGCACCAAATTATTATGTTCAAACCGTGACTTGCCTCATGAAGCACTGGGTCAGTCTAATAACGTATTAAATTTAAATGACAGTAGCTTGGCGAGACGTGCCATTGTTTTAAAGCGACCAACAAAGCCTTATAAGTTTGAACAAGGCCAAAGTGAGCAATGGCGTGTGATTTCGCATCTTTCATTAAATAGCTTAGCGCTTATGAAAGGGGATGCTGTTTCTCATGTTAAAGAGCTGCTGGCTTTATATAACTTACCGCAGTCAAAAGAAAATTATTTAATTATTGAATCAATTAAAAAATTAGAATTTTCACTTACTCATAAACTTGTAGATGGCAAACCATTTCCAATGTTTGTGAGAGGGGTAAAAGCTGAATTACAAATTGATTCATCAGTGTTTAGAGGGCATAGCTTATATATTTTTAGTCAACTATTAAGTCGTGTTTTTAATTTAAAGGTTCAAATTAATAGTTTTGTTGATTTGGTGGTTAAGGATTATTCATCTCAGCAGGAGTTATACCAATGCAGTCAGAACGTTGGTGGCAAGACTCTTCTATAACGGCTGAGTTATTTCAACGCCCTAAATCTTTTGAATTTATTCAAGCAACACGCTTATTGCGTCATAGCCCAGCTAATGATGCTTTTTCGTCGTGGACTGATCATTTTAAGTTTGAGACCTCATTTAACTTAAACTTTCCGGCTACTGAAATTGAAAGTTTAGAATTAGTAGATGAGCGTATTCATTTAACAAACTTGATCGTTGGTCTTACCGGTATACAAGGTGCGTTACCTTATGCCTATACAAATAAAATTAAGCAGGCTCCACGGCAGCAACGAGCTGAAACTAAAGAGTTTCTGAGTTTATTTAATCACAAGTTAACGAGTCAGTATGTCGAGTCAAGTATTACTTATCACTTGCCTGTGCGATATGAAATAGAAAATAAAAATGATTATCTGGATATTCTACATGCTTTAAATGGTTATGTTCGATCACAACATCAACAACAAGATTTAGATGAATATTTTGCCGAATTTTCAGGCTTAATGCAGGGGCAGAATAATACCGTTCATGCTTTGAAGACTATGTTGAGTTGTATATTTAAGCATGAAATTACGATTAAAGAATTCATACAAGAATCATTTAAGTTGGCAAGTGATCAGTTAACAACTTTGGGCGGAAGCCAGCCTAGCTTACTTGGTATAAATACGTTTTGTGGAGAAACGATTCAACAAATTGATGGAAAAATTGAGATTCAGATTGGTCCGCTTAAGCGTCAGCAATATTTAAAGTTTTTACCTCATCAAGAGCTTAGTTTAAAGCTCAAAAAAATTGTAGAAACATGGTGCAGTCCGACTCTATCAATCGATTTAAGATTGATACTGGATGAGTCGGAAATACAACCTGTTCGCCTAACTCAAAGTCAAGAAAGTGGCTTAGGGCAAGGTGCTTTTTTAATGTCTCGCAAGCCTAGCACACATAGTCATGAAACATGTTATAGCCTTATTGGAGAGCAAATATGATTAAAAAAATATTACTCTCATTCATCGCTATTTTTACAATTGTTAGTGGATTGATTATTTTCTACTGGCGTGATGTTCAATATAACCCTGATAAAGGGGATTTTTTCCTTTATTTTCTTTTGTTACCGGCAATCATTACACTGGCGATTTTATCGCCTTGGCTGATTTATAGCGCTTATAAAAGCTATAAAGAAAAGAAAGAGAAAGCTGCAAATCAAAGTCAAGATGATGATATCCAGAAATCAACAGCTACACCTGATCAGCCTTTAGAACAGCTAGATTTTCATATTTACTCTGCTTTCGCTATACATGCGTTAGGTGAGAATGAAACGATTATTGAAGAAATACAAGATTTCAAAAGCCCAGAACTTGATGATCAGTTGTTAAATTCTTATGGATTGCCTCTTCTATCTTATCGAATTAAAGATTTAGCTGAGTCGAGTGAAGAGGATTTTCAATACGCAGCTTCACCAAGACAAGTTCGGATCATGTCTTTAATAAGACAGCAATTAGAACAAAACATAGAGAATTTGTATCACTTGGCTGAACATTTAAAGCGTTCAATTTTATTTTATGAATCTCATCAGATCCGTGAATATCACATGCATCCTGCATGGGTTGATCCAAATTCTGAATATGAAGATACAGAAACACCTGTAGTTGAAGTACATCGTTTAAATCGACTGAATTTACACATTCTTCTTCCAGAGGATTTATTGCATATATGGAATGATGAGCAAAGTAATGATTTGATTTTAGAATTCTTTACTGAAATTGGCATTATTTCCCAAAAAATTCATATCGAATATCACTTTTTGGGTGAGCGTGTAGCTTATCAAGAATTTATTCATTTATTAAAGCGTATTCAAAAGAAAGAGCATGAAGTTTTTCTCGTGCTTGCTGTTGATTCAGAAATAGATCAAGACCTGATTGATGAAAAGTCTTGGATGGTTAAGGACTATATTCCAGCGGAGTTCGCGGCAAGCTGCCTTATTGCAGATCCCTCTTTAAAAATTGAAGAACTTGAACCCGCTAAAAATTTAAAAATTGTGATTGGTCAAGAAAAAACAGCAAAAGTTCTTAATACGCTGAACTTAAATGAATTACCGCAGTACGCAGGGGAAGAGCCATATGTACTTATTCTTTCAGACCAGACAGATATAAAAGCAGCGAAGCATTTGCAGCAGCAATTTACACAAACTTCTGTTGAACCACATCACTTTATTTATGTGAAATCTTCATTGGGGCATACCCAGCATTTAGTTGATATTTATGGCTTTATGCTCAGTATGCATTTTCCTGAACATATCGTTCCTTTTGTCTTTGGAGAAAATACGGTGTCAGCACATTCCTTTGTGCAGAGTGTCACTGAAAATTCAGAAGATGATGCGATGGTGTTGAATAGCTAATTTAAACTTTGAACTTAGAACGAGAATAGAATGCATACAATTTTAGGCTACTTGTGGCAGTACATCACGAATCCTAAAGCAATTATCGCCTTGTCATTGTTCGTGGCATTGATGTCTTCCTATACTTCAATTCCTCGCCATATATTTTGGGCTTTAGCATCTGCATATGCTTTAGGGCTCATTGTTTATGGAATTTATTGGCTAATTCAGCGCAAGAAGCATGCGGTTCAAGGTGAAGAGCTTGCTGAAGCGATTGAAAAAGATACTCAAGCAGAGTACGGCAAAAATAAAGATAAAGAAGAACTGCAACTTATCAGCCAACAAATGAAAGAATCTATTCAATTGATTCGTAAGTCAAAATTAGGCGATAAGAAGGGTAATGCAGCACTATATGAATTGCCGTGGTATATGGTTATTGGTAACCCAGCCGCTGGTAAAAGTTCTGCGATCTATAATTCTGGTTTAAAGTTCCCTTTTGAAGAAACCCATCAAAAAATGGTTTCGGCCGGTTTAAGTGGTACCCGTAATTGTGACTGGTTCTTTTCTACAGAGGGTATTTTATTAGATACGGCTGGTCGTTATTCGGTATATAGCGAAGATCATTCAGAGTGGTTAGGTTTTTTAAATATATTAAAGAAGAACCGTTCTAAAGCTCCGGTAAATGGCTTAATTCTTATTGTAAGTATTGCTGAGCTGGTGAGCCAAAGCCCTGAACATTCATTGAAGCTCGCTAAAAATTTACGTGCTCGTATTCAAGATTTAACTGAACGTTTAGAAGTTGTAGTACCTGTTTATTTAGTCTTTTCAAAAATGGATTTGATTGCGGGTTTTACCGAGTTTTTCGAATTCTATGAAGTACAAGAATATAATCAGGCATGGGGTGCAACATTACCATATGAGCAAAACTCTTCTCATAATGCGGTAGATCTTTTTGAGAAACATTACACTATTCTTTATGACGGCTTAAAAGGGGTAAGTTCGACTCACCTTAGTCGTCGACATTCTCAAAATATCTCACCGAGTGTGATGACTTTTCCATTAGAATTTAAAACATTAAAACCTGCACTCAAAAGTTTTATTGCTACACTATTTGAAGACAATCCTTACCAGTTCCAGCCAGTTTTCCGTGGTTTCTATTTCACAAGTGCCTTGCAAGAAGGTGTAATAGAAAGTCCAATGACTGAGCAAATTGCACAAGAATTTCAGCTTTCTCAAATTGCACAAAATGAAGTAAGAGATCAATTAAAAACAACACCTAACCATGGTTATTTCTTAAAAGGCCTATTTTCAGAAGTCATTTTAAAAGATAAAGATTTAGTTAAACAGCATGTTAATACAAGCAGAAAACGTCAACGCTACATTGCATTTATCGGTGCTTTAGCGGGTGTTTCAATTATTCTGGGTGTATGGGTTTGGTCGTATCGCAATAACCAACAGCTTATTTCTGAAGTTCAAGCTGATTTAAATAAAGTTGTTCAGTTAGAGAAGGGTTCAAGCCAACAATTATCAACTCAATTGGAAGCCCTACTGATTTTACAAAGACGTCTACAGCAATTAGACGAGTTTGATGAAAATAGACCTCTAAAATTTAGTTTTGGTTTATATCAAGGCAATGAGTTACGTGAAAAATTAAAAGCTGAATATTTAAAAGGCGTTAAACAAATTGTTTTAACACCTACTCAGCAAAATATTGCTCAGTATTTGCAACGTGTGAAAAATAACGAAGCGACTTTAAAAGCAAATCATACCAACGTTGAGATTAAGCAAACTGCTCAAACTCAGCAATATTTAGAGCCGTCAGATACCAATCCACAAGATGCTTATAATGCGTTAAAAGCATATTTAATGATGAGTAATCCACAATATATGGATGCAAGTCACTTAAGCGATCAGGTAACGCGTTTCTGGCGTTCTTGGCTGGATGCCAATAAAGGGCAAATGCCACGTGCAGATATGATTCAGGAAGCTGAACAGATTTTGTCGTATGCAATGACATTAGCAAATGACAAGCAGTTCCCAATTTTGGATGCTGACTCTCAATTAGTTGATCAGACACGTCAAGTATTGCTCTCTGTGATTAGAGGTATGCCAGCACGTGACCGCGTTTATAACGAAATTAAAATGCGTGCAGCTGTTCGCTTCCCAGCTTTGACAGTAAGTCAAATTGTTGGTGAGGCGAATAAAAATGTTGTATTGGGCAGTTATGCATTACCAGGGGTATTTACTCAGAAAGCTTGGAATGACTATGTAGAAAAAGCCATTGAGGAAGCAGCAGATAAGCCTACAGATAGTAAAGACTGGGTGCTTAATAGTCGTCAATCTGATGACTTAACTTTCTCGGGTAGCCCAGAGCAAATTAGAAAGCAGCTCACAGCACTTTATAAGCAAGAATATATTGCGGAATGGAGAAAATTCTTAAGTGGTATTCACTATGCAAAAGCAAATCAATTTGCTCAGCAAGTCAAAAATATTGATGTATTAGGTGAGCCACAAAATTCGCCAATTCGTATCCTTATTGAACGTGTAGCTATTGAAACAAATTGGGACAATCCAGTTGTTCAAGCAGAGTTAGCTGCTCCTCAAAAAGGATTTGTTGCTTGGTTTAAACGTAAAGTCCTAAACCGTGATGATAAACAATTAGCAAACCAAGCAGCTACTAATGCTCAAGGTGCTATTTCTCAAGAATATCAAATGTTCTATCAGTTGGTTCGTAAGCGTGATGATCAACAAGGTAAATCTTTACTTGATGAATATATGACGAATCTTGCTTTAGTACGTAGTAAGTTTAATGAACTTAAAAATGCGGGTGAGGTTGGACCAAGTGCAATGACATTGGTTAAGCAAACCTTAAATGAGCAGACATCGGTATTTAATCAGACTCAAAAAATTGTAGATGAAAAAATGGCGGTTGGTTTCAGTGAAATTGATCAGCAACTTTTACAAAAATTAGTGGTGAGTCCTCTTACACAAGCCTTTGAAAGTTTAATTACGCCTACTCAAGATGAAATTAATAAACTTTGGGTTATGCAAGCGTACCAGCCATTTACTACAAATCTTGCTAAGAAATATCCATTTAACTCATCCGCTTCTTTACAAGCAACAAGTAGTGAAATTGGTCAAATTCTTGGTGAAAACGGTAGCATTTCCCGTTTTGTTAAAGAGAGCTTAGACCCATTTGTTATTCGTCGTGGCTATACCTTAACTTCAAAAACATGGAAAGATTTGGGTATTAGTTTAAACCCGCAATTTGTGATGAATTTCCAGCGCTATGTTGCACCTACAAATGGTATGGCAACTGGGGAATTAAATAGTCAAGCACCAGCGGCTCCAGCAACGAATCAGTCTAACTTCCAGTTCTACCCAATTCAAAACCCGCAATTGCTTTCATATACCGTTGATATTGATGGTCAGCGTATGACTTATGAAAATGGTGTACAGCAATGGGTTAACTTTATTTGGCCAAATCAAGGCAGTATTCCTGGTGCACGTATTACGGCTGTAGATTTACAAGGTCAAACACATACGATTTTTGATGAACCAGGTGAATATGGTATTAACCGCTTAATTGATAGTGCACAGCGTAAAGAGCAGAACGGTGGTTTCGAAATGCTTTGGCGCAGTAAGACAGATCCATCATTGTTTGTGAAAATGAACTTCCGTCTTATTAGTAGTAACTCAGGCAGTATTGGTTCAAGTCGCGGTTACTCTGGTATGCAATTGGTTGACAAAGTTACTGCTGATAAAGCTGCCCGTGTTGTATCGGCGCAGCAAGCACCAGCTCAGGCAGCTGCTCCTGCGAAACCTGCAAATCCAGTTGCTGCATTAACACAACCTGCTGCAACTCAACCAGCTGCGGGAGTTAAGCCATGACAGGGAAAATAACCTCAACATTAAAGGAGGAGGTCTAATGCATATATTAAAAACAACTCCTCTGTATTATGGGAAAAGTCCGGCACGCGGTGATTTCTTAAAAACAAAGGGTCAATATGCCTTAATACAGGTGCTTGACCAGTGGATTACAGAAGCACTGGAATATGCAATGCAATCGACTACGTTCAAAGAGGCATATGGTACGTTGCCTCCATTGGACTTCTTTATTGCAAATCCACAAGAGAATATGTTTTTAGCTGCAAATTTACTGGCGAGCGAAGACAGTTCAGGTCGAGCTTTTCCAATGGTACTCAGTCATTTACTTGAGATTGATTTACCCTACGAAAATTTATTATATGCACCTTATAGTTATAAGCATGTTTTAGTCGATTTATTTCAAAATAATCGTGCTTTAAGAGGTATTAAAGATTCTGACTTATTATTTGGTAAGCTCAATCATTTACCAAATCAAATTCAAGTCTTATCTGAACGTGAATGTATCGGTTTTTATGAAAATCATACAATGCATTCATTTGCTCAATTAATGAAGCTGAGTATTTATGAATTAGCTCAAAGTATGATTGGGCTAGGATTATTACTGCAGCCAATTTTACAAAATGGAACCAGTCGCTTAAATAAAGTGCTGATTTTGCCGATTAACAATCCTGCTTATCGTTATGAAATAGCAGCATTCTGGGTCAGTATCATTTGTCGTTTTTTAAAACAACATAATACTGAAGTCTTGATTGGATTGTTACATCGAGAGCAGCCAGTATTATTCTTTGGTTTTCAGGGTGCGGATATTTTAGCTCTTAGCGATATTTTTACTCAGAATATGGATAGTAAACATTGGGTTTCTTTAATAGAAGCTCAATGGATTGATACTTATTTGGAACAAAATGCTGGTTTAGCTACGCTAGAACAATCTTTATGCCAACGCCAATTAAGTTTAAATCAAGGTTTAAAACTATTTAGACAGACTTTTTTGGGTGAATAACAATGAATCAAAAATATCAAATTAAACTTTCACAATTAATAAAAGGCTGTTTTATTTATGCGATTGCAAATTATGCTTTAGCACAGCCAATTGTTGTTGAAGGTGTCGTGCCAAACGAAGCGAGTAAACAGGCTATTTTAATGAAAATGCAGTCTGTTTATGGTGCAGACCAAGTGGTAGATAAAATACAAGTTCGACCAGTAGCAGCTCCAAATGGCTGGAGTGACTCTGTAACGCGAGTGATTACACCAGACCTTAAAAAAGTTTCTCAGGGTAAGTTAAGCGTTAACGGCACGCGATTTGAACTGACTGGAAAAATGCTAAATCCTACAGAAATACAGCCAACTATTCAGATATTTCAAGGTTTAGTACAGCCACCATATCAATTATTTTCACAGCTTTCTGTAAATCAGGCAGAGCAGAAAGTCATTGATGATGCTTTAAAAAATCGAATTATTGAATTTGAATCTGGTAGTGCCGTGCTCACAGATGCTGGCCAAAAAATTCTAGATGAAATGGCGGTTGCTTTAAATAAAGTTGGCGGTAAAAAAGTCAAAATTGTAGGGCATACCGATAGTTCTGGAGATGCGACTAAAAATTTAAAACTCAGTCAAGACCGTGCATTAGCAGTTAAAAATTATTTGGTGAGTAAGAACATTCCTGCTGATCATTTGTCTGCAGAAGGATTAGGTTCGACTAAACCTGTAGCGGATAATACCTCTCCAGAAGGAAGAAAGAAAAACCGTCGAATTGAGTTCACCGTTTTATAAACATAAGGAGAAGAATATGGCTAGCCCTTATATTACGATTGGTTGCCCAACGACAGGTGGAGGGCAAGTCATTTCTGGTAATAGTGCATTTTTAATAGATGGAATTGCAATTGCATGTGTAGGTGATAAAGCAACTTGTCCGGCGCATAAAACGGTTTCTACTATTGTTTCTGGAGATCCAAATATGCAGGTCATGGGAAAATCAGCAGCAAGAGTAAATGATTCATTATCTTGTGGTTGTAAATTATTACCGAAACAAAGTTTGGTTAATCAAGGATAGCAGAGGATATATCTTTTCACTTAAACTATTAACTTGAAAAGATATATGTACTAATTAAATGTTCTTAATGATATTAGATTTTTTATATAGAGATAAGAAATCGAACAAATCATATTAATGATTATGATGCTAGGTTATTTGTCGGATAAAGCTAAATTTTGGTAATATACGGGCATTATGATTTTAAGTATTAAATTATTTAAAAATATTGAGAGTAATGATGAGTAGTTTAAAAATTTTAATTACAAAACTTTCTACAGTTGCGCGCACTGCTTTAGAAAAATCAGCTAATGCTTGTGTTCTTCAGCAAAACTACGAAATTGAAATTGAACATTTATTTTTAGAGCTACTTAATCAGCCTTTAGAGAATGATTTAAAAATTTTATTAAAAAAATATAAAATCTCAGCTGATGCTTTGGCAGATGATTTAAAAGAGACAATCTCTCAATTACCAAAAGGGAATACACGTACTCCAATTTTTGCCAAATCAATTGTGCGTTTATTTGAGCAAGCTTGGTTACTGGCTTCAGCAGAACAAAACCCTGTCATTCGTAGTGGTCACTTATTGGTTGCATTATTAACTGCACCAGATTTATATCAAATTGCAACAAGAGCTTCGAGTTTATTTGATCTTTTACCTATAGATTCAATGAAACATAAGTTTCTTGAGATTTGTGAAAAGAGCGTAGAACAACAAGAAGAAACTAAAACCTCTTCACAAGAAGATGAGCTAGAACAAGTCGCTACACCAACTGTAAAAACTCAAAAAACACCAGCTTTAGATCAATATACGATTAATTTAACTGAAAAAGCGAAGAATGGTGGAATTGATCCTGTTATTGGGCGCGAATTTGAAATTCGTTTAATGCTCGATATTTTAATGCGTAGACGCCAAAACAACCCGATTTTAACTGGCGAACCAGGTGTAGGTAAAACAGCTGTAGTTGAAGGGCTAGCTTTAAAAATTGCTCAAGGTTTAGTGCCTGAAGCTTTAAAAAATGTACATTTGCATGTTTTAGATATGGGCCTTTTACAAGCAGGTGCAAGTGTTAAAGGTGAGTTTGAAAACCGTTTAAAACAAGTGATTCAAGAAGTTCAGGCTTCGGCTCATCCTATTATTTTATTTATTGATGAAGCACACACCCTTATTGGTGCAGGTGGCCAAGCAGGGCAAAACGATGCTGCTAACCTTTTAAAACCTGCTCTTGCACGTGGTGAACTACGAACGATTGCTGCAACAACATGGGCTGAATATAAACAGTATTTTGAAAAAGATGCTGCGTTAAGCCGTCGTTTTCAGGTCGTAAAGGTTGAAGAGCCGACCGAAGAAGTTGCTGTTGATATGCTACGTGCAATGATTCCAGTAATGCAGAAGCACTTTAATTTACAAATTGATGATGAAGCAATTATCACAGCTGTACATGCTTCTCATCGCTATATCAGTGGTCGTCAACTCCCGGATAAAGCAGTGAGTGTTCTAGACACTGCGGCAGCACGTGTAGCGTTGACCCAAAATGCACAGCCAGTCAAACTTGATCAATTGAAGGCGCAAGAACATAACTTAAAGCTTGAGCAACAGATTTTGGAAAATGAACATCGTCAGATTCCAATACATCATGAACGATTAGAGAAACTGAAAAATCATTTAGAATCTTTGCAAAATGAGATTCAAGAGACTCAGGAACAATGGCAAAAAGAATTAGAGCTAGTTCGTAAAATCCAGGAATTAGAAGCGCAGAGTCATTCTAATGAGTCTGAAGCCTATGATCAGATTAATTTAATGCGCAAAGACCTTACTGATCTTCAAGGCCAACAGCCATTAGTTTTTGAGCGTGTAAATTCTCAAATTATTAATGAAATTATTTCTGATTGGACCGGTATTCCTGTTGGGAAAATGGTAAATGATGAAATTAAGCAAATCTTAACGCTTGAAGATAAATTGGGCGAGCGTGTAATGGGCCAAGATTATGCACTTACACAATTGGTTCAAGGTATTAAAACATCAAAAGCTAAATTAGAAGATCCGAATAAACCTCAAGGTGTATTCCTTTTAGTTGGACCTAGCGGGGTAGGTAAAACTGAAACTGCAATCACCTTAGCAAATGAGCTGTATGGCGGTGAACAGCATTTAATCACGATTAATATGTCTGAATATCAAGAAGCGCATACGGTATCTTCACTTAAAGGTGCACCTCCAGGATATGTGGGCTATGGTCAAGGTGGTGTGTTAACCGAAGCAGTACGTCGTAATCCTTATAGTGTTGTACTACTCGACGAAATTGAAAAAGCACATAGTGATGTACAAGAGCTGTTCTACCAAGTATTTGATAAAGGTACTTTAGAAGATGGTGAAGGTCGCGTTATTGATTTTAAAAACACGACAATTTTATTAACTTCAAATGCAGGTTCTAGTGCAATTATGCAGGCGTGTTTAAATCAGCCTGTTGAAGAGTGGCCTACAGCAGAAGAATTAATCGAACATTTAAAACCAAGTTTATATAAACAATTTAAACCAGCCTTTTTAGGGCGTATGAGAGTTGTGCCATATTTCCCGTTGCATGACGATTTATTGGTTCGAATTATTAAACATAAATTGGGCAAAATTACCGCTCGAATTGAAAAACAATATGGAACAGAAGTCCAATATTCAGATGACTTGGTCGAGTTGCTACTCAGCCGTTGTACTGAAGTGGATAGTGGCGCCCGTAATGTCGATAACATCTTAAATTCGACAGTTTTACCTGCTTTGGCAACTGAAATTTTAGTGGCGTTAGCAGATCAAAAATTGCCGAAAGTGATCTTGATTGATGCGAAAGATGATGAAATCCAATATTTATTAGATCCGGTGGCGAAGCCCGCTAAAAAACGGACTAGTAAAAAGTTGAAATCAGAAGTTTAAAATTAATAGAGCCAAAATTAGATGAGTATTGATATTTCTGAACTACTTAAACCCATTAATGACAGCTTACTTTGTGGTGAGGATTATTCATTTTCTAATGAATTTCACGAAATAAAGAAAGCAAGAACAGAGGATGATCTACTATTAGATCAGGGGGATTGGGTTGCTGAGCGGAAACAGGCAGATTGGGATTTTGTTGCAAAGAGTGTAAGCACTTTGCTCACAGAAAAAACCAAAGATATCCGTCTATTAACATGGTTAATAGAAGCCTGGACTCATCTAAATGGTTTTGACGGTATGGTAAAGGGTTTAACGTTAACCCATACCATGTTGAACCAATACTGGCAGGATATTCATCCGATTATTGAAGATGATGATTTGGACCAACGCATTGGTTTATTACAAGGTTTAATTAATCAGTTGCCTGGTTTGTTGAAGAAAGTCTCTTTAACTAGCGGAGTGCCTTATTACAATTTGCTTGATTACGATAATTTTCTATATCACGAGAACATTCGTCGTAAGCAAACTGAAGAGTACGACAGCCAATCAGGCCCATCTGAATTGGAACAATTTGATCAAGCGATCTTTAATACGTCTAAAACCTTTCAATATTCAAATTATCAAGAATTTACTTCAGTTTTAACTGAGTGGAATGTCTTAAAACAGACGCTTGATCACTTAATGGGATTAGATGCACCAAGTTTTGCTGCAATTGATTCTGCATTTGAAACAATTCACAGCACTTTACGCAAGATTTATAAAGCAGAGGCTTTTGGTACTGGGCTTGCCCAAACCCAAGAACAGGCCGCTGTGATCACGACTCCATCTATGGAAAATCAAGTGCCTGTACAACAAATCGTATCAGAACAGCCTATGTTTCAGCCTCAAGCACAAACTCACTTGGCTAACCGTGAGCAAGCAATGAAAGTGCTACAAGAAATAGCCGATTATTTTCAGGCCAATGAGCCACATAGTCCTGTGAGTTATATGCTTCAAAAGACTATTAAATGGAGTCAAATGCCATTACATGAATGGTTGGCACAAGTCATTAAAGATGAAAATCCATTACAAATGGTTCAGGAAATGTTAGGTGTACAGCCTAAAAATGAATACGAATAAAGATTGGTAAAGACATATGTTTAAAGCTGAAAAAGTCCTGTGGGGCGAAGGTTTATTTTTAAGACCTCAACATTTCCAAATTCAAGATACTTATCATGAACAACGTTTAAATCACACCGTCCGCGCTGTTGTGCCATTTTCATATGGTGTTCAAAAACTTAGTTTTGATGAAGCACAGCTTAGTACACATATTCTTGCGCTTGAGTCGGTAGAAATGATTTGGCAAGACGGTGAAATATACCAAGCACCGGCTTATGACTTATTACCTGAACCAATTTTGCTTGATGAGCTTAATTTACGTGGTGAGATGGTCATTTATTTGGCATTACCATTATTGCAAGCCAATAAACAAAATTTAATCGATCAAAACCAGTCACAGAAGGGACGTTACCAATCGCATCTTGTGGAGACTCACGATCTTTTCACAAATGCGACAGAAGCTGATATCAGCTTATTACGTCGTCGAGCTGTGTTTAAATTATTAGATGCAAACAGCAATCCTGATCATAATTTGGATGGTTTCCTCTATTTGCCAATAGGTAAAATTAAACGTCAGAGTTCAGGTGCTTTTGAAATTGATCGCAAATTTATTCCACCTATTTTGCATGTCGATGCATCTGAAACATTGGTTTCGAATTTAAAACGAACATTGAATGTTATTAAGGCAAAAATTAAAACTATTCAAACCAACAACCGTGAAAATGAACAGAAATTAATTGAATTCCGTTCAGGTGATATCGTTTCGTTTTGGTTAGTCAATGCTTTGAATACCGCACATGCTGGTCTAAATCATTTCTTGCAATATCCGCAAATTCATCCAGAACGATTGTTTTTTGAATTATTGCGTTTAGCAGGCTCATTATTAACTTTTTCGACAGCTTATGAAGTCGATCAGTTACCTGCATATAAACATCACAATTTGCAAGAAAGCTTTACTCAGCTCGATACCATTTTGCGTGATTTATTAGACACCATTATTTCTAGTCGTTATATCAGTATTGCACTTAAAGAAATTCGACCTTCATATTGGGTGGGAAGTCTTGAGACAGATAAGATTACTCGTGACACTAGACTTTATATAGCTGTATCAAGTAGTGCAATGCAGACTCATGAGTTGATTCAGATCGTACCTCTACGATTTAAAATCGGTAGTACGCTGGATGTTGAGCAGCGTGTGGTTGCAGCATTGCCTGCCATTCCATTACACCACTTAATTCAAGTTCCAACGGCTATTCCGGTACGTTCTGGCGTGAGTTATTTCGAAATCGAACCACATCATGAACTCTATCAGCGCATGTTAGATTCAGAGACGATTTGTATTTACGTTCCAGCTGGCTTCCAAGATATCAGTATTGAGCTGATTGCGGTCATGAACGCTTAAAGATAAAGGAGAGAAAAATGTCACAATCTACAGGTGCTCCTTCTTTATTTGATGACGGGCAAATCGGGACTGGAGGAAACAATAATAGTCAGTCGCAAGCAAAACTTCAGGCGATTAATCTGATCGATTTATTGCACGATGGTTTTTATTTAATCTTTTTGATTCGAAATCAGTATGTACCAGCTGACCCACAGCGGTTTCGTGAAAAAATTTTAGATTTGCTTAATCGATTTGAGCAACAGGCTAAAAAGTTGCAGTTTTCAGCAGATGATATTCATGATGCTAAATATGCATTTTGTGCGCTGCTTGATGAAACAATCGTGACCCAACAAGACCCGAGCTATTTTAATTTGCAAAATGCTTGGTTAATTAGTCCATTGCAATTGAGCTTATTTGGTTCTCAATTGGCGGGTTATCAGTTCTTTGAAATATTAGAACAGTTGAGAAGCCGTGGAAAAGATCGTTTAGCGGCTCTTGAAGTATTTCATTACTGCCTATTATTAGGTTTTCAAGGTAAATATCGAATTGAATCTATTGAAAGCCTGAATCATTTGGTTGCGCGAGTAGGTGACGAAATTGATTATTTAAAAGGTAAAAAAGTTGCTTTTTCGCCATTCTCGGCAATTCCCGATCAGATACGAAATATTATTCATCGCGAATTACCTTTTTTCTGGATTTTGATTTTCTTGTTGATTTTTGCATTGCTTACCTTCGCGGGTCTAAGATTTATGCTCAATAATCAAAATGATAAAGCATTATCTAGCTATCAAAATGTGATTTCTGCCCCACAAGAGCAGGCACATATTACAATTTATTTACCTTGATGATGGAACGAAATGGCTCAGGAAAAACCAACTTCTATTCGAGTTTTGCAATCGAATAAAAAAAAGTCGAGATCACCAGTAATCTATATCATCATTGGTATTATTGCCGGGGTGTTTGTAAGCATCTCACTGTTCCTGTTCTTGTCTCAACCGTATTCGTCAGATCCTACAACTGTTGAGAATAAGTCAAATCAAGATCAGGAACATGATCAAGTATTAATGACGAACTCCTCTGCACATGGGCAAGTTGCAGCTGATCAGCAAGAGCAAGCAGATCCAATGAGCCATGATGGTTTTGAGCAGCCTAAAGAAAATGAACTGAGTGGTATTTTTAAACCTGCTCCTCATAAAAATGCCGCTCCAGCAACTCAGCAACGTGTTTCACCTTTTGATGCCCAGCTAACGGGGGAACGGGTAGCACCTAAGCAACAAGTTGTGGCTAAACCCACTCACCCCATACAGCCAGCTCAGCAAAAACCTATCGCTCAACCTAAGGTGGTTCAAGCTAAACCTGTGGAAGCTAAGAAAGCTCCAGCTGAGCCAGAAGCTGAGGTGGAAGCACCAAAAGCATCGGTTGATATCAAAGTGACTCGCAGTCCGTTTGCGGTGAATTAGTAAATTCATGATGATTTTTCTAATTTTCTTTTGTTTTGCCTGCCTTGCTATAGGGCTGGCTTTTTTAATGTCTTATGAACTCAGAAGTAAGGGTAGAACATTTGTCCTATCGTTATTACCTCAGGGACGTCGGCAACTGAATCAGGTTAGGCAATTTGCCCAAACTATGAATCAGGCAGCCGCACCTGAAAAATTACAATCTCATTGGCATTTGCAACAATGGTGGATTGTAATTGCAGGATTTTTCTTATTTGCCAGTATTTTAGTTTTTGCCTTTACTCGCCCGATTAGCTCAACTCGGATTGAAGCCGAATATTTGAAAAAAACTGACCCGCAAATTTACGCGTTATTAAATGGAGAAATCTTATCACCACCACCTGAAGTTGATGAAGGTCTGATTGAAGCGGCAATTGTTGAAGCGACGCAATTAGAGCAGCAGTATGCTTCTCAAGACAGTGGTGCGATTAATTCTTCACCTATTGATAAAGCAAGTTTTGATGGCCGTTCAATTTTAGATACCAATATGGTCAATCGTAAGTGGGACAAAATGAATCCACGCTATAAGCAGCGTTTGCTTATGGTCTTTAAGATTATGAAAGAGCAATATGGTTATGAGCTTGTTTTGCTTGAAGGTTATCGTAGTCCAGGACGCCAGAATATGTTGGCAGGCAACCCGAATACAACCAAGGCAAAAGGGTATCAAAGTTATCATCAGTTTGGTTTAGCGGCGGATGTAGCATTTAAACGAAATGGTAAAGTTGTTATTTCTGAACGTGATCCATGGGCTATGCAGGGTTATCGACTGTATGGGCAAGTTGCAGAGTCAGTTGGACTGACGTGGGGTGGTCGCTGGAAATCTATACAAGACTATGGTCATACGGAGTATAGAATGCCAGGTCTGAAGAAAACTCAGGAAATGGCGGAAAAATTAATTGCTGAAAGCTTAAATGAAATAAGTTAAAAGCTTAAGAGAGTGATCGGAAACGATCGTGCAATACAGTAGTCATCTTATCAGCAAGCTGGGAAATCAACCCAGCTTTTTCCCATGTGTAAATTGAAACTACCATAGGTGAAGCTTCGCCTAACGACCTATATTTACGTACACGACGTCCTTTAGTGGTACTTACAGGAAGTAATGATATTCCCAAACCTGTTTCAACACTCACTAAAACACTTTCTAAACTACTGCCTGTAAAAGCAATATACCAACGACGCCGTTCGCGTTCTAAGGTTTCAAACATTTCGTCTCGATAAAGTCCTCCTTGGGGGAAAGTCACTAAACGAATTGGATCGGACATGGGTGTAGTTGTATTTTTACTTTCAAACCATGCCATTTCTTCTGGAAAAGATGCATAACAATCAGCACTTGCAGCTGGTTCTTTTACAATAATAATATCCAGCTCACCATTTCGATAACGCTCTGTTAGGTTACGGCTTAGGCCAGAAGTAACATCTAAGCGAATAGACCGATGGGCTTGTGCGAACATGCCGAAAATTTCAGCCATAGCGGTACTCATCATATCTTCTGGTAAGCCAATCCGAATAGGAATACTACCTGCTGGATCTTTTAAAACAGCTTCTGCTTCTTGTTGAAGTGTCAAAATCCTTTGAGCATAACCAATTAAATATTCACCTGAGGCAGTCAATTGTAAAGGTCGTGATGTTCGATCAATAAGTGAATGGCCAACAGATTCTTCAAGACGTGCCAACTGCTGACTAATCGTTGATTGTGTCAGGTGTAACTTATCAGCAGCGGCTGTAAAACTGCCACTTTCGAAAATAGTCACAAATGCACGAAGAAGACGAGGGTCAAACATAAGAATTATCACCAACTAGGCAAAGAACGGAATGCTTAAGTATTTATAATCTTAATACAATCGATTAAATAATTTAATTTCCAAATACTTTTAAGGGCACTTATTCTAGTTACAAATTGTTCTGCTCTTAAAGTTTACTTAGAGTTTTTCATAAGTAAATTTCTTATATGGATCAATCTGATCGTTGCTACAGCATGCATGTTGAAGCGAATACCGTGAAATTGAAAAAGTTACTTCTTTTAGCAGGCGCAAACTAGGTTGAGGATAACGGATGAAAGAAAATCAAATGTTTTTACGCCAAGCCATTGAACTTGCTTATCACAATATTGAAAAGGGTGGCAGGCCATTTGGCGCAGTGATTGTAAAAGATGGCCAAGTGATTGCTTCGGGTGTAAATCAAATTTTGATAACCAATGATCCAACGGCTCATGCTGAATTACTTGCAATTCGTGCAGCTAGTCAAGTTTTAGGATCTGCAAACTTAGAAGGCTGCTCTGTGTATGCAAGTGGACATCCATGCCCAATGTGTATGGCTGCAATGCGTTTAGCAGGTATCAAAGCAGTTCACTATGCGTATTCTAATGAAGACGGAACACCCTTTGGTTTATCTACAGCTGAAATATATGCTGATCTTGCAAAACCATTTGCTGAGCAGACTATGAAAATTGAATATGTACCCGTTCGATTTGAAGATCGTACCGATCTTTATGTACTTTGGCAAAATTATCAAACCAATAAGTCAGGCTCAGAGTAATGAAGCAGTCTGGAGCTTTCTTGGCTAGGCCCATGCTCATCGTAACAGTCGCTTTGGTTGGACTTAATTTAAGACCTTTTATGACGAGTATTGGTCCATTAGTCTCCAGTATTCGGGCAGGAACTGGATTAAGTCTACAAGGAATAGCTTTACTCACTTTATTACCCATGATGTTGATGGGCGTTATTGCCTTTGTTGGTCCAATCGTACAGAGCGTGGTTGGGGAACGTAGCGTTGTTTTGGGCTCCTTACTGACTATTTGTATTGGATGCGGACTAAGATTTTTATTTCCTACTGCTGAGGGTTTAATTACCAGTGCAGTCGTGATTGGTTTAGGCGTCGCGCTGATACAAGCAGCTTTTCCTGGCATTATCAAAAGAGAGTTCAGCCAATATATTGGACCGATGATGGGCCTTTATTCAGCCATGCTTATGGGCGGTGGTGCACTAGGAGCATGGTTAGCGCCTGTGGTCTCCAATATAACGGGGTTATGGTCTGTTGGACTGGCTTTCTTTGCTATACCAGCTGTATTGGCATTAATCTCAACATTTATTTTTTTACCCTCTATCGTAATTTCAAATGCACCTCCAGCACCTGTCAAGAGGCTGCTTAAGAAACCTAGAACATGGTTATTAATGCTGTGTTTTGGGCTCGTTAATGGTGGTTATTCCTCGGTTGTTGCTTGGTTAGCACCTTCATTTCAAGATCATGGTTGGAGTAGTGGACAAAGTGGAAAATTGCTCGCTTTACTTGCTTTAAGCCAAGCAGCATCGGCACTAATTTTGCCTATTTTAGCTAGAGACTATAAAGATCGTCGTCCATGGCTATGGTTTACTCTATTCATGCAATTTGCTGGGTTTTCTGGACTTGCATTTGTGCCTGAACTTGCCTCTATTTTATGGGCAATTTGTTTAGGCGTTGGCTTGGGAGGCTGTTTTGCTTTAACACTCATTGTTGCGCTTGACCATTTTGAAGAGCCTAGCAATGCAGGGGCTTTATCTGCACTCATGCAAGGTGGTGGTTTTTTACTTGCGGCAATACCACCTTGGTTCGTAGCGGCATTACATGATTTTACGGGTGCTTATAAAGCGGGATGGATTTTTCATTTATGTTGTGTGATGCTCGTGATGGCTTTAGTGGTAAGGCTGGCACCTAAAAGTTATCGCAAAATTCGCCTATAAAATATGATGTGATTTGAGAATATGACCTATCTAAAGAAATACGATTTGCATGCAAAGAACATTAAGGAATAATGATAGGATGATACTTAAATTTTTAGATTTTAAATGAATACAACAATATTTGATTTTTATGACGTCTTCTTTGAAAAAAATTGCCTTACTTAAACAAGGCTTAGGAAAAAATAGTCCATTTGCGACAGGGGTAGATGGAACTTTACAAGCGATTGAACATTTAGGATATGTGCAGATTGATACCATCTCTGTCGTTGAACGTGCTCATCACCATATATTGTGGAGCCGAGTGCCTGAGTACGATTTAAGTCATTTAAACAGTTTGGTTCGTGAACGTCAGATTTTTGAATATTGGTACCATGCGGCGTCTTATCTTCCTATGAAAGATTATCGCTATGCTTTACCTGCCATGATGTCGGTTAAGAATGGGGAAAGCCGATATTTTAATAGAGGTGATCAACACCTGATGAATGAAATATTGGCGCGTGTTCGTGCCGAAGGTAAAATTCGACTACGTGATATCGACAAGAAAAATAAAAAAAGTTTAGGGAATTGGTGGAATACAGGTCCGGGTCGCCGTGCTTTTGAGCAGTTATATATGCAGGGTGATCTGATGATTTGTGAGCGTAACGGCATGGAAAAAGTCTATGATTTGACTGAGCGTTGCTTGCCTGAAAATATTGATTTAAGAATACCAACGCTTTACGAATATGCGCAGTATTTATTTAATAACACGCTTCGAGCACATGGGGCTTTCACATGGAAGCAATTAGTTCATTTAAAGAAAAATGATTTAAAAGAAACTATGCGTATTGTGCTAAAAGAGCAGGTTGATGCTGGTGTTGTATCAGCGGTGAAACTTGCCGACGGCCAAACTTTATATGTGGATGTAGCTGCAACAGAACAAAAAGTGGAGACTGATTTTGGTTTAAAAATACTTTCGCCTTTTGATAACTCGCTTATTCATCGTGACCGCTTAACTTCTTTATTTGAGTTTGATTATCGAATCGAATGCTATGTGCCAGCAGCCAAACGGGTATATGGTTATTTTTGTTTACCTATTCTTTATCAAGATGAGTTGGTCGGCCGAATCGACTGTAAAGCACACCGGAGTGTGAAAGAGTTAGAGGTAATTAGCTTACATTTAGAAAAAATAGTGAAAGATAAAGAGCATTTCTTTTTCGAGTTAGATCAAGAGCTCAAACGTTTCGCAGCATTTAACCAATGTTTAACTGTGAATGACAAGGTAAGTAAGCTTATTCGCAGCAAGAAGTAAATAATTACTATTCTAGGGTTAAAAATAAAACACCAAAAGAATTAAAGCTTTTGGTGTTTTTACTTTTTTAGGTTAAAGACATACGGTATTCAATAACACCTGGTTTTTGTGCAATCCAGTCATAGAGTTTTTGAGCTGTATGATTGGTCTCTTGTGTATGCCAGTATAAACGGTTGCAGTTTTGTTCAATGGCTTGTTTCTGAACATATTCGATAAGTTGCTTACCAATGTGTTGTCCACGGGCTTCAGGTGAAACATAAAGGTCTTCTAAATAGCAGTAATTATTCTCTGCCCATGTTGAACGATGAATAACATAATGCACAATTCCTAAAATATGTTCATCTTGTTTAGCAACAGCACAATACATAGGTTCTTTTGCATCGAAAAAACGATCCCAAGTTATTTTTGTAACATGCGGAGGCAAACTAACTTGGTAAAAATTTTGATAGGCAAGCCAATATTTTTCCCATTGTGCATAGTCTTGTGGCTGAACAGGGACAATTTGAATATCTTGATTTTGCATAAAAAGTACACTCTATTTTTAAAGTAATGGAAAATTGAGAACTAAAGTGTAGTTTTGAAAGTGGTATTTTTATAAGGTACACTTTTTATATTTTTTACAGTACCAGTTTTGTTATGGCTGTTCCAATTTCTGCGCCTTTTCCTCATTTGATTTTGCCAAAAGGCCAGATTAAAGATGGGCTATATTCAGCTTTACGTGATGCTATTTTAGATGGAAGACTCACCGCTGGAACAAAATTACCCTCAAGCCGTGCTTTAGCAGAGATGATGTCGATTTCACGAAATTCCGTATTGGCGGCTCTTGAACGTTTGCTCGATGAAGGATATTTATTTACTAAACCGAGTTCAGGGACTTACGTTGCTGAAGTTGTACCAGATCAACTCATACATATCCAAGAAAGTCCCAAAAAAGCGACTACAAGTAAACCTCATGCCTTAAATATAAATCCGAATATAGAAGCATTATTGGCTTCATGGCGAGAGCAGTCATGGTCAAGCCAAAAGAAAAAAATGTTCCATGTAGGGGTAGGCTGCGTAGATTTATTCCCTCATCAGCTTTGGGGAAAACTATTAACTCAAGCTTGGCGACAATCTTATTATCAACTAGGTCAGTTTCACGACCCGCGTGGTTATTTACCACTGCGTCAGGCGATTTGCGAATATGTTCGGTCAACCCGAGGGCTGAACTGTAATGAACAGCAAATCATTATTGTAAACGGGACTCAGCAGGCTATTCATTTGACTGCCTATGCGTTACTTCAAGCAAATGATGAAGTGTGCCTAGATGAGCCGGGATATGATGCAGCCTTTAATATTTTTCGAAGTTTTGGAGCTCAGGTCAATTTAATCGAGAGTGATGAAGAGGGCATGCAAATCGCACACATTACTAATCATTATTTAAAAAGCAAACTTGTTTATACCGCACCTTCGCATCAGTTTCCTTTAGGTGGAACTTTGAGTTTGGCTCGCCGTTTTGCTTTATTAGATTGGGCGAACAAAGAGGAAAAATGGATTTTTGAAGATGATTATAATAGTGAATTTCGCTATGGCACTCACCCTATCCAAGCTCTACAAGGCTTAGATCAACAGCAACGTGTTATTTACTCTGGTACTTTTACCAAGATGATGTTTCCTGAATTTCGCTTAGGGTTCATGGTGGTACCTGAAGCATTAATCGAAACCTTTAGTGCTGCTAAATACTATACAGACGTGCGAAATTCATACTTAGAACAGGTTGCTTTAGCTCTATTTATAGAACAAGGTCACTATGCTAGGCATGTGCGTAAAGTGCGCAAAGCATGCTATGAGCGTCAGCAGGTATTAATTAAAGCGATTAATGAGCACCTTTCAGACATACTTGATGTTCAGCCCACAGACTCAGGCATTCATCTTATATGCTGGTTAAAAGGCGCATGGACTGAGCAAAAGTTTATTGCTCATTGTTCGGCTTTGGATTTAGCGATTCAGCCTTTGGCTCGATATTGTCAACTTGCGCCGAAAAAAGCTGCTGTTTTGTTAGGCTATGCTGCCCATCAACCTGAGGAAATTATAGAAAATATTAAGAAACTCGCTTTTAGCCTCAAAAAGTAAATAGTTAAATTTTTCAGTCTTATATATGCAATATAGGCTAATTTTATTTTTAATGTATCGTGTAAAATATTTAGTGGAATTTAATAGTTTTATGAAAATTAATTAAAGTTAAAAAATATTTTAAATTTAAAAATTTATTAATATTATTTTAAGCTAGCTTAATTATTCTAAAAACATCAAAGCTCGTCTAAGTACACCTTTTAGCCACATTCTCCAGATGTGGCTCTTTTTATTTAAGGTTAAAAAATTAGAAAACGAAATAAATATAATTAAATATTTATTTTTAAATAGCTATAGGGATTTTTTAATCTTCTTCCATAGCATTACTATAAAATTTAACACCAAGTTTAATTCGATCTCGGCCATTACTCATGCGCCAGCGATTTGTATCACGTAAAGAATATACACAACCACAATATTCTTGCTGATAAAATTCTTCACGTTTACTAATTTCGATCATACGGCTAGAGCCACCATTTTTACGCCAGTTATAGTCCCAGTACTGGATTTCAGGATAGTGTGCAGCAGCACGAATCCCGCAATCGTTGATTTGAGCCATATTTTTCCATCGTGAAATTCCTAAAGAACTACTGATTAAACTAAACCCATGTTCATAAGCATATAAAGCAGTACGTTCAAAACGCATATCAAAACACATGGTACAGCGAATACCACGTTCAGGTTCATTTTCCATACCTTTCGCACGGGCAAACCAATTGTCTGTGTCGTAATCTGCATCAATAAATGGAATATTATGTTTTTCAGCAAAGCGGATATTTTCCTCTTTGCGAATGAGATATTCTTTCACTGGATGGATATTGGGATTATAAAAGAATATAGAAAAGTTTATATTGGACTCAATTAATGCCTCCATTACTTCTCCAGAGCAGGGAGCACAACATGAATGGAGTAATAATTTATTATGTCCTAATGGCAGTTCAAGTTTTTGTCTTTGAGTAGTCATCATAGAAAATTAAGATATATTTTTATGTATTTTAAGTTGTTTAAATCAATATTGAAATGAATTTTTTTCAATTTAAGATGAAAATATTTAATTATTAATTTTATTATATTAACTCAGATATAAATTAATCTATATTTTTATTTTATGAAATAATAAACACATTATATTTATGCAATATTATAAAAGTTAATTTGATGTGTCAAAAAGCTCAATTAGATAGAAAAGGGTGATGGTTTTATGGTTTTGTAACTATTTGTCTTTTATATATTTATTTTTTATATTTTGATCTTGGATTAGTGTGATAGATGTCACAAATAAGTATTATTTTTTAAATTTAAATATTTTTTTAGATTTATATTTTTATTAAATTTATACTAAAACAGTTATTCTACTTTTTTAATTTGAGTATGTGATATTTTAAGATATGGACGATTGGCAATGTAAGTATTGTAATGGTTACATTATGGTTAATCATTCAAAGATAGAGGTAGGGGAAAAAGTTTACTTTTTGGTGTATAAATTCGACGCAAAAAATGAAAGAAAAAAACTATATAAAAAAGGAACAGTGATCGCGCGCTGCGATAATATTTTACATATCGAATCAAGAAAAAAGACATATAAAATAGAAGAGGCTAAAGTCTATCCACTTGGTGCGCCCATGCCGTTTGTTTACAATATGTTTTGGATTTGTGGCTGTGAAACTAGACCCTAGTATTTTGTTTATGAAATCTGAAATGCAGTATTAATTTAAGTGGTTTGATTATTTTTTATACATTTTGTGGGATCATATTTTTAA
Organism: Acinetobacter sp. ABJ_C1_1; assembly: GCF_044684115.1. Lineage (NCBI taxonomy): Bacteria > Pseudomonadati > Pseudomonadota > Gammaproteobacteria > Moraxellales > Moraxellaceae > Acinetobacter > Acinetobacter sp. ABJ_C1_1. Next base: position 21,795 of record NZ_JBITPU010000007.1, on the reverse strand, counting down.
TTCTTCTCATTGTTTAAAATTTCTATAAATAGTGTGAGCTGTTGAATTGTTAAATTTAGCTCTTCATTTGACAAAGTTTAAGCATCCTTTTATAAAACCTCAACAAAAGTTATGGTTAATAGAAATGACTGAAACGAATCAAAGCCGTTTGTTGACTGTAGGTGAGGTTGCAAAACGTAGTGGTGTTGCAGTTTCAACGCTTCATTTTTATGAATCCAAAGGTTTAATTAAAAGTATAAGAACCAATGGTAACCAACGTCGTTTTACTTTAGTTGTGCTGCGTTATATTGCGATCATTAAAATTGCGCAAAAGGTTGGTATTCCATTAGAGGAAATTAAACAAGCTTTAAGCAAGTACCCAATGGGATCTAAATTAACTGCGCAGCAATGGAAAGAGTTATCTCTCGACTGGCGGAAAAATTTGGATGATCGTATTCAAAAGCTTACGCGGCTGCGAGATGAGATGGATTGGTGTATTGGCTGTGGATGCTTGTCATTAGAACAATGTCCTTTAAGAAACCCAGATGATGTATTGGGACAAGAAGGCGTTGGAGCACGTATTTTAGAAAGGTCGTAGCTCATACATCTGTTGCTTGATCTTGTTCATCATAATTTACCGCTTGGAATAATTCATTATTTTGTAAGTTACTCTCTATGAAGGTTTTTTATTGTAAACAACGCATATAAAACATGAGTTTTTTTGATATCTTTAGCTTTTTTAGTAAGAAGTAAAATTTATGAAAAAAACTATCTTTCTTGGATTAGCGCTTGTTTCGTTAACGGCTTGCTCAGCAGTACAACATAAAGAGTCAACTCCACCAAAAATTGGTTCACCAAATCCAGCAAGCAAATATTGTGTTGAGCAAGGTGGAAAATTAGAAATTAGAAATGAAGCAAATGGTCAGGTTGGGTATTGTCATTTGCCAAATGGTCAAGTGGTCGAAGAGTGGAAATTATTCCGCGATAACCAAGCTAACTGTGTAGCTGAAGAAGCTCAAAAATTAGTTGGTCAGTCTGGCTTAACTGATGACCAAATCAAACAAAAAACCAAGTCAGAAATTGTACGTAGAGTCGCTCCAGGTCAGCCAATGACAATGGATTATCGTACAAACCGTGTCACTGTTACCATTGATCCATCGACTAAAAAAATTACCAACGCGAACTGTGGTTAATTTTTTAATTAAAAATTGATTTAAGACCGAACAAGAAAGCCTGTCAAAAGATGGGCTTTTATTATTTTATTTCACTTACACAAAAAAAAAGCCCCTAGCGGACTAGAGGCAGAAAAACTTCAGATGCAAGAACAGGTGAATTATGCATCTGAGTTAAGTAGGTTGTATCAAACCATGTAAAGCACTTTACCAGTAAAAATGAGCAGAAATAGGGATGTGCGACTAATGGCTAATATTTTCTGTTTGTTATTTATACGAGCTGATGTACTAAATTAATTTAAGAATCATTTTAAACATCTACTAAAAAATAGAAGTCTTAAAATTTATGACTATGGACTCATGAGCTTAGGGCCATTGTTCAACCGTTGTCTTTTTGTGCGACTACCCAAGAGTTATTCGTGATTTGTGCTTGGCTTAATGATAATTTTAGAGCTATCCGCAAGGACACAATAATGACGAACATACGAATAATAATGAATCTAAGGTAGGACCCAGTGTTTATTAGTGTATTTGATCTTTTTAAAATTGGCATCGGTCCATCTAGCTCCCATACAGTTGGACCCATGCGAGCGGCATACAGTTTTGTGGATGATTTATTGAAGCAAAACGATTTACAAGCAACGGTTAAAGTTCAGGTGAATTTATATGGTTCGCTGTCGGCAACTGGTGTCGGTCATGCGACAGACAAGGCGGTTCTGTTAGGTTTAATGGGTTTTGACCCTGAACATATCGATACCCAAGTAAGTACAAGCTTGATTGAAGATGTTCTTGAAAATAAATCCATCCAGCTTAATCAGCAAAAGACTATTTCTTTTGACTATAAGCATGATGTGCTTTTTTTAGATGAATCTTTGCCTTATCACCCCAATGCAATGGAGTTAATTGCCTATAATGAGGCTCAAGAAATTTTATATGCAGAAACTTACTATTCGGTTGGTGGTGGCTTTATTGTTAGCCAAAGACAATTAGCACACACCCAAACTGAAACCAACGACGTTAAAGTTCCATATCCATTTCACAGTGCGGCTGAACTTTTAAGCTTATGTAAGACTCATCATTTATCGGTGAGTGAGTTAATGCTTGAAAATGAAAAAAGCTGGCGTAGTGAAACTGAGATTCGCAGCAAGATTATGGAAATCTGGAAAGTGATGCAGCAATGTATTCACAATGGATTAATTAATGAAGGAATATTACCGGGCGGATTAAACGTAAAACGTCGGGCTAAAAAAATTCACGACAAGTTATTAAATAAGAAAAACTCAAACCTGATTGTGACGACTTTCCATGCGATGGAATGGGTCAATTTATTTGCCTTAGCGGTAAATGAAGAAAATGCTGCTGGCGGTCGAGTGGTGACGGCACCCACAAATGGGGCCGCAGGGATTATTCCGGCAGTTTTATATTACTACGTAACTTTTTCTAAAGACTTTTCCGAAGACAAAGTAGTTCGCTTTTTTCTAAGTGCGGCAGCCGTCGGCATTTTATGTAAACTTAATGCTTCTATTTCTGGTGCAGAGGTAGGGTGTCAGGGCGAAGTCGGCTCAGCATGTGCAATGGCTTCGGCAGGGTTAGCCGAGATTTTAGGAGCATCGCCTGAACAGGTGGAACATGCGGCTGAAATTGGGCTTGAACATAACTTGGGTTTAACATGTGACCCGATTGGTGGTTTGGTTCAGGTGCCTTGTATTGAACGAAATGCAATTGCAGCCGTAAAAGCCATTAATGCAGCCCAAATGGCTCTTCATGATGACGATGAACACTTTGTCACACTAGATAAAGTCATTCAGACTATGAAGGAAACAGGTAAAGATATGTCTGAGAAATATAAAGAGACTTCAAAAGGTGGTCTCGCTGTTAACGCAATTGAGTGCTAAAAAAAGAGATGGGGCCGAGGTGACCCCATCTCTTTTTAAACATTAAGCCTCACGAGCAACTAAGGTTAAAATGTCGTAAGTTGCAACAAGTTCCCCGCGTTGGTTTTTGACTTTAATATCCCATACCACAACGCCATGCGCAGGTTGAGACGGGTCTTTTTGTGGTTTAGGTGTTTTTTGCTTACAGGTCAGTTCAACCTGAATCGAGTCACCGATTTTAACCGGTTCAACAAAACGTAAATTGTCCATACCGTAGTTGGCAATCACAGGACCTTGTGCTGCATCTACAAATAGACCTGCTGCAGCAGACACAATGAAGTAACCGTGTGCCACACGCTCTCCAAAGAAAGACTCGGCCGCTGCGATTTTGTCAGTATGTGCGTAGAAGTAGTCACCGCTTAAACAAGCAAAATTGACAATATCTGCTTCGGTGACTGTACGGCGTGCTGTTAATAGGCGTTCACCAATCATTAACTCATCAAAAGACTTTTTAAATGGATGTACACGGTCCTCATTAACTTTTGAGCCAGCAGTCCATGAGTGGGTAATTTGCGTCAGGCTATTTGGAGAGCCTTGAATTGCAGTACGCTGCATATAATGTTTAACGGCACGAATACCACCTAACTCTTCACCGCCACCTGCACGGCCAGGGCCGCCGTGTACTAAATGTGGAAGTGGTGAACCATGACCTGTACTTTCTTTTGCAGACTCTGCATCGAGTACATGCACACGGCCATGCCAAGGCGCAATTTTTTGAATAATCTGCTCAATATTCTCATCGTTATTTTTAACGACAGAAGCCACTAGGCTACCTTCACCACGTGACACAAGATCAGCTAGTTCTTCAATGTTTTGATATGGCATGAGCGTACATACCGGACCGAACGCTTCTGTGGTATGAACATTCGTTGCTTGTAAAGGCTGTTCGCACACCAATAAAGTTGGAGCGAAAAAAGCACCTTTTTCAGGATGATCTGCATTAAATGTAAAGCTATCGTTGCCACCAAAAACAATTTTTGCATCTTTGCTGAGTTCGGCAACTTTTTCTGCAACGTCATGTTTTTGTTTTATGCTCGCTAAAGCACCCATGGTGGTTTCTTCTTTTTGAGGGTCGCCCACCACAACTTTAGCAAGTTTGGCAGTTAGCTTTTCTTGCACTTTTGCTAACAAATTTTCAGGAACAAATGCACGACGAATTGCAGTACATTTTTGACCTGCTTTTGTGGTCATTTCACGGAAGACTTCACGCACAAATAAATCGACAGTTTCTTCATTTGCTTCAGGGCTTAAAATTGCACTGTTTACCGAGTCAGCTTCCATACTAAATGGAATCGAATATTTATTGAGGTGAGGGTGGTTACGTAGTTTTTGACCTGTGTAAGCAGAACCCGTAAACGTGACACAGTCTTGTGGACCTAACTGTTCTAACAGATCATAGGTCTGACCGCAAATGAGTTGTAGTGCGCCTTTTGGTAAGACATGTGTTTCTTCAATGGCTTTTACAACTGCTTGAGTTAATTGAGCACCATCGGTTGCTGGTTTCACAATACATGGCACGCCTGCAAGTAGAGTCGGTGCAATCTTTTCAAGCATTCCCCAAATTGGGAAGTTAAATGCGTTGATGTGAACGGCAACACCCGCTTTAGGACTTAAAATGTGTTTAGCACCAAAAGTTCCATTTTTAGATAATTGAATCCAGCTGTCTTCAGTAATAATTTTTTCATCATTGAGTTCACGGCGAACCAGACTTGAATAAGCAAATAATGTCTGGATCCCACCTTCAATATCAATCCATGCATCTTTACGAGTCGCACCCGTTGCATAAGCAAGTTTGTAGAAGTCTTCCTTATGCTCAAGTAAATGTTGGGCAATTTGTTTTAACGCATTGGCACGTTGGTGAAACGTCCAGTTAGCCAGTTCTGAACCATTTTGTTTGGCATATTGAACAACACGTTTCATATCAATGCCATGACTACTTACGGCATAAATCGATTCACCTGTAATGGCATGGTAAACAGGGCGTAGTTCTTCGTCAGACGAATGCCATGTTCCATAGACATAAGAAGCAAGATGAGGCAGTTGATGCCCAGATTGCTGAAAATCTGTGTCAGTTGAGGTTCCTTCTAGGTGTGCTTGTTCAAGCATGACCAAACTCCTTTTTTATGTGATACATCAATTATAAAAATTGTGAAAATATGATTCATAATTTCAGATTAATTTGTCTAAAAGTCAACTTTATTTTGATTTATAAAAGTAAAAAGGTTTTTTACAATTGGTTTAAGTTTAATAATTTCAATAATTTGATGTGTTTTACCGTTGGTGATTTAATTTGATACTAAAAAAGTGATTGACTTTGTTTTTAGTGTATCGAAAAATAGATTCAAGGGTGATACCTACAGGGAATGAAAGAATGGAAAACAACTACCAGAAATTTGAACAAAATATTGCCAATGAAATTACGATCGAGGCTAAGGATCAAATGCCTGATGCCTACCGCAAAACATTGATTCGTCAAATCGGGCAACATGGGCATTCTGAAATTGTAGGTATGTTGCCTGAAGGAAACTGGATTACGCGTGCGCCGACTTTAAAACGTAAAGCGGTTTTGCTCGCGAAAGTACAAGATGAAGCGGGTCATGGTTTGTATTTGTACAGTGCGGCAGAAACTTTAGGTGCTGACCGTGACGACATGATGGAAAAGTTGATTAATGGGAAAATGAAATACTCATCAATCTTTAACTATCCAACTTTGACTTGGGCAGATGTCGCTGCAATTGGTTGGCTTGTCGATGGGGCAGCCATTGTGAACCAAGTTGCGCTTTGCCGTACTTCATATGGGCCATATGCACGTGCGATGGTACGTATTTGTAAAGAAGAAAGTTTCCACCAACGCCAAGGTTTTGAAGCCATGATGGCTTTGGCAAACGGTACACCGGAACAAAAACAGATGGCACAAGATGCGGTAAATCGCTACTGGTGGCCAGCACTGATGATGTTTGGTCCAAGTGATGAGCACTCTCCAAACAGCGCACAAAGCATGGCGTGGAAAATCAAACGCTTTAGTAACGATGAATTACGTCAAAAGTTTGTCGATAACACCGTACCGCAAGTGTTGCAACTTGGCTTGGAAGTACCGGACCCAGATTTAAAGTTCAACGAAGAAACAGGCCACTATGAGTTTGGCGAGATTGACTGGCACGAATTTAATGAAGTAATTGCCGGACGTGGACCATGTAATCACGAGCGTATCGAAGCACGCCGTAAAGCATGGGAAAACGGCAAATGGGTTCGTGATGCAGCAGTGGTCTACGCGAAAAAACAGCAGCTTGAAGCGAACAAAGTGGCTTAACAAGATTTATGGAAAAATTTGAGGAAATCAAAATGGAAGATAAAAACAACTGGTCGCTCTACGAAGTATTTGTACGTAGTAAACAAGGCTTAAGCCACCGTCATGTTGGCAGCTTAAGAGCACCTGATGATGAAATCGCATTGCAACATGCTCGTGATGTTTATACACGCCGCAATGAAGGAATTAGCATTTGGGTGGTTCGTTCTGAACTGATTAAGTCATCACAGCCAGATGAAAAAGCAGAATTTTTCGATCCTTCTCTAGACAAGGTTTATCGTCATCCGACTTTTTACCATATCCCAGACGGCATTGAGCATATGTAAGGGAGATGACACATGAATCATTCAGTTTTATCTAAATTCTTATTACATATTGGCGATAGTCAACTGGTTTTATCTCAGCGCTTGGCTGAATGGTGCGGGCATGCACCTGAGCTTGAAATTGATATTGCTTTAGCCAATATCGGTCTGGACTTGTTAGGTCAAGCAAGAAACTTTCTGACTTTAGCTGGTCAATATGATGAAGCTAAGCGTGATGAAGACCAACTTGCGTATTTCCGTACAGAACGTGAGTTTTTAAACCTCTTGTTGTGCGAACAACCCAATGGTGACTTTGCACAAACGATTGTACGCCAGTGGTTGATGGACCATTACCATCTTCATTTATTTACGGCTTTAGCGCAAAGCTCACTTCCTGAATTAAGCGCGCTTGCTGTGAAATCTTTAAAAGAAGTGAAGTATCACATCCGCTTTTCGACAAGCTGGATGGAACGTTTAAGTTTAAGCACAGATGAAGCACATCAACGTGTGCAAGACGGTTTAAATAATTTATGGCGCTTTACCGCTGAGTTATTTGAACTTAATGCAGATGAAAAAGCACTAGTTGCAGAAGGTGTGATTCCAGATTTTTCAAATGAAAAAGAACAATGGAACCAAACCATTGCAGATGAGCTTAAGCGTTTTGAATTAAATGTTGCTGTGAACGGTGCTTATCGCCGTGGTGCCAAACAAGGATTGCATACCGAGCATTTGGGTTATTTGTTGGCTGAAATGCAATGTATTCAAAGAACTTATCCGGGAATGACCTGGTAAGACAAGGAGGTGAGCCATGCAAATGATTCGTCATTGCATCGACCAATGTTGGGACGTTCTACAAACGGTAAGTGACCCTGAAATTCCGGTTTTATCGGTTGTCGATTTGGGCATGATTCGCGGTGTAGAGATTAACGATCAACAAGAAATTATTGTTCGTCTAACTCCGACATATAGCGGTTGCCCGGCAACAGATATGCTCAAAGCACAAATTGTTGAGGCATTTACCGCAGAAGCTTTGACACCGGTCAAAGTCATGGTCGATTTGTCAGAAGCATGGACCACGGACTGGATGTCTGATGCGGGTAAAAAGAAACTGCAAGTTTATGGCATTGCACCACCTGAAGGGTTGGCGCATCAGTGTGGAACTCACGTTCATTTAAATGATGGTGTCGAGTGCCCACGTTGCAAAAGCCGACATACCCGACTGTTAACAGAGTTTAGTTCTACCGCCTGTAAAGCACTTTATAAATGTCAGGACTGTCTTGAGCCTTTTGATTACTTCAAATGTATTTAAGTCTTTAGATAAGGAAATCAGCCATGAGCCAATTTGTACCATTAAAAGTAAAAAGTATTACGCCGCAAACCGATCAGGCAATTTGTATTGCATTTGACGTTGTACCTGAACAACAAGAACAATTTCATTTTCAACCGGGGCAACATCTAACCATTCGCCATTTAACCGAAGCGGGTGAAATCCGCCGTTGTTATTCAATTTGTAGCTATGCGGGCAAAGAAGACATCAGTATTGCGGTTAAAAAAATTGATCAGGGTCAATTTTCAAACTGGGCAAATGACCATTTGAAAGTGGGCGATGTGCTTGACGTGATGCCACCACAAGGCGTGTTTTTTCAAAAAGCAGCCAAGATGGGCGGACAAAACTATTTAGGCGTTGCTGCGGGCAGTGGTATTACCCCAATTTTATCGATTGTTAAGCAAGTTTTATTTGAACAACCTGAAGCTAAATTTACCTTGCTCTATGGCAACCGCTCATGGAAACAAACCATGTTTGCCGAGCAAATTATGGATTTGAAAGATCAGTTTAAAGAACGCTTTCAACTCATCAATATTTTTTCTCGTGAGTTCAACGATAGTGAGCTGATGAATGGTCGTATTGATGAAGAAAAGCTAAAACAGCTTTTTGATTTTGAAGTGCTTGAAACGAGTTTTGACCATGTATTTGCCTGTGGTCCAGACGAAATGATGAATGCTGTAGAAAGCACTTTGCCGAACTTTGGTATTGCCAAAGAGCGCATTCACACCGAACGTTTCCATACAGGCCAAGCGCGTAAACGTAGTGTTGAAACGGATGCAAACCGTAAAGAAGAAAAAGTAAACATTATTTTAGATGGCCGTGAACTGATTGTTTCTGTGGCTCAAGATGATGAAAGTATTCTTGATGCGGCTTTACGTGCAGGTGCTGACTTACCGTATGCATGTAAAGGTGGGGTGTGTGCGACCTGTCGCTGTAAGGTGCTTTCAGGCGAAGTCGACATGTTCCTTAACTATAGTCTTGAAGAAGATGAAGTTGAAAAGGGCTATGTGCTGAGCTGTCAGACCTTGCCAAAAGGCTCAAATGTTCGCTTGAGTTTTGATGAATAGAGGCCGCCATGCAAGAGTTGATCAAAGCCAGTACAGCTGCTGACGGTGTTTTGTTATTAACCCTAAACCGTCCAGAAAAAAGAAATGCTTTAAACAATACAACATTGCAGTGTTTGTGCGAGTTGCTCGAAGAAGCTGAACATAATGCTCAAGTCAAAGCAGTAGTTTTAACGGGTAACGCTCAGTGTTTTGCAGCTGGAGCAGATCTTAGCGAGTTGGCAGCAATGGACGCCGTGTCTTTGCAACTCGATATTCGCCCGAAGCTTTGGCAAAAAATTGATGCGTTTAGTAAGCCACTGATTAGTGCAGTCAATGGCTATGCCTTAGGCGCTGGGTTTGAGTTGGTTTTGCATTCAGATATGGTGATTTGCGGTGAAAATGCCCGTTTTGCTTTACCTGAAATTGGCCTTGGTATGTTGCCGGGTGCAGGCGGAACACAGCGTTTAGCACGCTTGGTTGGGCAACAACTTACCATGCGCTGGAGTATGACAGGTGAGATGATTTCGGCAAAACAAGCCGAGCAACATGGCATTTGCAGTCAAGTGGTTCCGACCGAATTAACCGTTGAATATGCGGTTCAACTTGCAGCCAAAATTGCCAAACAAGCGCCTTTAGCGATTCGCGTAATTAAACAATCAATTAAAAGTATTCATGAAACAACATTAAGTCAGGGACTCAAGTTTGAACGTCAAAACTTTGTCTGGCTGGCGGCTACAAAAGATCGAAACGAAGGGATTAATGCTTTCTTTGAGAAAAGAAAGCCAGTGTTTAGAGGTGAGTGATGGACTATCAAAATATTATTGCTGAAGAAAAAAATGGTGTTGGCTACCTGACATTTAACCGCCCAAAAGCACTGAATAGCTTTAACGTTGATATGCATCGTGAAGTGGCTGAGGTTTTAAACCAGTGGACCAAAAATCCGGATGTTCGTTGTGTGGTGATTAGTGGTGAAGGCCGTGGCTTTTGTGCAGGGCAAGATTTAGGGGACCGTGTAGTAGACCCAAATGCTGAAGCTCCAGATTTAGGATATTCCATTGAAACTTACTATAACCCGCTCATTAAAACGATTGTAAATATGCCAAAGCCTGTCATTTGTGCTGTAAATGGCGTGGCAGCAGGTGCAGGGGCAAATATTGCATTGGCGTGTGACTTAGTGATTGCAGCAAAATCGGCAAACTTCGTACAAGCCTTTTGCCGTTTAGGTTTGGTTCCAGACTCGGCTGGTACATGGTTTTTACCACGTGCTGTAGGCCATGCGCGTGCGATGGGTCTGACGTTGTTAGGTGACAAGCTCCCAGCAGAAACCGCAAAAGAATGGGGCATGATTTGGGATGTCGTAGAAGACGCTGAGCTTAAAACAAGAGTGACTGAACTGGCGGAGCGTTTAGCGAAACAACCTACTTTTGGTCTATCTCTCATTAAAAAAGCCATTCATCAATCAAGCAATAACAACTTTGAAGAGCAAATGCTGTTAGAGCGTGATTTACAGCGTATTGCGGGTCGTTCAGAAGATTATCGTGAAGGTGTACAAGCCTTTATGAATAAACGTGAACCAAATTTTAAAGGGCGCTAAGCATGACAGATTTAGACTTATCTCGTGCCCGAATTGCCGTCATTGGTTCTGGCACCATGGGCATCGGCATTGCCCAGTTAGCGATCGTCAATGGGCACTCGACCGTTTTATATGATCTGGACGCTCAAAAAGCGCAACAAGCCGTTCAAGGTTTAGAGCAGACATTTAAAAAGCTGGTTGAAAAGAGCAAGTTTACACAACAGCAAGCTGATGAAGCTTTAGCGCATTTAACTGTGGTCAATCAAGTTGAAGCACTACGTGATGCTGACTTGGTTATTGAAGCGGTTGTTGAGAAAAAAGAAGTTAAACAGTCTTTATTTAAGCAACTTGCTGAAATTTGTAGTGCACAAACCATTTTTGCAAGTAATACATCTTCAATTTCAGTGACTGCAATTTCGGCGGGTATTGCTCACCCTGAGCGCGTAGTGGGTTTACACTTCTTTAACCCTGCGCCAGTCATGAAACTTGTTGAAATTGTACAAGGCTTAAAAACACCAAACAGCTTATGTTTGGCTTTAAAAAACTTGATGCTGAATTGGAAAAAAATTCCGGTACTCACCAAGTCGACTCCTGGTTTTATTGTTAACCGAATTGCTCGTCCGTTTTATGCAGAAGGCTTTAGAGCACTGCAAGAACAAGTCACCAGCTACGACCAACTCGACTATGCCTTAAAGCAATGTGGCGGTTTTGCGATGGGGCCGTGTGAACTTACTGACCTCATTGGGCAAGATGTTAACTTTTCGGTAACGCAAAGCGTTTACCAAGAGTTTTTTTACGAACCACGCTACCGCCCAAGCCTGATTCAAAAAGAATTAGTCGATGCAGGAGCTTGGGGCCGTAAGTCAAAACAGGGCTTTTATCGCTATAACGAAAAAAATCAGTACGAGATATTTCAGCCTCAAGCTGTGGTTGCCAAACCAGTCGATGCCCATATTCAGCTAAAAGGGACTTGGTCTCAGTTACCTGCGTTTTTAACGCGTTTAGGTTTAAAAAGCGGATCTGCGAGTGACGACAATATCCTTCAAATTGATGATATCGACTTACGTTTAAGCCAAGGTGAGTCAGCCAATATTCATTACCTAAGCCATAAAGTGGTTTTAATGGATTGGCACCATGATTTTGAACAGGCGGAGGCTTTAGTACTCAGTCATAACCAACTTTGTGAAGCAAGTGACCTCTCTAAAGTTGAAGCTTACTTTGCACAGTTTGGTATAAGCGTGATGTGGATTAAAGACCATCCGGCACTGTTAACCTTGCGCACCATCGCTTTACTCATTAATGAAGCCTGCGAAGCAAGTTTACATGGTGTTGCGAGTCTGGAAGATATTGATAATGCTATGAAATATGGAGTGAATTATCCTAAGGGTCCTTACCAGTGGTTGACACAAATGGGCGGTGCTTATGTGCTCCAAACCTTAAATAACTTATATGCACTGTATGGAGAGGAAAAATATCGCGCGAGTATCTACCTCAAGCAATATGTAGCGAAAACTCAAAACATTGCTACTCAATATTCACGTGATATGACCGAATTTGCATAATCAGGAGTCAACATGGAAGACGTTTTAATTTGCGATTTTATTCGTACCCCAATTGGACGATATGCAGGTGCCTTAAGTGCAGTACGTGCAGATGATTTAGCTGCATTGCCCATCAAATATTTAAAAGATAAACACCCGAACCTACCGTGGAATACGGTAGACGAAGTGTTTTTAGGATGCGCTAACCAAGCAGGTGAAGACAACCGTAACGTTGCACGTATGGCAACACTCTTGGCAGGCTTACCTGATACAGTACCGGCGATGACCGTCAATCGCTTGTGTGCTTCTGGCTTAGATGCGGTAGGACTTGCGGCACGCTCAATTAAAGCAGGCGAAGCGCAGTTCGTGTTGGCAGGTGGTGTTGAGTCAATGAGCCGTGCGCCATTTGTACAAGCTAAACCAACTGAAGCATTTAGCCGTACCCCTGAAATTTATGACACCACCATTGGCTGGCGCTTTGTAAATAAACAACTTAAAGCGCAATACGGCACCGACAGCATGCCTGAAACTGCCGAAAATGTAGCTGAAAAATACCAGATTAGCCGTGAAGACCAAGATGCGTTTGCATTGCGTAGCCAACAAAAAACGGCTGCTGCACAGCAAAATGGTTTCTTTAACGACGAGATTTTGCCTGTCGAGATTGTTGACCGTAAGAAAAACGTGAATGTGGTGAACCGCGATGAGCATCCGCGTGAAACGACACTTGAAGCACTCGCAAAACTAAAAGCGCCTTTTAGAAAAGAAGGTGGCTCGGTGACTGCCGGAAATGCCTCTGGTGTAAATGATGGCGCAGCGTGTGTGTTAATTACCAACCGTGAATTTGCAGATACACATGGTTTAAAGCCTTTAGCACGTGTGATTGGCATTGCAAGTGCGGGTGTTGAACCCAAATATATGGGTATAGGTCCTGTTCCTGCTGTGCAGAAGATTTTAAAGCAAACAGGTTTAACGCTAGATCAGATGGATGTGATTGAGCTGAATGAAGCATTCGCGGCCCAATCTTTGGCTTGTATGCGTGAACTTGGTTTAAAAGATGACGATGAACGCGTGAACCCAAATGGCGGTGCAATTGCGTTAGGCCATCCGTTAGGTATGAGCGGTACACGTTTAGTGATTACGGCAACACGTGAGCTAAAAAAACGAGGTGGACGCTATGCACTTTGCACGATGTGTGTGGGTGTTGGACAAGGCGTCGCACTGATTTTGGAAAACTTAAATTAATTCAGACGGTTTTTAAAATTACATAATGAGGAGAGAGGCGATGGACAGCCTTACAATGGATAATGTTGAGCAATTAACACTTGCAGAGCTTAGAGAGCTGCAAACTAAACGGTTAAAACAAACCCTGACTTTTGTATATGAAAATAGTCCGGTCTATAAGAAAAAGTTCGATGAAGCGGGTGTACATCCTGATGACTTCGTGACTTTAGACGATCTGGCAAAGTTTCCATTTACCACCAAACAGGATTTAAGAGATAACTATCCGTTTGGCATGTTTGCCGTACCGCAAGAGCAAATTGTGCGTTTACATGCATCATCGGGCACAACGGGTAAACCGACAGTAGTGGGTTATACCCAAAAAGATATTAATACTTGGTCAGACATTGTTGCGCGTTGCTTACGCATGGCAGGTTTAACCGCGAAAGATATGGTTCAAGTGGCTTATGGCTATGGACTATTTACAGGTGGTCTAGGCGCACATTATGGCGCTGAGCGCTTAGGTGCGACGGTTATTCCAATGTCTGGCGGGCAAACTGAAAAGCAAGTTCAGCTTATTCAAGACTTTAAACCGACTGCAATTATGGTTACGCCATCGTATTGCGTGAGCATTATTGAAAAGCTCGAGCAACAATTTGGTACGGCACGTAATACGTCTTTAAAAGTCGGTATTTTTGGTGCCGAGCCATGGACCAACGAACTTCGCCGTGAAATTGAAGAACGCTTAAATATTAAAGCACTCGATATTTATGGTTTGTCTGAGGTAATGGGGCCGGGTGTTGCCATGCAGTGCTTAGGTGAGGGCGAGGGATTAACCATTTGGGAAGATCATTTCTACCCAGAAATTATTAACCCTGAAACAGGTGAAGTCTGCAAAGATGGCGAACTTGGCGAGCTAGTCTTTACCACCATTACCAAAGAAGGCTTACCGATTATTCGTTACCGTACTCGTGATTTGACCCGTTTATTACCGGGTGAAAATCTGGCAATGCGTAAAATGGATAAAATTGTGGGCCGTAGTGATGACATGCTGATTATTCGTGGCGTGAACGTTTTCCCGACCCAAATTGAAGAGCAAATTTTGCAAGTTCCGCATTTAGTTCCAAATTATGAAATTTTGGTGACTAAAAAAGGCCATATGGATACTTTGCATATTCGTACAGAGATGTGTCATAACTGTACTATACAGGCCAATCAACTTGCTCAAGAGTTGATGAAACGTATTAAAACCATGATTGGGATTAGCGTTACTGTAGAAGTTGTTACAGAAGCGACCTTACCTCGTTCGGAAGGTAAGGCAAAGCGGGTAATCGATATGCGTCAGATTGCTTAACATCAAGATCATTCAGGGTATAGAATCTATACCCTGAAACTAAACGCCAAGACATGAGTATGAGTGCAAAAATACAGCAAATAATTGATTCTGTTGTAAAGAATGAGACCTTAAGTGGAACTTCGCTTATTTCGACAATTTTTGGAGATTCAGTACTTCATCGGGGTGGAAACATTAGTCTTGCAAGCCTGATTCAGTTATTAGAGCTATTTGGTTTTAATGACCGCGCTGTAAGAACCTCTGTTTTTCGTTTAGTTAAAAATGATTGGTTATGTTCAGACAAAATCGGCAGAACCAGTTTTTACCGAATTACCGATTCGAGCCGTTCGACTTATTTGCAGGCCGAGCAACGTATTTATAACGACCAGATGAAAGAGTGGGACCATTATTGGGATCTTATTCTGATGTCTAGTCTCGACACCGAAAATAAAGCATTGTTAAAGAAAGAACTCGAATGGTTAGGATTTGCCAATATTTCGACAAACTTAATGGCTTATCCGGGTTGTAACCGTATTGAACTGCAACGCTTGTTGGTCGACTTAAATATGAGTGAGCAAGTGGTGGTGTTTAAAGCCGAAACATTGCAGCTCTTTAATAATTCGGTCGATACCATCGGGCGTATGCTCAGAACCAACTGGCCAATCGATGAGTTACGCCAAAGATATTTACAGTTTCTCGATATTTTTAGGGAAATTGGCGTGTTGCTGATGCAGGAAAACGAACAACTCGAACCAGTTCAGGCCTTTCAAATTCGAACTTTGCTGATTCATTACTATCGACGGATTTTATTGAAAGACCCTGCATTACCGCTTGAATTGTTGCCAACTGACTGGCCTGCGATTAGTGCACGAACGTTATCAATGAATATTTATAAAAAAGTATTTGAACCTGCGGATGAATACTTCTTGTCTGTTGCCGCAACAGCAGAAGGACCAATGCCAAATGCCACAGCACATTATTGGCGCCGTTTCGGAGGTTTGGTGGCGACAAATGAGAGGTTAAATCATGCCTTGTTATAGTATTGACGGTGTTATTCCCGTCGTCAGCCCAGAGGCTTTTGTACACCCAACTGCTGTTTTAATTGGTGATGTGATTATTGAAGCGGGTGTATATGTAGGACCATTTGCTTCATTGCGTGCCGATTTTGGACGTATTCATATTAAGCAAAATGCCAATATACAAGATAGCTGCACCGTACATGGCTTTCCGCAAAGCGTGACTTTAGTTGAGGAAATGGGGCACGTTGGGCATGGCACAACTTTACATGGTTGTCGCATTGGAAAAAATGTTTTGGTCGGCATGAACAGCGTAATTTTGGACTATGCCGAAATTGGTGAAAACACTATTATTGGCGCAAATAGCTTGGTGAAAACCAAAGATATTATTCCGGCAAATGTATTGGCAATGGGTAGTCCTGCAAAAGTTGCACGTGATTTATCAGAACAAGAAAAAAAATGGAAAACCAGAGGCACGCAAGAATACATTGAACTTGCACAGCGCTGCTTAAATTCAATGCAAGAAGTTCAGCCTTTAGCCTCAGAGTCAGATGACCGCTTGACCTATAAGGACTTTAGTTCTTCAAACTATCAGATTAAACAAGATAGTGTTTAACGGCTTTTAATCAGTCGATTTCAATATAGATAGATTCATAACATTTAAGGAATACTCGCACGAGTAGGGAGACGTTTGTGCAAAAAATGGAAACCACTGCGGTTGATCAATTCGCAGAGCTATTGGGTGTTCAAGTGCTGCATCGCAGTTTTGATGAAGCGCGTTGTCAGCTTAATGTAAAAGACGAACACATGAATGCCTTGGGTGGTGTGCATGGTGGAGTCATATTTTCTTTAGCCGATATCGCTTTTGCGATGGCTTGTAATGCAGGGGATGCGCCATATACTGGCCTACAGGCTGATATTCGCTATATGAGCGGTGCAAAAGATAGGGTGTTATTTGCAACGGCAACCAAGGTCGGCAGTAGTAAAAAATTCGCGCATTATGAAGTGTTGATAACAGACGGTTTGAATAATAAAGTCGCTTTGTTTACATCTACGTGTTACAGACTTGCGCCGTAAGATAAAGCAAAGTCTATTAACTCGTCTAGTTGCTACCACCATGAGCAGCGATGAACATTTCAACAGACGATCGACAATAGGATTCGATTTCATTATCGTCCATTGCTTTCGCTTCATCAAAACGCGCAATCATTAATAAATCAGATCCTTTAAAAAGCGCGGCAAACATTCGTGCAGATTGATGAGGATTAGGCACGTTCAGAAGCTCTTTTGTATGCAACTGACATAGCATAGCTTCGATTTGGGCGATGACATGAGTAGGGCCTGCATCGTAATGAAGCTTACTTAATGATTTTTGATTTGTTTTGTCGGCGACGATCATAGCCTCGACACTGCGAACATCCGAGCTTAATAATGTACGCAGTAAAGATGAACCTGCTGCCATAAGCTGTTCTTCGGCCGAACCTTGGATTCCTTCAAAAAGATTTTGTGGTGCAAACTGTTGGCATCGGGCCAATATTGCTGCACTGAAAAGGGCTTCCTTGTTCTCAAAGTGCCGATAGATACTAAGCTTCGATATCTTTGCTTTTTGGGCAACTTTATCTAATGTTGCTGCTTGAAAACCCAATTCGACAAAAAGTTCAAATGCCGTATCAACTATCGTTTTAGCTAATTCTTGATTTACTGGCCGACCGCGTTGACTTCTCTTTTTTTCGCTCACAATAATTATAGTCCTTGACAGTATCTTAATTACTGAATTACGATACCATAAAGTATCCTAAATGTGCAATCAATTGATAAGATCTTAGCGAGATCCTTCAGAACGAGATCTCTACTAGTATATCTAACGCAATGACGTTCGGTTGGTTAGCACAGTGATGGGTGACTTTCTCTGCAATGCAGAAGTGTATTTATTGCCTGTTAAAACTAAATATCTGAGCAGGGTATTGAACCTCAGGCATTACCTAACTTCTTGATTTAAATTAGGAGCCTATCACTATGGATGACGTCATCATTATAGGCGGCAGTTTTGCTGGTCTTGCCGCTGCACTGCAACTCGGCCGTGCTCGTCGTAAGGTTACTGTTCTTGATACGGGCCTGCCGCGCAATCGCTTCGCTGGTCATTCTCATGGTTTGCTTGGACATGACCATAAGCCACCGCTGGAAATCTTAGCTGAAGCACGTCGACAGTTAGAACGCTATCCAACGATTAAGCTAGTCAATGCTCGGGCTGAAAGCATCTCAGGTTCTATCGATAACTTCTCGGTCCTTACGAGCGATGGCAAAACTATGGGCGCACGTCGTCTTATCTTAAGCTATGGTGTGGTCGACCAGATGCCTGATATTTCTGGTTTTGCTGAAAATTGGGGCGCCTCTATCGTGCCTTGTCCTTACTGTGACGGTTTTGAAGTTGCTGAACAACATTGGGGACTCATTTGGTCTGGTCCAAAGTCCCACAATTATGTACGTCTATATCATGATTGGACGAGTACATTAACGGTCTTCACCAATGGTCACGAGATTTCTGCTGATATTCTGGCAGATCTCGAACGCCGTAATGTAAATGTGGTAGAAGGCCAGATTACCGAAATTGTCCACAACGAAGGGCGTGGTGTAACGGTATGCCTCGATAACCACCAAAATGTTATGGTTGATATTCTATTCGCACATCCAGACACTAAGCCGTCCGCAGGCCTACACGAACCATTAGGTCTTGAAACGGTCGATACACCTTTCGGTATAGCAATTAAAGTTGATGAGCGTCGTGAAACTAGTATGCCTGGTATCTATGCCGCTGGTGATCTCGCTAATCCGCTCATGTCTTCAGTTACCGCAGCATCATCGCAAGGCGCAATTGCGGGTATCTCTGCTCAGCAGTCGATGTTGGTTTGAGCGTATATTAAATTAGCTCTTATCAGAGATATCTGATCTGGTTCATGTAATCAGATGTCTCTAAATAGGAGCAGTGCTAAAGATAAGGTGTTATTTGCAATGGCAACCAAGGTCGGAAGTAGTAAAAAATTCGTGCATTATGAAGTTCTGATAACAGATGATTTGAATAATAGAGTCGCTTTATTTACATCTACTTGTTACAGGCTTGTGCTGTGATATGTAGTTATTTGGGCGTTAGATGCAGAGCAGAACTTAATTAAAATAATAAAAGCGTTGGAAGAAAATAAAGTTAATAAAAATATTGCTTAAATTGTTTGGAAATAGTTAATGGATCTCCCTAATTGGATAGAACAGGCTGCATTAGATACGGGAAGAAAATAGAATTTAATTTTTTCTATTAAATATTTTAAATTAATATGGCTAGTTTTAATTTAAATAAAACTAGCCATATTTTAGCCTAATATTTATAATTTACTGATATGGAATAATTAATAGAATATATTTTAAAAATGATATATCTTTTATTAGAAAAATAGGATGAGATTAATTTATCATAAAACTTAATGATAAGAGAAGTTACTTTGGGGAGGTGTGATTTTAATGATAGATGAAGAAAAAATTAGTTCTTTTGAGGATATTCATAATATTTTAAGGAATGTATCTCTCGATGATGGGCATTACTTCCGTGGTGAGCGGCGTAGTGATTATTCATTAATTCCTAAAATTGGTCGAATAACAAGTAAACCTCAGCAGTATGAAAATGGGAAAATATATTTTGATTTAAGATATCCAGTCAGTATTATCAATGAACGTGAAGCTTTTAAACGCTTCAAGAATGCTGCTCGTCCATATCTTGAATCATCGCCAGTAAATGATTGGGATTGGCTAGCTCTCGCGCAGCATTATGGATTACCAACTCGTCTTTTAGACTGGACAACAAATCCACTCGTTGCTCTATATTTTGCAGTATTTGAATTTGTAAATGATACTTGGTTATTGAAAGAGCAGATCGATACGCCTGATTTTCTTGGAGATGCTGCATTTTATGTTATGCGCGTAAAACATCCACCTCTAGACATTAACACTTGTGATCCATTTGCTAGTGATGGTTTGTTCTTTTCAAATCATGTCAGCCCTCGAATTACTTCACAAGGTGGACTCTTTTCAATTCAGCAAAATCCACACATTCCGCTAAGATGGGGGCGTATAACAAAGTACCACATCCCATTTTCAGTTAGAATGGAAATAAAGCGTGAACTTGCTCTTTTTGGGGTGACACATAGTTTTATCTACCCGGGATTAGAGGGAATTAGTAAAGATTTACAAGAGCGAATTAATTGCTTTTGATGTTATGTAGTATTTAGCTCAATCGATGTTTTAGTATATTAAAAATATTAGAATGGTACAGTAGTGATAACCTTATGCTGACAAAGCATAAGGTTAATATAATTATATTTTTCCTAAAAAATTGTTAGATCTAAGTTAGCAGCTAATCCATTGCTATGATGCTTCTTTAAAAGTCATTTCAAATTTCTTTTAAATTGGTTTAAAGAAAAGTTAGTAAAACATTTCAATTAATAGAAAATGGAAAAGAATCGAAATAAGAAATTAATAAAGATGCAATAGATCTCTAAATTTCTGCTCATATCGCAAAATTAGCACCGCATTAAGCCTAGAAAATTCTCCCTCTATAACGCTCTACTTAACAATAACCCACTCATTATTTAGCCGTACTTTTCTAATGATTTAATTTAAAACAAATGGCATTTTGCGTGCTTGACTGCAAAAGGGTTGGGCACTATTCTTTGCCTGCTGGTCACATTACCAGCCGGTCGTCGCGGACCGAGTACAACAGCATCAGAATTATTCCTTTCTGAGGGATAATTTTGTGTGAGCATCTCCTCGTCTCCTCCCGTAGCGGTAGGACGGGAGAGGGACACCTTCGGGTGTGCTGGTTGTTGTACCAGTCCGCGAACCTTCTTCCGTTCTGCCACCATAATTTCTATTCATGTCGGCAGAACTCCCAATAAAAAGGAGTTGGCTTTGCACATCCATTATTTCTTGGCTCTCAATGCCAAAAGCTATAACGACACAGCTTAAAAATTAAAGCAGCTTGAATGCCTCAAGGTTTTCAGGCTTAAAGTCTTTTTTACTTAAAACTTAGCAACAACAAAACTTGAGATGTGCCAAGCACAGTCTTTACGGCTTTGCTGTGCCTTTTTTTCTCCCAAAAAGGGCACAGGCTTTTTTATCTCATTTAGAAACAACAAGAACTTATAACGGAAAAATTATGCGAAATTTAGTTCTCTCAACACGTGCTTTAAAAGTTGTAAAAAAAGGGATTAATCTGTTTCATCACGGTGGGTTCCACCTTGTCGGTGTTGACAAAATTGTGAAAGAAACAAAAGTGAACAAAATGACATTTTATAGTTATTTTCACTCTAAACAACGCTTCATTGAAATTTGTCTAATCGTACAAAAAGAACGACTCCAAGACCAAGTCATTGCACTGGTCGAGTACGACCAATACACAAGCGTGATGGAAAAACTCAAAAAGCTCTATTATTTACATACCGATGTAGAAGAGTCGTATTACTTAATATTTAAAGCCATTTTTGAAACTAAAAATAATTATCCAAATGCCTATCAAACCGCAGTGAGGTATCGAACATGGCTAAAGAATGAAATTTATAGTCAGCTTAGAATACTTAAGAACAATGCTTCTTTTAATAATGCCAAGCTTTTTTTATACATGATTGAAGGCACAATCTTACAGCTTTTAAGTTCCGATGGGGCAATCGATCAGGAAAAGATGTTGGAGCGTTTTTTTGAAGGTTTTATTTCATCTATATAAATAATCTATCTAATCCTCCAGCTTATGGTTTACTTATAAGGGAAAGAAGAGCTCCTTAAATCAGATATTATCAAGGGAGCTCTATATTGAAAATTTAGAGCCATTTTCTAAAATATTAATTAGAAAGAATAAAGCTATTTTTTATATTATTTAATATATGAATGTTTCTTGGTTTTTATTGTGGAAATTAATTTGTATACTTAATATAATTTAAAAATACTTTTTAAATTATAGTTGACTTGTTTGTTAAATTGGATAGTTTTAAGATGGAAAGATTAAATAC
>NZ_JBITPU010000006.1:0-172560 GCF_044684115.1 Acinetobacter sp. ABJ_C1_1 | reverse complement strand
ATTTTATATTTCTTTTTAAAGAAAAACTTAAATTAATTAAATTCAACAACTTAAATTAAACTCATTATCAATTTATTTTAAATAAAATAAATTTAATGTATTTTACCAGATGATAAAAATTAGAATTAAAACCCAATTATTCATTAAAAAATAACCAATCAAAATACATAAAAATATAATGTTATTCTTGTTTTTTAATTGAAAGGTGCTATATTTCCACCGCACTACTTGATCAGAATAAAAGCACTGAAAAGTAAGCAATCTATACTTATAGGATATTTCGGGGATTTCATGAAAAAATTTATTTTTATAGCGACAGCTACACTTTTTAATATTACAGCAGCACAAGCAGCGGACGGTACAATTACTATTAATGGTTTAGTAACTGATAATACTTGTACAATCGATACAGGTGATAAAAACCTTACTGTGAATTTACCTACAGTATCATCTCAATCTTTAAAAAATGCAGGTGATGTTGCTGGCCGCACCCCTTTTCAAATTAATTTAACCAATTGTGCTTCAGCTGGAAAAGTTGCGACTTATTTTGAACCAGGCGCAACGGTTGATTTTAATACTGGTCGCTTATTAAACCAAGCTACCTCTGGTGCAGCTGCTAATGTCAATATTCAACTATTAGGAAGCAATAATGCAGTAATTCCTGTACTTGCTAAAGGAATTTCAGGTGCGCAGGATAACTCTCAATGGGTAAATGTTTCTGCTGGTGGTAATGCTGATCTTAATTATTATGCTGAATATTATGCGACTGGTGCATCTACTGTTGGTACTGTAACTTCACAAGTGAAATACACGATTATTTATCAATAAATTAAAACCAGCTTCTATTATTAAATAGAAGCTATATCTCATCTATTATTTGTTATTGAGAATATGACTCATGCTTTTTCGTGGTCGTAAATTTTTTTGGGGAATGGCTTGTCTTCAAGCCGTAATTGCTACTACAGGACATGCTGAAATAGTACTTCATGGTACACGTGTAATATACCCATCGGATGCCCGAGAAGTCAGCTTACAGCTCAGCAATAATGGTATAGCGCCTTCTCTTGTTCAAGCTTGGATTGATGACGGAAATGCAAAATCGACTCCCGATGAGTCGAATGTACCCTTTATTATTACACCTCCTATTTCACGCATCGAACCATCTAAAGGTCAAACCTTACGAATTACTGCGCTACCAAATGCGTCTCAATTAAACCAAAATAAAGAAAGTGTTTTCTGGCTTAATGTATTAGATATTCCCCCAAGACCAGAAGGGAAAAAACAAGAAAACAATGAAGTATTACCTAATAATTTTCTTCAATTAGCGATTCGTTCACGAATTAAATTCTTTTATCGACCAGTAAATTTAAAAGAAAATATTGATACATTTAGTGAAAAAATCCAGTGGGTAAAAAATGGGGAAACATTGCTTATTAAAAACCCTACTCCCTTTTACATTACAATAAGCTCAATTTTTCAAGAACAGAATCATCAAAAAACAGACTTATTAAAACAAGGTTTGATGATTGCTCCATTTTCAGAAGATCAGATAAAACTTAAAAATAGCAATATAACGAATATGAGCTTTGTTTATATAAATGATTACGGCGGACGAATTGAAAAAACAATAAAGTTCTAAGCTTATCTATCTTTTTAAAAATTTAAACACCTATTTATGAATAGGCATAAAGACTATGTCAGAATGGTTCATACTCAGCACATGCTTTAAAAAGCGCACTAGTTATTATCTAGTATTAAGCATAGCGATTAATGTGCCCTTAGTCGCATATGCGTCAGATAATATGAGTGGGCAAAATATACTAAAAGCAGACTTTGATACTAACTTTTTAGTGGGAAATGCACAGAAAATCGACATTGGTCGATTTAAATACGGCAATCCTATTTTACCGGGCGAATATAGTCTTGACGTATATATTAATGGACAATGGTTAGGTAAAAGAAAGTTTGTTTTTAAAACTACAAGTTCCAATGAAAATGCAAAAACATGTTTTACCGCAGATATGCTTTTAGAATATGGGGTTAAATCAGAAATTCTTCATCGGGAAGCAAATAATTTACCTACCTGTAGTGATTTAGAAAAATGGGTCAACGATGCTTTTTATCAATTTGATACTTCTCGTTTAAGACTTGATATTTCGATCCCTCAAGTTGCTTTACAAAAAAATGCTCAAGGATACGTCGACCCACGTTTATGGGATCGTGGTATAAATGCTGCTTTTTTTGCATACAATGCTTCTGCCTACCGTATTGTAAGTAATGACCATGAAACAAATCATGCTTTTATGGGTACAAATGTCGGGATAAATCTCTATGATTGGCAGTTACGCCATACTGGACAATGGAAATGGCAAGATCATAACGAAATCTCAGAAAAGACTTCTTCCTATACATCAAATAATACTTATGCCCAAAAAGCATTTCCTAAGCTCAATAGTGTCGTTACATTAGGTGATTACTTTACCAATAGTAATTTTTTTGATGCCTTACCTTATCGTGGAATTAACATATCAAGTGATGACCGTATGCTGCCTAACAGTATGCTTGGATATGCTCCACAAATTCGGGGTTATGCAAAGACTAATGCGAAAGTTGAAGTACGCCAACAGGGAAATTTAATTTATCAAACTACTGTTACACCCGGAAGTTTTGAAATTAACGATCTTTACCCGACAGGTTTTGGTGGTGAACTACAAGTTTCTATATACGAGACCAATGGAGAGATTCAAAAGTTCTCTATTCCCTACGCTTCTGTAGTAGAGATGCTACGCCCAAAGATGAGCCGTTATTCTTTTACTCTGGGACAGTTTAGAGATGCCAATATCAATTTAAATCCATGGCTGGTACAAGGTAAATATCAAAGAGGCATTAATAACTATTTAACAAGTTATGCAGGATTTCAGGCGACCGAACACTACCAGTCTTTTCTCATAGGTAGCGCATTTGCAACTCCAATTGGTGCAATTGCATTTGATGCAACTCGATCGAATGCAGATTTCGAGCAAAAACCTACACTTAAAGGGCAAAGTTACCGTTTAAGTTATAATCGTTTATTTACGCCAACGAATACAAATTTAACTTTGGCAACCTACAGATACTCAACCGAAAATTATTTGAAATTAAGAGATTCAATTTTAATTCAAGATTTACAACAAAGAAATATCGATAGTTTTTCTGTAGGTAAACAAAAAAGTGAATTTCAGGTCACATTAAATCAAAGTCTTCCAAATCAGTGGGGCAATTTTTATTTGGTAGGTTCATGGATTAGTTACTGGAATCAACCTCATCGTAATCAACAATTTCAATTTGGATATAGCAATCAATTTAGAGATTTAACCTACAGTATTTCCGCAATGACTCATGAGCTAGACTTAGAAAATCAACGGTCAGATCATGAAACGCAATATTTATTGTCCTTATCTTTTCCACTTAAAATTAAGAAAAACACAATTAACTTTAATAGTTCTATTTCAGAAGATAGTAAGACTTTAGGGATGAGCGGTTATATCGGAAACCGCTTTGAATATGGCTCATCCGTTTCATATCAAGATCAAGGACAAACCAGCGCAAATATTAATAGTACCTACCGGACCAACTACACAACTGTAGGTGCGTCATTTAGTCAATCAGACGCATATCAACAGGAAATGGTCAATTTAAACGGAAGTGTAGTTGCCCATTCGAAAGGTCTTTTATTTGGACCAGATCAAGTGCAAACCATGGTATTGGTCTATGCGCCTGAAGCCACAGGTGCTCGAGTCGGCAACACGTCTGGTCTAAGCATTAATAAGCAAGGTTATGCAGTTATTCCTTATGTTACCCCGTACCGTTTGAATGACATTAGCCTTGACCCTCAAGGAATGCCATCAAATGTTGAACTTTCAGAAACAAGTCACCGTATTGCACCTTATGCAGGATCAATAACCAAAGTCGATTTTTCAACAAAAACGGGTTATGCACTCTTTATTAGTACCCAAACACCTAATGGTGGTCATCTGCCATTTGCTGCGCAAGTTTTTAACCAGAATAACGAAGCGGTTGGAATGGTAGCTCAAGGTAGTCGCATTTATTTACGTACTCCTCTGACCCATGATCATCTTTATGTGAAATGGGGAGAAAGTAATACCGAAGAATGTCAACTTGAATATGACATTCAATCAAAAATCTTACAGGAAAAACAATCAATTATTATGACAGAGGCAATCTGCAAATGAAAAAAATGCTTATACAGAATGGCTTACTAATTACGAGTTTCTTTATTTACAACCAAGCCTATGCAAACTGTACTTTAAGTAAAGGTTTTACCACAGTGGATATTCCAATAACGATTGGTACCATTGTAGTTCGTCCAACCGATCCAATCGGAACAGTTCTACAAAAGAATACTTTTACCATTTCACCCAATAATTCTACTGCAACGTGTAACCGCCCCAGTGACCAAATTACAGCGGCTCTACCTCTAAATTATCCAATTAGTGCTATAGGCAATAATGTTTATGCTACAAATATTCCGGGTATAGGCATTCGAATTTATCGTGAAGTAACAGACTCTTCAAACGCTTCTGGCTATTACCCTTATAAACTTACATTGACTCCCCAGACAACATACACTCTTTCACCAGGCTATTTTGTCTTGGAAGTGATTAAAACTGCTGCTACTACTGGTTCTGGGGCATTGGTGGCTGGTCGTTATAGTACTTACTATGTAACAGGTCAACAGAATCGTCCCTTCTTAACAACCACAGTATTAGGAAGTGCACCTATTCTCATTGCATCATCATCTTGTGAAATCCAAAATGGCGTAGATACGGTTGTCGAACTTCCCACTGTGACAAAATCAGGCTTTAGAGCTATCGGATCAACTCAAGGCGAGAAAAACTTTAACCTATCCATTCTGTGTAATGGTGGCGAGAATAACTCGGGTGTACCTACAAGTAATACATTGAGTTTAAGCTTTGACTATAATTCTGACACTGCAAATAGTCAGGTTATTAACAACAGCGCTGCTGAATCGACTAAAGCAAACGGCGTTGGTGTAGAGCTTCTATGGAATATGAATGGTGCAAACAACACGATTCAAAAAGGAAATAAACTAGGGATTGGTACTATAGGCTCTAACCAAACGGTTCAATATGATGTCCCCTTAACTGCGCGTTACTACCAGACTGCTGCCAATGTCACCGCTGGAGAAGTCAAAGCTAACGCCACAGTCACGATTCAATATGATTAGAATAGTTTTGGTACATTCTAAGTACTGACTCTGAACAGCACATAGTTAGATATATTGAATGAAAAAATTATAGAAATAATTTTTAATTAATACTAAAAAAATTAATTTTTAACATGAATTATTTTTTAAATTTTACTAATAAATAAGCTAAAAAAATGCTCATAAGCGAATAAAGCTCATGAGCATTAGTGATAACCACTTAACCTGAAATACAAATTGTGGGAAATAGATCACAATTTGCATGACTATAATTTCAAAATTTAGCTTAAATATCAAGTCTTTTTTTTAACAAAAGTTTGATAAAACTATTTAACCGGTTAATTTTAAACAAAAATTAATTAAAAATAAAATTCAGACTCCCTATTCTACAGGCTTTCTAAAGAATTATCATTCTATTAATTAAGAAAATATGAATTTTATAGAGACTAATGTGCAATATAATTAAAAAGTCTCTCAAGTAGATAGTTTGACATAAAAACAAACCTTCATAGTATGTAACTCCATAAATTATAAAGCTTTACATAACCTATAAGAAAAAAAACATAAACAAATCTAGAAATATTCTTCAATTACAGCCTAACTTCAAGTTTTTACTATAAAACCGCATGCTTATTTTTTGGAAAATCTTTTGTATTTTATTATTAAGTTTAGGGGCTTTCGGAATTGGTATAGGTATTAGTCATTTAGATTTTTTCTTATTTTTTATTGGTTTACTTTTTCTACTATGCTTTTTTCTAGCTTTAAAACAAGCACGAGAAGATGCAGGAATTTTTCCCGACGAATAAAAATTTCTTTAATTTAATAGGTACATTAAGAAAAATAGAGTTAAAGAAAATTTAAAATTAAACTCTAAATGGCTCAAAACAATTTAAAAGAAAATCCATCACTACTCTTACCACAGGACTACTCCGTAGATCTTCGTGTATGACCAACCAAATTTCAGCGCTCATCGGGTCATTATCTGGTAATTTTACCAAATTGCCTTGTTGACCTAAAAAGTCAGGTAATACAGCTAAACCTACTCCCCCACATGCTGCTCTCCATTGCAACTCAGGATGATTAGTAACCATGAGTGGCTCTTTATTATTCAATTTCTCTTTTAATTTTTGTTGTTTCTGTCCATGTACACCACCGACCTCCACACTAATCCACTCATAATTTTCTTGGTTCGTTGAAGCCAAATAACTTGGAGTAGCATATATTCCAAAAGGGATTTCTCCGACTTTACGAGCAACTAAATATTCATCTTTAGGTCGCCCAAACCTTACCGCAATATCAGCCTCTCTATGCTGCAAAGATACATAATGAACATCCCCAAGTACACGCAGTTTTAATTGAGGATAATGATGATAAAACTTTCCGAGATGAGGCATGATTAGATGAGCAGCCGTTAATGGAGGCATACTAATAGAAACAGTACCCGTAACCTCCTGCTGTCCAGCTAGAGCAAGCCGCTCAATAGAAAATGTCTCTTCCATCATACGTGCCACTACTTGGGCAAGCCGCTCGCCTTCCGATGTTAAAACGTAAGTGCGAGGTCTACGATCAACTAATTTTAATTTTAAGTTCTGTTCTAACTGAGCGATTCTTCTTGCAACAGTGGCATGGTCAACCCCTAACTTTCTTGCCGCAGCTGAAAGTGATTTTTCTTCAGAAAAAACTGAAAAGTAATGTAAATTTTCCCAATCTATCATTGTGCAAATTTTCACATCAGAGATGAATTAATATGGAATTGTACACCTTTAAGTGATTACTCAGAATAGAGACATTCTTTTTCGGAGCCTTATCATGAATAAAATGATGGTTTATGCCTACACAGGTGTTGTAATAACGATGCTTTTTTGGGGCTCAGCATTTAATGCGATGTCTTATATTATCCAATCGATGCCTCCTCTTTCAGCAGCAGCTGAACGTTTTACGCTTGCAAGTCTTGGCCTATTTATTGTTTTTGCGGCCATGGGAAAATTGCGTTGGACCGTTTTACGGCAGAATTTATTTATCTATCTTCTTATTGGAATTATAGGTATTGCTGGTTTTAATATAGGCTGTTTCTATGGCTTACAAACCACATCAGCAGTCAACGGTGCTTTAATCATGGCAACTACGCCATTGATTACTCTACTGTTAGCAATTTTGCTCAATGGAGAAAAATTAACACTTCCTAAATCTATTGGTGTTGTATTTGGCTTAAGTGGTGTGCTTTTCGTTATTAGCCATGGGCATATTTCAACGCTACTTCATTTAAAAATAGCAATCGGTGACTTATTCATCTTACTCGGTGGTATCAGCTTTTGTTTAGCCAATGTGTTATCACGCCGTTATGTAAAAAATGCTACGCCGTTAGAAACTACCACTTTCTCTATGTTGTTCGGTGCTTTGACTTTAATCATATTAAGTCTAATTTTCGAACATCCATTTAAAGCAGTTGTTATGGCACCTATTACTGCACACTTGGCAATGGGCTACGTCATTATCTGCTCTACCATGATTGCTTATTTATTTTGGTTTAATGGCATTCAAAAACTAGGCGCAGGCCGAGCATCAATCTTTTTTAATTTTGTTCCAGTTTTTAGTATGTTGGTGGCACTGTTGGCTGGTCAAGCTCTTAATATCTGGCAACTTATAGGGACTGCTTTAGTCATGCTAGGCGTGCTAAGTAGTGGAGGATTTATTCAAATCAAGCGTCCGACACTTATGGCTAAGCCTTGTACGAAATAGTGATCACACAAATTCATCTTAATTATTGCGTTGTAACAAAGAATGTATGTTTCTTTAAAACTTAACAATTGGTTGCCATATATAGTTTTAAAAACACAACAAGGAGAAATTAAGATGAATTTGGATTTTACAACAATCGAAAAACAGGCCAGATTGCTAAAAGAAGAGCAAGAGAAACTAGAACAGCAAGATCATGATTTTCAGTTAGCTTTAGACAAACACAGAGAATCATTAAAAGACTTATTTAAAGAATTATTTCACGATCGAGAAATTAAAACAGAAAAAGGAGGCCAATTTTGTGTCGTATTTGGTGATTTTAAAATCTCTTTACTGATTGAAACTGCCAAATTTGAAAATGGCGTACCCGTTAAATTAAACTCTGTGAACCCACTTATCGTTAAATTTAAGAAAGATAAACCCGTTGCAAAAGCTCAATTTTCTGATGCAACACAATATCTCGATAGCGCTTTTGAAACACCCCACTATCAATACTATTATAAGCACGATGATAAAACTCAGTTAGTTCAATTTTCGGAACTATCTGTATTTTTTCAGGCCATTCTTGATGCAGAAGTCTGATGATCTGCCCTCATTAGAGGGCTTTTTTATAAGCTTAATTTATAGGTTAAATATTTCCATATTTATAAAATCAGTCATAACACCAGTTGAATTTTCACAGCATATCTAAATTTATGAGCCCACAAATTTTATAGCAATGGTTTAAATAAACCCATTGCTTCTTTTTTAAATAACTTGTATATACATGTTTGTATTTGTTTGTACAAAATGGATTCTAATAAAAGAAAAGCTCTTAAAGGATAAGGAGAGTGTTATGGACTCATCAACTGGAACATCGAAAAGCGGATTTGTTGAAAACCGAAGTATTGACTTTATTCCTGAAAATGAAAGGCATGGCAATATATTCGCCCAATTTACGCTTTGGTTTGGTGCCAATTTACAGATTACAGCTATTGTCACGGGTGCATTAGCCGTCGTATTAGGGGGCGATGTATTTTGGTCAATCATTGGCCTATTTATCGGACAATGCTTTGGTGCTGCTGTCATGGCTTTGCATGCAGCTCAGGGACCAAAACTTGGCCTTCCCCAAATGATTTCCAGTCGGGTTCAATTTGGAGTGTATGGTGCATGTATTCCCATTATTCTGGTTTGTCTAATGTATATTGGCTTTACCGCAACTGGTGAAGTACTGGCTGGTAAAGCGATTGCGCACCTTGCACAAGTCAGTAATACGACAGGTATTTTAATTTATGCTTGTTTTATTATTGTATTTGCAACTATTGGCTATCGCTTAATTCACTGGGTAGGAAAAGTCGCAAGCGTTATCGGCTTAATTGCTTTTATTATTATCCTTACTCAAATTTTGGCTCTTTCGAATATTTCAGAATTGCTTGCGGTACGCCATTTTAGCTGGTCATCATTTTTATTAGCTGTTTCTCTTTCTGCTTCTTGGCAAATTTCGTTTGGGCCTTATGTTGCCGATTACTCTCGTTATTTACCTACAAAAACCTCTTCAAATCGGGTGTTTTGGGCGGTTGGACTCGGGTCTTTAGTCGGTTCACAAATTTCTATGACACTGGGTGTATTGATTGCTCAAGTATCGAATGGTGGTTTTGTCGGTAATGAAGTTCAATATGTTGTAGGCATGAACCCAATCGCTCTCATAATTACTTTCTTATATTTTAGTATTGCCTTTGGAAAGGTCACTTTATCCACACTCAATGCTTATGGCAGTTTTATGTGTATAGCAACCATTTGGAATAACTTTAAACCAACTGGACAAATTTCAAAACTGACCCGACTTATCATTGTTCTTGCAATGGTTCTAATCTCAACATTTATTGCTGTTGTAGGTGAACATACCTTCTTAAGTGCATTCAAAGCTTTTATTTTATTTCTTCTGACATTTTTCATTCCTTGGAGTGCAATTAATTTAGTTGATTATTATTTTATTTCTAAAGAAGAATGTGATGTAGACGCACTATATGATCCAAATGGTAAATATGGACGCTGGAACATCATTGGTATTGCTTGTTATTTTATTGGCATATTACTTCAACTACCCTTTATCGATAGCAAATTTTACAAAGGACAAATTGCCGAAATGTTAGGTGGAGTTGATTTATCTTGGTTAGTTGGATTGTTATCAACTGCGCTTTTATATTATGTGTTAGCAAAAAGAGCTCAAATAAAGGTTTCAAAAAATCTTGAGCTTGAACAAATTAAATAATTTCAGATGAGATATCAAAGTTAACAGATTAGTACTTTGATATCTCTTAAATATTTTCGTCTACTCTTGAACAATCTTTACCTGTGCAGAAGCAGGTAATCCAAATAATTTATCGAACGTCCAGTTAAATATAAATGTATAAATTGGAATGATGATAATAAAGGCAACATCTAGCCAGAATGCGGCAACGAGAGAAATATTCATCCACCATGCAATCAGCGGAATTAAGAACATCACCAAAGTGATTTGAAAACCGATCGCATGTCCGATTCTACGTTTAACCGTACGTGTCTTATTTTCTTGGCGGGCTTCCCATTTTTCGTAAAGAATGTTGTAAATAAAGTTCCATGTTACCGCAATGGTCGTAATCATGACTGAGAGCGGACCAGTATGCTCTACACTATCGCCAGCGAGAAGAGCTAAACCAACTGATGAAATCACCATTCCAATAATTTCATATGAGGACACATAAACAATACGACGCTTTAAACCTTGCATAACCAATCATCTTTTCTTACTTCTTTTTATTTTAGTTTCAGTTAAAATCACACATAAAGTTAACAGCTTTCAGTTTTACTGATATCAAAATGAATTTTAATAGCGAAAATATAGAGCTTTTCTTAACTGTATTAGATACAGGATCTTTCTCGGCAGCGGCGCGTAAGTTAAATCGAGTACCATCAGCAGTGAGCATGGCTGTTGCCAATATCGAGGCAGAACTTGGTTACCCCCTGTTTGAACGTACTCACCGTAAAGTTATTCCTACTTCGGCAGCTTTAGCATTAGAGCCTCAAGCAAGAATTATTGCTGAGCAACTTAGGCTATTAGGCACCCATGCCTATGAACTTTCATTAGGGCTTGAAAGTAAACTAAAAATTGGTGTTGTTTCAGATGCGAATACCGATTTACTTTTTAAAGCCATAAAGAAACTGGCTGACAAATTTCCCTTACTTAACATAGAGATTATTACAGCTCCACAAGACGATATTCTAAATTTGCTCTATACAGAAAATATTAGTCTTTGCCTTGCAGGTTCAGATCTCAATATAAAAATGCGTGAAAGTTTGCAATTGGTGATGAATGAAACTCTAGTCGCCACAATTTCTGCTCATCATCCACTTTTAAAACAAAAAAATAAGTTAATCTCTATTGAAGACTTGATTAATGTTCGGCAAATTGTGGTTGCAAGTAGCGAATTAAATATGCAGGACTCACGTTCCATCGTTGGGGCCATGTATTGGAAAACCAATAGTTTACAAACTGCCATTCATATGGTCGAGGCTGGTTTAGGATGGGGAAATTTTCCTTTATCTTTAATAAAAGAAAAAATTGAGCAAGGACATTTAGTTCAACTAGATTTTAAAAATACAAAAAATCATTTACCGCTCTCTATTTATCTCATCTGGCTCCAAGATAAACCCTTATCAAAAGCAGCAAGAGAGCTTGTACAAATTATTCAAGCCAACTTATCTAATGCTGCTCATTAAAAACCGCCATATAGGCGGTTTTTCAGTGCTTATTTAGATTTATCAGCTTCAGCTTTATCATTCTTATGCTTATAACAATAGCCAAACATTGCACCTGCGCTGAAGAAAAACATTGCTTTTAACATGATGACACTCCTATGCCTCGTTTAGTGAAAATCAAACTTAGCATTTAGGTATGTTTCACTTTGACTACTATTTAAATCAGTTTTGTTCATAATGAAAATTTACGTGTCAATTTTTTTCAATTTATTAAAAAACGTCTAAAAACTATTTATTTGATTTTATTAGATTAATTTTTTAAGAGATTTAGACTTTAGTTATCATTTAAAAACAAAGCAAAAAGCCTATTCATAACGAATAGGCTTCTTACTGTATTTCAGGACTAAGCAATAATAATAATTATCAAAAATACTCCACTACTGTATAAATTCCAAGTGTTTTAGTCAAGTATAAAATTCATCAATTACAAATAGTTGTAGGAAGTGTGAAAGAATAATCATTCTGTGTTTTACTGACAAAACTTACTATAAACTTACACTAATTCTAAAAGAGAAAAGTCTTCTCATTTTTAGTTTAGAAAGTTCAAAATTTTTATAGATGGGTAGTGATAGATTTAATAAATTCATCTCTATATGCGCCAAGAACAACTTGTTCTACCCTATTCATTCTATTGCGCATATCGTGAGCCACAGTGATAGATTCTGATGTTTTCTCTTTCTCATCCGCCTTTCTAATAAATAGTGGTTTATCACTTAAGTGATCTACAACAAAATTAAATGTTCTACGCAAATCTTGAAAAGTAAAAAAGATATTACACTGCTCTTCTATCTTTTTTCGGAATTTTGAAATATTAACAATATGACCAGTTTTAGACTTCACAGATGGGAACACCCATTCTTCCCTAATTTTCATTTTACGTTTTTTCATTAAATGCCAAAGGAAATCACCCATATAAATTTTATAGCGCTCATTATTATAAGTATTTATAAAAGAGAGGCTACCTTCGTCCAAGTCTAGATCTTCCCAACGTAAACATTCACACTCATTTCTAAAGAGCCCTGTTAAAACAAGTGTTAATAAAAAGTCCTTATTTGTTTCATTTTCTTGGCCCCGACCTTGATATTCAATAATTGCATGGACCCATTTTGTTAAATTTTCTCTATCAATATAATTATTTCGAGGTGGAACCGCTTGCCAAAGTTGTTTCGAATTTAAAAAAGTAACTGGGTTCATCATAGGTATGACTGTTTCTTTATTTTTATCTTGATAATATTTAACCGAAAAACAATAAACAGCTCTCAATACCCGCATAGATAGATTCGCTTTTGCATAACTACTTTTAGATAACTGGACATACTTATCTTCAATCATCTGTTCAGTAATATGAATTAGTTTAAGCTCCCCCCAGTCTACTAAGTATTTTTCTATGACTTCTTTATAGTCAACTAATGTCCTTTCTTTTAGGTTATGGTGATTTATATAAGTCTGGAAAG
The DNA here is from genome assembly GCF_044684115.1 of Acinetobacter sp. ABJ_C1_1. Lineage (NCBI taxonomy): Bacteria > Pseudomonadati > Pseudomonadota > Gammaproteobacteria > Moraxellales > Moraxellaceae > Acinetobacter > Acinetobacter sp. ABJ_C1_1. The sequence goes on along the minus strand of NZ_JBITPU010000006.1, from coordinate 159,366 downwards.
CTTCATTTAAGTCGGGCTGATAATTTTTCTTATCTAAATTATTTTTTAATATTTTATTATTCTTGATAGTTGAATGTTTGGGATCAGATAAATCTTTTAACTTTTGCTGGGCAAGTATACGTGCTTCTTCGAGTGTAATGTTTTCGTAGTCTCCTAATTTACAACGTATTGATCTACCTTTTACTTTCTTCTCTACAATATAGGTTTTATAGGAATTATTTACACGAATAGCAAAGCCAATAATCTCACTGTCGCGATAAATTGCTGGAATGAGTTTAAGTTGATCGATAAATGGCTTAGTTAGCTTTACTCGTGAAGTGCTCATAAGCTAGAATCCCTATCGCTTGTGATAATTAACAATATAGCAAAATATTTTTCAGGTCTACTGCGCCTACTTTTGAAAAATACTTGTGTTTAATAAAAAAATTGATTAGTATTGCAGGCACTGAAAAGCCTTGAGATTAAAAGCTTTTCTTACTTATAGGGCCTATAGCTCAGTTGGTTAGAGCAGCGGACTCATAATCCGTTGGTCCACAGTTCAAGTCTGTGTGGGCCCACCAAATACAAACCCCAAAAACCTAAAGTTTTTGGGGTTCTTTAATTTTAGGCATCTTAAAATACTGCTGAATATCACTACATTATTCAAAAATTGGTCGCTTAAACTTTAAAAGATCTTTACCTATTTCCATATTTTTAAATATTCCCTTTAGTATTTATGATTGTTATAAATTATTGAGTTAATTATTTGATATATTCTTAAGCCAGATTCTGTTTAGGAATTGATTTCGAGTTTTCCATTTGAATATCCCAAAACTTTTCCCATAAATCACAATATTCAAGACATAAGTTTTCTAAATGAACATAGTCTTCTTCTGTACAAGCTTGCATCAAAATAAACCATAAATCTTCTTCATGATCATCATCTGCTGCCTCAGCAGTTTCATCTTCGGATACACCATGAACATGGTAATACCCACCACCCTCAACCTCTATACCGACAGCACTGGTTGCTCTTCGCAAAGGTGGACTATATAAAATAACTTCTTCTTCGGCTACTGCTAGTAAAGCGGAAACAGCTTTATAGTCGTTATAGGAGTTTTCTAAAAATTCTCTTACTTGATGTGCAATGCTAGTCGGTTTATAACTTCGGCGCTCTTCCTCAGTTACTCCAAAATCATTAAGCACATCTTCGAATAATGGATAATGAGCATATTCAGGGTTTCCCTGATAGTAACCATCTCGGTCAGCTCCGGGTCTAAATCCAAACTCATCAAATATATTCAGACTCAAAAGAAAACGTGGGAACATTTTTGCCCCTGCGTGCAATCTAGGCTCTAACTGCTTTGTTTGATACTGAGCCATTAATAAAGCATCTGTGAATGTTTGTACGATTGCATGGCGATATTCCAAATGAATACGCTTTAAATTTTCTTTATTAATCTCTCCGTTATTTAAAGTTCCAATTGCAGGATGATGAGATACCGGATGCTGCGCAATCTTCGCTCTTAATTGAGTTAAAAAGTTAAGATTTTTATCCCAAAGTTCAGCTGAAATGCTTTGTTTCATCCCTGCGAGTGCCTTTTTCCTAGGATTATTAAAGTTCTCAAATTTTTTAGGCATAATCCACGCTCGTTAAACTTATTAAAGTTCTTTGGTTTTCCATATTTTATTTTAAAAACAAAGAGTTATACCAAAAATAAAACTCCTTTTATCAAAAATCCATATTAGAATTAAAATCATACGAAATCAAATAGAATATTTAAAAAAAGTTAAAAATAATGCTTATTATTTTTATAATATTAACTTGAATCAAATTATGTTTTTGATTATGATCAATTTGATTAAAAATTTAAAATCTATGTAAAGTAATAATTAGTTTTAACTATATGGAACAGTAATGTCAAAAAAAGAAGATATTATAAATACTGCTTTAGATCTTTTTAACCAAATCGGTTATAACGCTACAGGCGTAGATAAAATTATTGCTGAATCAAACGTCGCGAAGATGACTTTCTATAAATACTTTCCTTCCAAAGAAAGTTTAATCATGGAATGTCTACATCATCGAAATATTAATATACAAAATTCAATTTATGAAAAATTAAATTTACATCCAGATGCTGAGCCGCTTGAAAAAATACATCTTATTTTTAACTGGTATATTGACTGGATTAATAGCGAAAACTTTAATGGTTGCTTGTTTAAGAAGGCATTTATTGAAGTATCTAAACAATACACCTCAATTCGTGAACCATTTCAAGAATATACAAATTGGCTTATCAATTTACTCAACAGTTTATTAGTAGAGTTAGATATTAAAGACCCTACTCCGCTTACTCATATCATCATCTCGATTATTGATGGGATTATTATTGATGGAACCATTGATAAAGAATTGATTGATCCTGTAAAAAAATGGAGATATATCGAGTATTTAATTAAAACCGAGAATTCATAGTATTTTTAATATATAAAAGATTACTTTAAATTGATTTATTATATATTTTTCTATTGGAGAGTTAAAATATAATATTAATAAATATAAATTTTATTAAATATTTCAATTTAAAAATTAAAATAAATAAAGTTTAATATGTTGATAATTTTCTACCTTTTTAGACCAACTCATATTAGAATTCCGCAACCTTATTGTCTCCCACGTCTCTATGAAAAAGTTTTTAGGCAATTCTATCTTCAAAGCAGTTGGTTGGACCTATGATGTAGATCCTACAATTCTTGAAAAAAAACAAGTTATTATTGGGTTCGAGCATACTTCTAACCTAGATGCGATCTTATCAATCGCTATGTTTCAAATATTAGATTTAAAGATTCATACGCTAATTAAAAAAGAGCTTTTTAAAGGGCCAATGAAGCCCATACTTGAGAAACTAGGTGGCATTCCTGTAGACCGCAAAGCAAGCAAAGATATTGTGTCTCAAATGGTCGAGAAATTTCAAAGTAATGATACCTTCAATCTAGTCATTGCCCCTGAAGCAACTCGTGCAAAAGATGGATCTGAGCGTAAACCTATTCGTACAGGTTTCTGGCATATTGCAAAAGCTGCGAATGTTCCAATTGTACTGATGTATGCAAATGCAAGAACAAAGAAAGGCGGTATTTTAGGTAAGATTTACCCTTCTGATTTGCAAAAAGATCTTGAAACGATTAAAGAACTTTACGCGCAATATGATATTGATGTGAAGATTAACTAATTTTTTCTGTAACAACTTTAGGAACTATTTTTTACTTAAATTTAGGGCCTCTAAGCTTACTTAATTGGTTAACAAAACATAGGACAACAGTTTTCAAGAAAACCATGCCTATGATAATATTCTGTCACTTTTGCATTTTTTAATTTTTGGAGTTCACTTCCATGGCGGGTCATTCTAAATGGGCCAATATTAAGCATCGTAAAGCTAAACAAGATGCAAGTCGCGGTAAAGTTTTTACTAAATATATTCGTGAAATTGTGACTGCTGCCAGACTTGGTGGTGGAGATGCTGCTAGCAACCCTCGCCTTCGTGCTGTTGTCGAAAAAGCACTTTCTGTCAACATGACACGTGACACCATTAACCGTGCAATCCAACGCGGTGTTGGTGGTGAAGACAATGACGATTTAAAAGAAGTAACTTACGAAGGTTATGGTGTTGGTGGTGTTGCTGTCCTTATTGAAACAATGACAGATAATCTTAACCGTACAGTTCCAGATGTACGTCACTGCTTTAGTAAAACCAATGGTAACTTAGGAACTGCGGGTTCTGTATCTTACCTATTTACTAAACGTGGCGAAATTACTTTTGAAGATGTGTCTTTAGAAGACAAAATCATGGAAGTTGCTTTGGAAGCAGGTGCAGAAGATATTGAAGTTTCAGAAGATGAAATTTTAGTTATCACCTCACCAGAAACTTTTGGTGAAGTTCAAGATGCTCTTGCTGCTGCAGGCTTAAAATCTGATAACGCAGAAGTTGTGATGAGCCCATCAACAAAAGCTGAAATTACAGATATTGACCAAGCAAAACAAATTCTTAAAATGATCGATATGTTTGAAGATCTTGATGATGTTCAAAACGTTTATACAAACGTTGAATTCTCAGATGAAGTTTTAGCTCAATTAGATGCTTAAACAAAACATTGAAATTAAAAAACGCACCAATCGGTGCGTTTTTTTTATAGTTTATTTAATAAGTTATAACAGTTAAACACATTGTACTCTTTAATGACAAAACTCGAATGTAGAGCAACCACATTGTCAATTTTACCAATACGTCTTAATAAAATTTCGCTGTAGTCATCCATATTACGTGCCACTAATTCAAGAATAAAATCGGCACTTTGACCCGTCACTAAAAATGCATTTGTAACTTCAGGAATCGCTTCAATTTCAGAAAGAAATTTATCGAAGGTCTCACTATCATGTTTACTTAAAGAGACTTGTAGCAAAATATGCAAGGTAAACCCCAATTTGCTAAAGTTAATTTCTCTTTTAAGCTGCCCCATGATATTAGCTTCAATCAAATGCTTAATGCGGCGATGAACAGAGCTAACTGAAAGATTAATCCGTTCTGAGAGCTCATTCAAATTCAGGTCTTCATGAGACAAAATTTCCAGAATTTGTTTATCAAAACGGTCTAACTCCATTCTTTTCTCCAATGAGCTCTTTTTAGGTTAACAGTATATCCTAAAGCTAAGTCTACTTTAAAAATCAAACTCAATTAAAAAAGAATTAAGCTTTACTTCAATATCTTGAGTCAACACTGTGCCTGTTAACTGTGCAGTGGTATGACGTTTATAGCGCATTTGCAATCGTTTATCGCCTTATATCTCTTCAACATTTTCCTTACCGCCTCAAAGAAAGACCATCGCATCTTAGAACCCCTACAATTTCTTTAATAAAATCAATAACTTTATATAATTTTAAAAAGTTGGCACTGTTTTTGTTATGCACATATGGGAAAACTTTATCCGATGTGGGGAATGCTTGTGAAAAAAATCAAAACTTTAGTTCTTGCGATGAGTACTGTCAGCCTAACAGGTGTAGTTATGCCTGCTCACGCGGCTACTGATGCAGAACTTAATGCATTACGTGATGAAGTAAAGGAGTTGAAACAACTCGTCCAGAAACTATCTGATCAACAAAAAACAGTTTTATCGGTTAGTGCTCCAGCAACAACTCCCGTAGCACCAGCTACTCCTCCTGTATCAAAACCAGGTTGGATGGCAATGACGGATGGACAAACCCAAGTTAAGCTTTATGGTAGTGTCCGTGCAGATGCAACCTATGACTTTAAAGGTTCAAATGGCAGCATTTCAAATGGCGCTAACTATCCATTAAATAAAGATGATCCAAAACAAGATTCACTAAATGTATCTGCTGCGACTTCAAGAATTGGTCTAGACATCACTCGACCTACTCAGTACGGAGATTTAACCGGAAAAATTGAAGCCGATTTCATGGGTGGAAATGGCGATAATGGTAATGGTACCTTCCGTGTTCGCCATGCTTATATGTCTTTAGGAAAATGGTTAGCAGGTCAAACGACTTCACCTTTTGTAAATACAGATACATCACCAGAAACAGTAGATTTTAATGGCGCTATTGGTACAGGAACAACGCGTACTGTACAAGTCCGTTATACTCAGCCGATTGATGCACAACAAAAAATATTAGTTGCCTTAGAAGGCGGCGATGTTGAGAAAGCTGGTAACGCTGCTGGTGGAAGCCGCTTTCCTGCTTTAACAGCACGATATGATTTCAAAACTACAGATAATAAAGGCCTATTACAGTTACATGGTCTTGCTCATGAAAACCGTGTAGCTCCCAAAGATAGCACTTCTGAAGAAAAATTTGGTTGGGGTGTCGGCATAGGTGGTAAATATGATTTAACACCTCAAGATAGCTTGGTTGCTAATTACTATCATGTTAAAGGAGATGGCCGCTATTTACTTTATAGCAACTCAGCTTATGCCTATGACACAACAACTCAGGATATTAATTTAGCTGAATTTGATAGTGCAGTTATCGGCTATCAACGTAAATGGAGCCCTATCCTCCGCTCTACTTTTGCAATAGGCGGTATTCAATATAAAGATGATAGCATCTATGCAAATAGCAATTTAATCAGCACCAGCTATAACAAAGAAATTTATAATGCACTGGTTAACCTAATTTGGAACCCTGTTAAGAACATTGACTTAGGTGCAGAATATACTTATGGCCAGCGCAAAACATTTGCAGATGATAAAGGCGATTACTCCCGCATAAATTTATTAGCAAAATATAGTTTCTAAAATTTGTATGTAAAAAAAGAGCCTTTCAAAAGGCTCTTTTTTATTAATAGTATTAGTGCATGGCTTGAATTTTCTGCAAGAACAGTTTAGCGCGCTCATGACGAGCCTCTAAATTATCAAAAAATTCATTGGTTGGACAATCTTCAAGAATTTTCCCTTCATCCATGAAAATTAAGCGGTTAGATACGCGTTTAGCAAATCCCATTTCATGGGTCACACACATCATGGTCATACCTTCATGAGCAAGTTGCACCATAACTTCAAGCACTTCACCTACCATTTCAGGGTCGAGTGCCGAAGTAGGTTCATCAAACAACATACAGACCGGGTCCATCGATAATCCGCGAGCAATTGCAACACGTTGTTGCTGCCCACCAGAGAGTTGACCTGGAAATTTATCTTTATGAGCAAGTAACCCAACGCGTTCTAAATACTTAAGCCCCTTTTCACGCGCTTCAGCAACTGAACGTTTTAACACCTTCACTTGAGCAATGGTTAAATTTTCCAAAACAGTCATGTGCGGAAAAAGTTCAAAATGCTGGAACACCATTCCTACACGAGAACGGAATTTTGCCAGATCAGTTTTTGGATCTTTTAATGAAACCCCATCAACAATAATGTCACCTTGCTGAAATGGTTCTAAAGCATTTACAGTTTTAATGAGCGTTGATTTTCCTGAACCAGATGGTCCACAAACAACAACGACATCACCTTTTTCAATACTCGTCGTGCAATCTGTTAAAACCTGAAAATCACCATACCATTTAGAGATATGTTGGATGTCTATCATTGGCATTTAAAATCTCCAATTAGCGAATGATGGCAATTTTTTTCTGTAAGCGTTTGACTAATTGTGATAGCACAAACGAGCTACAGAAATACACCACAGCGACGATTAAGTAGAATGTTGCTTTTGTTTCAGGACCATAGGTATTAGCCAATGTATCTGCACGACCTAAGAAATCTGGTGCACTAATCACATAAACTAATGACACATCCTGAAAGAGAATAATGGTTTGAGTTAGTAATACTGGGAGCATATTACGGAAGGCCTGCGGTAACACCACATAACGCATAGATTGCCCATAGGTAAACCCTAAAGCGTAGCCTGCATTGACCTGACCTTTTGAAATAGACTGAATACCAGAACGTACAATTTCCGAGAAAAATGCAGCTTCAAAAATAGCAAAGGTCACAACACTGGAAAATAATGGCCCCCAATAAGTATCTGATTGAAACTCAAATATTTTCGGCAACAAAAAATAGAAAATAAAGATGACCTGAATTAATGGGATACCACGAAACAGATCGACATAAAATTTCGCAAAGTTACTTGCAATGGTGCTGTTAGATAAACGCATCATTGCCAATGGAGTTCCAATCAGGATCCCCCCCATCATCGCAAGTACCGTTACCGTAAGCGTGAAGATAAAACCTTCTTTTAATGCAGCAATAACATCAGGGTTATGTAATAGAGAAAAATCCATATTTATTTTCCTCCCGAACCTAAACCTGGTACAGCCATGCGTTTTTCAATCCATGCCATCACAAATTTAATTGTGTAGGTAATGATCAAATAAACCGGCGTAGACAGAATAAGAATAATAATGTCCTGAGAAGTTTCTTCTCGCATGGTTTTGGTATAAGCGAAGAAGTTCAAAACACTTAGAGCATATAGAACTGCCGAGTTCTTGAAGACGTTCATGGCTTCTGAAGTAATGGTTGGCCATACCGTACGGTATGCAACCGGTAAAATCACATAACGATAACTTTGCGCTGTGGTGAAACCCATTGCAGAAGCTGCAAATTTTTGTCCACGAGAAACCGTGTTAATCCCCGCTCTTACATGCTCAGAAACACGTGCTGCGGTATATAGACCCAAAGCAAAAACACCAATAACAGCAGGATGATGATTTAAAATATTTTTCCACCAACCACCTGCTACGACGTCCCCACTTCCAGCACTTAAACTATCTGGTAAGAACTCTGGGAATACAAAAGCCCAGAAGAATAACTGTACAATTAAAGGAATATTACGGAATATTTCGACATAACAGTTGCCGATAAAAGCAAGCGGTTTATTGGGTAAAGTACGAATTACCCCGAGGAGAGAACCTAATAAAAATGCGATAAGAAAGGCTACAACGGCAGTCCATACCATAGTAAAGACACCAGAACCTAACATTTGTAACCATGTGGGCGCCTCAGAATAGGCATTGTAGCTAGAGCTACCAATGACTTTACAAACTGATTCTGCCCATGCGGCTTTATCGACACCATATTCATTAGACTCCGCACAGAATATAGTCCAGTTTAGCGAGCCGACTGACATGTTTGCCCCTTAAATGAATATCTTAGAAAATAGACCACTTGTGCAAATGAAGTTTTACACTTGCACAAGTAAATTTAGGACAAAAGGATCTGGTTAGATTCCTGCATCTGTTGGGTGAGCTTTAAGTTTTTTGTAAGATGAACTTGGTTGCATGTTCAAATTAGTATTTTTTGGTGGGATTGGCGATAAGAACCATTTCTTATATAAAGCGTCCATTTGACCAGTTTTCCATAAATTATTTACGGTACGGTCAGCAATTGCTTTAAATTTTGGATCATCTTTTGCAATCATGATGCCATAAGGTTCTGACGAAAGTACTGGCCCTACAATTGCGAATGCTTTTGGTGTAGATGACTTGGCAATTAGACCAGCTAAGATATTGTCATCCATTACAAATGCTGCGGCACGACCAGATGCCATCATGGCAAACGAGTCAGAATGGTCTTTACCATAAATGTTTTGTACATTAAGTGACTGACCTTTTTCATTCATTTTAATGTACTTGTCTGATGTTGTACCTTGAGTCGTTACAACTGCTTTACCATTTAAATCAGCTAGACTCTTAATACCAGAGTTGGCTTTAACAGCCATACGCACTTCTGTTGCATAGTAGTTCGTTGAAAAACCAACTTGCTGCTGACGCTGTTTAGAGTTTGTAGTGGTACCACATTCCATATCAATATTGCCGGCTAAAAGCTCAGGAATACGTGTTGATGAAGTGACTGCCTTGTATTCAACTTTTAAACCAGGCATTTTCAATTCTTTTTTAATATCATTTGCGAACTGGTTACAAATGTCGACTGCATAACCTACTGGTTTACCTCCAACAACGTATGAAATTGGGTCGGATGATTCTCGGTGACCAATAACGATTTTTCCAGTACTTTTAATTTTAGCTAATGTATCTGCTGCCTGAATTTGAGAAGTAGCACCAACCGTACAAAGCATAACTGTTGAAACAATGAGAGAGGTTGCAGAACGTTTCATAAGAACTCCTTGATGATCATTCTCTCTATTTGTCTAAAGAATCATTCTTATAGAGAAATAGAGCGATTTATTATTAAATTGCAATTATCGAGCCAACTTTTCCAAGCAGGACTCCATCCATTTGCTTCACTTATTATTCATCTGTTTCGCAGAATTAATACCTTTAAAACTGCTCACATGTTTCTACTTTAATCTAAGTTTTAATCTTCTGTCTATTATTAAGCTCATCTATTTACACTTAAATGTGGCAATTATTGATTACAATGTAAACACATGCACAATAAAGTGGCTTAAATTTTTCTAAAAACAGTTTTTAGAAAAAGATTACTTTCTTGATAAAAAGAAAAATTAAACTTATTAAACGGTTAGACCGAAGTAGATTATTTTTCGAAAAAAGAAGATAAAGCATCAAAATAATATTTATAAATGTTTTAATAAAATCCATTTATAAAATTGATAGTAATATTTTTACAATTAAAATGTTTTTGGGAATATGAGAAAAAAAAGGCCCGATTTATTTCGAGCCTTTTTATAAAATCTATAAATTAAATGCCTCGCCAATCAACTCGTGCATTCCTTTCAGTTTGATAAATTCTTAAAACATATTGTCCAAGCGGCAAATCAAGTAAACTTTTTTGATAATTGCTCCACTCTGGCGACACCTCTTCATCCTCTTCGGGCTCCCATGGTGTCCCTTTTATTTCTAATAAAGGTGCAAGCATAGAACACACCGAAATATCAGCGAGACTTAAGCGGTCTCCAACCATATAACGTGCTTGGTTTTCAATGAGGTACTGATTCAACTCACTGATGAGTTCATCCATACGTTCTTTTGACTGGCTCACCACTTCCCCTTCAAGCTTATAGTTCTTCTTTACTAAAGTCTTGAGGAAAGGTTTTGATATTTTTTCAAACTGGCGCAAGTAACCTTGTTCGCCCATCATAATCTCTAGAGCATGGTCGCCGTGGGCTAAAGTATGGGCAAGTGCCCAACGACGTACATGTACACCCAGTTCATCTGCCAAACTATCTATCTTGAGTGTTTGCTGTCTAAGTTGCTCATCACGGCGTAAAAGTGCATGTTCTGGATAGGTGTCATCCAGATAAAGCGCAATTTTAGTTGATTCAGCAATCCAGCGATGGTCATCTTTCAAAATTGGCAATAAATTTTGCCCTGTTTTGAGTTGTGCAAAAGCACGATGAAAGCCAGGAATCAAATTATGTGCAACGTAATCAAGTTCTTTATGGTCTAACAACCAGCGAGCTTTTTCACAATAATGAGATAAAGGAAACTGATACAAAACCCGCATAAAATCTCCACGTTTATTTTTATTTGACTATTCGTACAAAAATCGTCTTCGGTAACTAGATACTTTAGAAGCTATTTTTAATGAAAACAATGGATATTGTGCTCATTTTTCACTGACAGTTAGGGCTATATTTTTTATATCTTTTTTTACCGTACTTATAGCTCTTTTTCATATTAAAACTACTTTAGTAATTCATTTTGCAAACAAAAAGCATAATTATTTGATTTTTAATATATTTCTATATCTATATTTATCTATTAAAAATCAAAAAAAGTGCTTTGCATTTTTATTCATAAGCTGAGCATAAGTCCTCGTTTAGTGGAAAAATATTTCTTTTGTAAGGTAATGACAGCAATACAAGGTGTCATTATGTCTAATTCTCTATCTAAAACGACGGGATACGTCCAAGTCATTCAAAATGATCAACAAGCGATTAATGCCGCTTATCAAGTGGCTGATTTTGCTTTAGAGGGTCGTAATACACGTGATCAACAACGCTTATTACCGCATGAGCAAATCGAGAGCTTTAGCCAAAAAGGTTTAGGCGGAATTCGCATTGCAAAAAAATATGGTGGTGCTTTTGTTTCCAATAAAACTTTGGCTCAAGTTTTCCGTATTTTAAGTAAAGGCGATGCCAATGTCGGTCAAATTCCACAAAATCAGATTAGCCTGTTAAACCTCATCGAAATCTTGGGTACAGAACAACAAAAACAATTTATCTTTTCAGAAATATTAGCAGGCAAACGTCTTGCTAACGGCGGTCCAGAGCGTAATACACATGACTCAAAAACACTAAAAACCACGCTTACCATTGAAAACGGTAAATACATTTTAAACGGTGAAAAATTTTATTCGACTGGAACAAGTTTTGCGCATTGGCTCGCAATTAAAGCGGTTCATCCCGAAGGTCATGTGGTTTTAGTCATTGTTAACCGGGAGGCTCAAGGTATTGAAGTCATTAATGATTGGAATGGATTTGGGCAACGTACCACAGCGAGTGGTACAGTTAAATTAAATCATGTTGAAGTTAACCCTGATCTTATTTTTGATGAACGTTTATTGACTCAAACCCCTACTTATCGCGGTGCTTATTCTCAGTTATTACAAGTAGCCATTGATGTCGGTATTGCAGAAGCTGCATTTGATGACACGTTATCAACTATTCATAAAGCACGTCCAATTATTGATGCAAACGTTGAAAAAGCCAGCTTTGAACATTACACCTTACAAGAAGTGGGTAAGTTAAATATTTTGCTCGATGCTGCAATCTTACTGCTTGATGAAGCTGCTGAATATTTAGATGAACTTGACCAACTTCAAACTGTGACTGATGAACAAGTAGCTAAAGCTTCAATTTTGGTTGCTGAAGCAAAGGTCTATGCCAATGATGCGGCTCTACAAATCTCTGAAAAATTATTAGAACTGGGCGGTAGCCGTTCAAGTTTAAGCCAACATAATTTAGATCAACATTGGCGAAATGCCCGTGTACATACCTTACACGACCCTGTTCGCTGGAAATTACATGCCATTGGCAATTATTACCTTAATGGTCATTTCCCTGCCCGCCACGCCTGGATTTAAGGAGAAATTGTCATGACTTCATATCAATCGGTTCAAACTAAACAAACATCGGCATCTGGCCAAGCACACATTATTCAAAATGATGCTGAAGCTTTAGAAGTTGCAAAACAGTTTGCTGAGCAATTTAAAAAAACCGCAGTTGAGCGAGACGCTAAACGAATTTTACCCTATACCGAAATCGATGCTTTGAGCCAATCAGGGCTTTGGGCAATTACAGTACCAAAACAATATGGCGGTGCTGAAGTTTCAAGTCATACAGTTGCTAAAGTGATTGCACTTTTAAGCGGTGCAGATGGTTCAATTGGACAAATTCCACAAAACCATTTCTATGCCTTAGAAGTATTGCGCAATACAGGCACAGAAGCTCAAAAACAACGTTTATACGGCGAAGTTTTAAATGGTACTCGCTTTGGTAATGCACTTGCCGAGTTTAAAACTAAAACTTCAACTCATAAACAAACCAACATTCGTCCGCATGAAAATGGATATTTGATTCAGGGTGAAAAGTTTTACTGCACAGGAAGTTTATTTGCTCACCGTATTCCAACCTTAGTTTTAGACGATGCAGGCCGAGAATATCTAGCCTTTGTAAAAAGTGGTTCACAAGGATTGAAACTTGTTGATGACTGGTCTGGCTTTGGACAGAAAACCACAGGCAGCGGCACAGTTAAATTTGATCAGGTTTTTGTCGATACAGATGATGTTATTCCTTTTGATACTGCATTCTTACAACCAACCTTAGTGGGCCCTTTTGCTCAAATTATGCATGCATCAATTGAGGTAGGCATTGCACGTGGAGCCTTTGAAGAAAGCTTGCAAAGAGTACATCAAGCCCGCCCATGGATTGATTCAAATGTAGAAACAGCAAACCAAGATCCTTTAACGATTTATGAATTAGGACGCATTGCCGTAGATGTACGGGCAAGTGAAGTGCTATTAAAACAAGCTGCTCAATCAATTGATGCCGCAAAAATTGAAACCACACCTGAAAGTATTGCTAAAGCTTCAATTGATGTGGCCAAAGTACGTGCTCATAGTAGCGATACCGCACTAAAAGCATCGTCTAAGCTGATTGAACTTGCTGGTAGTCGTGGTAGTCAGTCACAAGACGGCTTAGACCGTTTCTGGCGTAATGCGCGCGTTCATACATTGCATGATGCTGCGCGATGGAAATATTACTTTATTGGGAACTATGTTCTTAACGGTGTTCTACCACCTCGTCGGGGGACATTGTAATGGCTGATTTTAAAGCGAAAGAAATTTTACTAAACGCCTTTGATATGAACTGTGTTGGACATATCAATCATGGCTTATGGACACATCCACGTGATGAATCACACCGCTTTAATGAACTGAGCTATTGGACAGAACAAGCCAAAACCTTAGAAAGTGGTTTATTTGATGGTTTATTTATTGCGGACATTACAGGTGTCTATGACGTCTATCAAAACGGTATTGATCTGACTTTAAAAGAGTCCATTCAGCTTCCGAGCCATGATCCATCTACACTCATTTCTGCTATGGCGGCAGTCACTCAAAACTTAAGTTTTGGGGTCACTGTGAACTTAAGCTATGAGCATCCTTATCAATTTGCCCGCCGCTTTGCGAGTCTCGACCATTTAACTCAAGGTCGTATTGGCTGGAATATCGTGACGGGTTATCTAGATAGTGCAGAACGCTTGATTGGCCAAAAAGGTTTAAAAGACCACGATGCTCGCTATGAACAAGCCGAAGAATTTTTAGAACTTTGCTATAAATATTGGGAAGGTTCATGGGAAAACGACGCCGTTAAAAAAGATAAAGTACAGCGTGTTTTTACAGATCCATCTAAAGTTCACACCATTCACCACCAGGGAAAATATTACCAAAGTGAAGGTGTGTTTCAGGTGTCTCCTTCTGTGCAACGCACCCCAACACTGTTTCAAGCAGGTGCTTCACCAAAAGGTATGCAGTTTGCTACTCGTCATGCTGAATGTGTGTTTATTGGCGGCGACAAACCCGAAAAAATACGCGACCAAGTGAAAAAGATTCGTGCTCTTGCAGAACAGCAAGGCCGTTCAGCGGATGACATTAAAGTCTTCGTTGGCATCACCGTTGTTGTGGCCGAAACACATGATCTGGCTGTACAAAAACTTAATGAATATCGTCAGTATGCAAGTCCTGAAGCAGGCCTCGCGCATTATGCGAGTTCAACTGGCATCGACTTAAGTAAATTTGCCGACGATGAAGCGATTCCTTACCAAAAAAGTAACAGTATTGTTTCAATTACCGAAAAGTTTAAAGAGCAACAAATCACGAAAAATGATTTAAAAGCTCAGCATGTTTTAGGTGGTCGTTATCCCCTCATCGTGGGTAGTGGCGAAGAAGTTGCTGAATACTTAATTCATCTTTTAGATGAGACCGATATTGATGGCTTTAATTTGACACGTACAGTTGCGCCTGAGTCTCACCACGACTTTATTCGCTTGGTTATTCCTGAACTACAGCAACGTGGTCGCTATAAAACTGCATATAAAACGGGTTCACTACGGAACAAAATTTTTAATCGGGGTGATCAATTACCAGAACAGCACCCTGTTCAAGCGTTCCGATGTAGTCCCTATAACAACAGCAAAAACCTAACAAAAATTGAAGAAATAACCGCTTAAATTTGGAGATAGACATGGCTCAAATAGCCTCTAAAAAATGGCTAGGCGTAGGCTTAGTCGTTGTAGTCCTTTTTGTTGCTTTATTCTTATGGAATAAACATCGTCAAAGTGGCTCAAATGAACTTGTGATTGGTATTAGTCCACCATTTGCAAAACCTTTACAAGCTGCTGCCGATGAAGCAAAGAAACAAGGTTTAAATGTGAAACTGGTTGAGTTTTCTGACTGGAACACACCAAACATTACCTTAAATCATGGGGATATTGATGCCAACTTTTTCCAGCACCAACCTTTCTTAGACAATGCAATTAAAGAAACTGGCTTTAAATTAAAAGCATTTGCAGTAGGGGCAGCATCACATGTGGGACTTTATTCAAAGAAATATAAAAGCCTTGATGAATTGCCACAAAACGCACGTGTAGTCATCCCAAATGATCCAGTGAATCAAGGTCGTGCCCTACTCCTTTTACAGCAAGCTAAATTAATTACGCTTAAAGATTCAAACAATCATTTATCTGCACTCAAAGATGTTGTTTCAAACCCTAAAAACTTGCAATTTATTGAGGTTGAAGGACCACAAACTGCTCGTGCAATTGATGATGTTGACTTAGCTTTTGGCTATCCACATTACTTACGCTTAGCAAAAACAGCTGACCCTAATAGTGCACTTTTACTGGATGACAATACCAATAAACGTTATGCCATTTTGTTTGTAGTACGTGACGACTATCAAGATAAGGGCGATAAATTAAAGAAATTTGTTGAGATCTATCAAAACTCGCCAAAAGTTAAAGCTGTTTTAGACGCTGAGATTGGGCCAAAACTTTGGTTCCCTGGCTGGAAGTAATAACGGAAATATTATGGCGATTCAGTTCAAACAGCATAAGCCTTGGTTACTCGGAATTACGATTTTAATCGTAGTTCTGGGCCTCGTCGGTTACCGTTATATTAAAAATAAACAAGCCGATGATGTTTTAACGATTGGCATTAGTCCACCTTATGCTGAGTTATTACAAAGTGTTGCCAATGAAGTAGAAAAGCAAGGCGTTCATGTCAAGCTTGTTGAATTTTCTGATTGGCGAGCACCAAATGTTGCCGTACAAAACGGTGATATTGATGCAAACTTTTTCCAGCAAAGCGTATTTCTACGTAATGCTGTTAAAGAAACGGGTTATGACTTACATGCATTTGCCGTGGGCTCAGGAAGTCATGTCGGTTTATATTCAAAAAAATATAAATCACTTAAAGACTTACCTTCAAATGCACGTGTTGCTATTCCAAACGATCCCGTCAATTTAGCTCGCGCTTTAATTTTATTGCACCGTGCAGGTTTAATTCAGCTTAAAGACATTAATAATGAACTTTCAACCACTCAAGACATTATTGCTAATCCCAAACAGCTGAGCTTTGTTGAGGTTGAAGGCCCGCAGACAGCACATGCATATAACGATGTCGATTTAATTTTCGGCTTCCCTCACTACTTAAAAATGGCAAAGGTAACCGACCCACATAGCGCATTATTTTTGGACCCAATCGATAAAAAATATGCAATTTTGTTTGTGACCCGTCGCGATTACCAAGATAAAAACCAAAAACTTGCAACCTTTGTTAAAGCATTCCAGAACTCAAAACAAGCACAAGATATTCTGGATAAAGACTTTGGCCAAGGTATGTGGTTTCAAGGCTGGAAATAAGGAGAATGACAATGGTGAGTTTTGGATCACAAGTTGATTTTTCTCTACCCCATATCAAAATTCGTGGTTTAAATAAGTTTTACCAATCGCAGGGTCAAAAACTGCATGCTTTAAAAGAGATTAACCTTGATATTCCTCAAGGTAAGATTTTAGGCATTATTGGTAAAAGTGGTGCGGGAAAATCTTCCCTACTCCGCACATTAAATGGCTTAGAACAAGTAAATACTGGCAGCATTCATATTCATCAACAAAACATTGCTGAATTGAGTCATTCAGAGCTTATTCAAACTCGCCAACGCATTGGAATGATTTTTCAACATTTCAATTTGATGTCTGCAAAAACGGTCTGGGAAAATGTGGCATTGCCCTTAAAAGTTTCCAATTACAACAAAGCAGATATCGATCAACGTGTAAATGAAGTTCTGGCACTCGTAGGTCTTGCAGATAAGTCTGGTCATTATCCGTCGCAACTTTCAGGCGGACAAAAGCAACGTGTCGGTATTGCACGTGCACTTGTTCACCATCCAGAAATTTTACTTTGCGATGAAGCCACCTCAGCACTTGATCCAGAAAGTACTGCCACTATTTTGGCTTTACTTAAAACGATTAATCAGGAACTTGGTCTAACGATTGTACTCATCACTCACGAAATGCAAGTCATTCGAGAAATTTGTGATCAAGTCGTGGTGATTGACCAAGGTGAAATTGTAGAGGCTGGGCAAGTTTGGTCTGTATTTTCACGACCAGAACAACAGATTACTCAAGAATTACTGAATCTTGAACAGATCACCCTGCCTTTTAAAATCAGTACTCTACCCGATGAAGATTCGACTCATATTATTGTAAAACTGAAATATGAAGCTGAAGCACATCAGGTTCCGGATATTCAAGAACTACTTGCCAAATTCAAAGCACCCGTCAATTTATATCAAAGTCAGGTCGATACCATTCAAGGGCACATTATTGGTTCACTTTTAGTCGGTATTCCTAACGTAGAAATTAATCTTTCATCTATACGACAAGATGCATCAACTGCAATTGCACAATTTGAGGTACTTGGCTATGCACGACCAGCTCATTGATTTATTAATTACTGGAACTGTAGATACCTTACTCATGGTAGGTGCATCTGCGTTTATTGCTTTTTTAATTGGCTTACCTATTGCTGTTGTTTTAGTTAGCACTTCTGAGCATGGCATTCATCCGTCACAAAAGATTAATCAGGCTTTAGGTTGGGTCATCAACATTACTCGTTCTGTGCCCTTTCTTATTTTAATGGTTGCACTTATTCCGCTTACTCGCTGGATTGTCGGGACAAGTTATGGGGTTTGGGCAGCGGTTGTTCCCTTAACTATTGCAGCAATTCCCTTTTTTGCGCGTATTGCAGAAGTCAGCTTACGTGAAGTCGACCAAGGTTTAATTGAAGCTGCACAAGCCATGGGTTGTAACCGTAAACAAATTATTTGGCATGTGCTTTTACCAGAGGCTTTGCCGGGTATTGTAGCAGGCTTTACCGTGACTATTGTGACTATGATTAACTCCTCTGCGATTGCTGGTGCTATTGGTGCAGGTGGCCTAGGAGACATTGCTTATCGTTATGGTTATCAACGTTTTGATATGCAAATTATGTTGGCTGTAATTTTTGTGCTTATTGTTTTAGTCATGTTAGTACAAGCGACTGGCGATGCATTAGCCCAGCAACTTGATAAACGTAAAGTTTAAAAGCAATACAACCCCGCTCTAGCCATGACTTTGTCATGGCTTTCATGTAAAATCAGCAACAATTTTTAATTTACACATTTGTGAGTGGTTTTCATGGGTTTTAATTGCGGTATTGTTGGTCTGCCAAACGTAGGGAAATCTACCCTTTTCAATGCATTAACGAAAGCAGCGATTGCAGCGGAAAACTTCCCTTTCTGTACCATTGAACCAAACACAGGTATTGTTCCTGTACCAGATCCACGCTTAGACAAACTTGCTGCGATTGTTAAACCACAGCGTATTTTGCCAACTACAATGGAATTTGTGGACATTGCAGGTCTTGTTGCTGGTGCATCAAAAGGTGAAGGCTTAGGTAACCAATTCCTTGCTAACATCCGTGAAACTGATGCAATCGCTCATGTTGTACGTTGTTTCGAAGACGAAAACGTAATTCACGTAAATGGTAAAATTGATCCATTAGACGACATTGCAACGATTAATACTGAACTTGCGCTTGCCGATCTTGAAACTGTTGCTAAAGCAATTTTACGTTTAACTAAAGTTGCTAAAGGCGGTGATAAAGAAGCTGTAGCAACTAAAGCAGTTTTAGAGAAAATCCAACCTTTACTTGACGAAGGTAAACCAGCTCGCGCGGCTGATTTGTCTGATGACGAGCGTAAATTAGTTCGTGGTTTTGGTTTAATGACTTTAAAACCAACCATGTATATTGCAAACGTTGCTGAAGATGGTTTTGAAAACAACCCCCACTTAGACGCAGTTAAAAAACTTGCGGCTGAAGAAAACGCAATTGTTGTTCCTCTTTGCAACCAGATCGAAGCTGAAATTTCATTATTAGAAGATGAAGATCGTGCTGAATTCTTAGAAGCAATGGGCATGGAAGAACCAGGTTTAAATGTGGTTATTCGTGCAGGTTATGCGCTTTTAGGTTTACAGACTTATTTCACTGCTGGTGTACAAGAAGTTCGTGCATGGACAGTAAAAGTTGGCGCAACCGCTCCTCAAGCAGCTGGTGTGATTCATACTGACTTCGAAAAAGGCTTTATCCGTGCTGAAGTTGTTGCATATGATGACTTCGTACAATACAACGGTGAAAACGGCGCTAAAGAAGCTGGTAAATGGCGTTTAGAAGGCAAAACTTACGTTGTTCAAGACGGCGATGTAATGCACTTCCGTTTTAACGTATAAGTTAAAGTTTAAGAAAGAAAAAGCCCCATCATATTGGGGCTTTTTTTATTGTTAATGACTTAAATCCATCGCCTCTCGTTTACTGCGCGCCTCTTGTAAAATACGCGCATGCAAAGGCTTTCTAAAACCTAGCATAAATATAAATTCTGCCAATACAAATAATGGCCCTATGGCAAGTCCAATCACATCATCAACAAAAGCTGGTTTTTTCTTTTCGAAATAATGCCCAACAAACTGAAAGACCCAACCCACCACAAAGAAACCAATACTTGCCGCTAACCATTGTCCTAAGGATAATTGAGCAATTTGGCTCGCCAGTGGATACACAGCGGCTAAAAGAATCAGCATAATTACGCCAAAAACTTTATCTAAAATGAAATAATAGATCGTACTAACTGCAATCAACACTACAGCTAAAGTCAGTTTAAAACTGCCAATATCGACTCCAGCTCTCGCAGTTAAACATAAAATTGAAAACACGATGAGCGGAATACCGATAAAATGCGTCAAAATATTTTGATGATTTAAGTGGTAAGCTGCATATTTGCTAAGCTGTTGCTCCAGATTTGACATGAGTTGTTCCCTATTCATCTATCTATAGTCATACTGTACAAATAAGGAAAACTTAAAGTTGTCAGCTATTTGACAAAGTAATGATTTTTTCATGGATGGGCTGATATTGGATCTTATTTATATTAATCGACTAAGAGAAAATACATGGTTTAGTTTGCTTCCGGAAGCATTCCAAAATTTTATTTTAGAACATGGTAAGCAAAGAACATTTGAAAAAAACAATTATGTGTTCCGTGCCCAAGATGTATTTGATGGTATTTATACTGTGCTTGAAGGCTCAATTAGCTTAGGTTATGTCGACGTAAATGGTAACGAAGCCCTTTCTGCAATTGCTGAGCCAATTATGTGGTTTGGTGAAATATCGCTGATTGATCATGAACCACGTTCGCACGATGCGATTGCTTTGAAAAAAAGTATCGTTCTACATATTCCTGCAAAACCATTAAATGAGCTACTCAAGGACAATCCGTATTATTGGTACTACTTCGCGCGCTTAACCAGTCAAAAGCTCAGATATGTTTTTTTAGAACAGATCGCTATCCAAACACGCAGTATTTCTCAAAGACTTGCTCAACGTCTTTTATTTATTCTAGAGGGTTACGGCAATCATCTTATTGTCCAAGAAAGACAAATTCATATTTCTCAAGACCAATTAGCTAATATGCTAACCGTCTCGAGACAGACCATTAATCACGAATTAAACTTGTTAGAAAAACAAAATATTATTAAAATTGCCTTTAGAAAAATTGAAATTTTAGATATCGAAAAATTAAGTTTAATTGCAAAATCTAATACTTAAAGACGCTATATAATAAAAACTTAAAATTAAATTAAAAAATCAGATAACACTGCAAAATAAAACATTGTTCAAACTCTATTTCACAAAATAAGTATTCCAAAACAGAAATTTTCATTTTACACTCAGACTGAGCAATAATACTCAAAAACTCAACAAGGCGCTGATTAACATGAAAAAATTATCAACAATTCTTACAGCTGGCGTATTGGCAATGTTAAGTGTTTCGGCATTTGCATGTCCAAAGGGAACTCAACTCCAAGGAGGAACTGGACCACATCATAAAGGCGGTAAATGTGTTGCTGTAAGCGGCAAAACTACTGCTCAAAAAGCAAAAAAAGAAGCTGAAAAAACAAAACAAGATGTTAAAAAAGATATGAATGAGCAGAAACATGCTGCAATGACTAGCGCAACTCACGCTAAACAAGAAGCAAATCAAGCTACTCACCAAATGAAACAAGATGCTGTAAAAACTGCGAACACTGCTAAAACTGCGACAAAACCATAATTAATATTGATTAATTTATGAGTTAAAAAAAGCGAGATTCAAAATCTCGCTTTTTTATATGCAATGACTTTATTTTGGAGATGTATTTCCTAAATTTGGATTTGCAATTGCATCCTTACACTGCTGTTTATCACGCTCGTAATCAGCTTGTTTTTGAGCAACAGAATTTGAATTTTCCACAGTTTCTCTTGCCCACACATCTAGACTTGTTAAGGCTTTGCGGCAAAGTGCATATTTTCCTTCAGTTACCGAATCTGTCATTTTTACATTAATACGCCAATCCGTACTGAGCTGACGTAGCGGTTTACGAACCTTATCATTGATTTGATTAAGCTGTTTCCCATAGACTAAAGGATCAACCGTGTTAATTAATGTCCATGCCTTATTTGCATAGACCGTTGCATCATTGGTTAATTTCGGCGCTGGTTTAATTTCAACTTTTTTATCCGTGCTCTGATTTCCATTATCACAGCCTTGCAATATAAATACGCTCGCACTCAGGATGGCGATATAAACTAAACGAGTCTTTGACTTGAACATATCAAACTGCCGAATTAAACATTTCGGCACTATGCTATTAAATTCGGCTACAATACTCAATCTTTCAAGTTTTTATAATTGTTTTCCTGCCAAGGTGCATTGTGTCAAATCAACAACAGATGGCTGCTCAAACAGCAACTTTTTGGCAAGGTGCCAAAGATAGTCAAGCCATCGTACTTACCTATTTACCCGTTTCTTTTGCTTTTGGCGTTTCAGCATCTCAATTTGGTTTTAGCCCGTGGGAAGCATTTTTTCTTTCTTGCTCCATGTATGCCGGTGCTAGCCAATTTCTAGTGGTGGCTCTTTTAGCAAGTGGTTCATCTATCTGGTTAACTGCCCTAACGGTTATTGCACTTGATATTCGCCATGTCCTTTATGGTCCAGCGCTCTATAACCTAATTCCGAATAAACTGAACTTAAAAAAGACAGCTGTTTGGGCTTGGGGTCTTACAGATGAAGTTTTTGCGAGTGGAATGATTCAGCTTTCACAGCGCAAGCAGCAATGGTCTGAATCTTGGATGTTAGGTTTAAGTCTGTTCAGCTGGATGTCGTGGGCAAGTGGTTCGTTGTTAGGTGGACTCTTTGCAGATCAAGTCGCTCATCTTCCAAAATTTTTACAAGCAGCTCTAGACTTTTTACTACCAGCTTTATTTTTAAGTTTTTTACTCGCGGCTTTTGAACGTAAACATACTTTGGTTGTCGGCGTATCCTTAGTGGTTTCAGCCTTAGCCTGTTATTGGATTAACTTATCTGCTGCTATTTTTATTGGTATTTTTTCAGGCATTTTAGCGGGTCTATTTAAATATTATGTGCTGAAACAGTTTGATGAGGTTGAAGCCTGATATGAATTTAGAAATTATTTTGGTGGGTATTATTGTTGGTATTGCCAATTTTGCTTCACGTTTCGGACCATTCTTCGTTATACAAAAACTACAAGGTTCTCATCAAAAACGTGGTTCTGTATGGATAAAAATTGCATTGGGAAGTATTGGTATATCTGCAATTAGCGCCATGCTTGTGGTAGCAACTCTTCCACCACTTCTTAAAAATCCAGATAAAAGTTTAGCTATGCTCATCGGCTTTCTGGTTTTAGCAGGTCTTTATTTTAAATTTAAGAAAATTGTTCCAGCAACGTTAACTGCTGCGCTCGTTTATGGCTTGATCTACACTTATTTACCTTTATAAATAGATAAACTTATCAACCTTATATAATATATAAATACTAGAAGTGATTAAAAATAATGACTTCTAGCATGAAAATTCATTTTTGAAATTTATTAAAAGATAACACCATCTAGCGATTAGAGATAAAAATGTCACAAGTTAAAATTTATGCAAATGAACAAACCATCATGCAGTATCGAGAAATGCTTTCTCATGCAGTTCATCAGGCCCTCATTGAAGAGTTGAAATACCCAATCGAGAAGAGATTTCAAAGGTTTATTAGCCTTAAACCAGAAAATTTTATCTATCCATCAGACCGAAGCCAGCACTACGTTATTATTGAACTTTCAATGTTTACTGGCCGAAGTACCGAAGCCAAGAAAAGATTAATTCAAACTTTATTTCGTAATATTGAACAGTATTGCCGAATTA
Source organism: Acinetobacter sp. ABJ_C1_1 (assembly GCF_044684115.1). NCBI lineage: Bacteria > Pseudomonadati > Pseudomonadota > Gammaproteobacteria > Moraxellales > Moraxellaceae > Acinetobacter > Acinetobacter sp. ABJ_C1_1. The sequence goes on along the minus strand of NZ_JBITPU010000006.1, from coordinate 135,608 downwards.
ATCCTCAAGACATTGAAATCACTATTTTTGAAACCCCTAAAGAAAATTGGGGCATCCGTGGTCAAAACGCAGATGAATTACGTTTAAATTATCAAGTTAACGTTTAAAAACGACTTACCGCATTGTCTGACAAAATTCATCTTTTTATGCGTTATAAGGCTTAACTCCACCATAAGTTCTGCTATGCTTAAAAAAATAATTTTGTCAGGATGATTCGCATGAGCGTGACACTCGGTACCCCACTTCAATCTTCTGCATTTAAAGTTTTATTGTTAGGTTCAGGAGAGCTTGGCAAAGAAGTTGTAATTTCCCTACAACGCCTTGGTGTAGAAGTACATGCAGCCGACCGTTATGATCATGCACCAGCCATGCAAGTTGCACACTTTTCTTATGTGTTAAACATGGCTGATCCTTCTCAATTAAAACAGCTCATTGAAAAAGTTAAACCGAATTTAATTGTTCCAGAAATTGAAGCAATTGCGACAGAAGTTTTGCTTGAGATTGAAGCTAACCAAACAGCAACTGTCATTCCTTCTGCTAAAGCTGTAAACCTCACCATGAACCGTGAAGGTATTCGCCGCCTTGCGGCTGAAGAGCTTGGTTTACCTACTTCTGCTTATCGTTTTGCTGACTCTTTAGAAAGTTTCCGCGCCGCGTGTGATGATATTGGTTATCCAAACTTTGTAAAACCAGTCATGTCATCTTCAGGTAAAGGTCAGTCTCGTGTAAAAAGTTTCGATGAAGTCGATGCTGCTTGGGAATATGCGATGCAAGGTGGCCGTGTTAATCAAGGCACTGTCATTATTGAGTCTCAAATTGATTTTGATTTTGAAATTACGCTACTTACCGTTCGTGCTAAAAACCCTGAAACCGGTGAAATTGAAACTCACTACTGTGACCCAATTGGTCACCGCCAAGATGCAGGCGATTATGTAGAAAGCTGGCAACCTCAACCCATGACTCCTGTTGCACTTGAAGAAGCAAAACGTATTGCAAATAAAGTGACAACAGCACTTGGTGGCTGTGGTATTTTTGGTGTAGAACTGTTTATTAAGGGTGATAAAGTTTGGTTCAGTGAAGTTTCACCTCGTCCACACGACACAGGACTTGTAACTTTAGCATCTCAGTATCAAAGTGAATTTGAATTGCATGCACGTGCCATTTTAGGTTTACCTGTAAACACAGCACGCCACAGTGTGGCCGCAAGTGCCGTAATTTATGCGGGTGTAGATGCTAACAATTTAAGTTATAGCAATCTGAATGTAGCTTTAGCTCATCCAGATACCGACTTACGTTTGTTTGGTAAACCGGAAGGTTTCAAACGTCGTCGTATGGGTGTCGCAACTGCTCGTGCTGAAAATACAGATCTTGCTCGTACTTTAGCGAAAGAAACCGCTGATCAAGTAAGCGTTCAAACAAACTCTTAATTTTTACTTATTGGTAGACCCATTTTCATGATCAATACATCGCCATTGTTGAACTATGTCTCAAGTCATCATGATATTAAAGCCATTAATCAGTGGCGAACGGATGTAGAAAAGCAATTGCAAGATTCATATGAAAATGGGCAATCTATTCGTGAAATTATTAAAGCCCGTTCAGATCTAGTTGATGAGGCACTGATCTTTTTATGGAAACATGCTGAACTCGATCAGACTGAATTGGGTCTTTTTGCTGTAGGTGGTTATGGGCGCCGTGAAATGCTGCCCTACTCTGACGTCGATATCATGATTTTGTCAGAACATGAAATCAGTGAAGAAAATGAAAAACGTATCTCTACTTTTATTTCTTCATTATGGGACGTTGGAAACTTTAAACCCGGCATTAGCGTTCGTACCATTCAAAGTTGTGTTGAGCAGGCTGCTACCGATTTAACCGTTGCAACAACACTCATTGAAGCGCGTTTGATTACAGGTAATACTCAACTTGCGAGATGGCCTCGCCGCATTGTTTCGCAGACGTGGACAGATAAAACCTTTTATGACGCAAAAATGGCAGAACAAGCTAAGCGTTACCACCAACACAACAATACTGAAAGTAATTTAGAACCTGACATTAAAAATGCACCCGGCGGTATTCGCGATATTAACCAGATTGGTTGGATTGCCAAACGCCACTTCCGTGTAAACCGTATTTATGACTTAGTACATTTAGGCTTTATTTCAGAATTTGAGTTGGGTGTTTTAGAAGAAGCTGAAAGTTTTCTTTGGGAAATTCGTCACCACTTACACCGTTTAGCGAAACGTGACGAAAACCGTTTGCTTTTTGACCATCAAAGAGAAATCGCCGCAAAATTTGGCTATGTTCGTCAAGAAGGTCAACCTGTAAATTACGGCGTTGAGCAGTTCATGAAACGCTACTACCGTACGGCGCAACAGGTTTCGACACTGAATGAAATGCTACTGGCGTATTTTAGCGAATCGGTGATTACACCTCGACTACCCAACTACGAACGCAAAATTGAAGTTGTTAACGATCACTTTAAGATTGTCGATAATAAACTTGCCGTACAGCATCATAAAATATTCGCTGAGCATCCAAGCGCGATTTTAGAGTTGTTCTATATTTTAGCAAATAGACCAGATATCGAAGGTATTCGTGCTCGTACTTTACGCTTACTTATTCTTGCAGCAAAAAGAATTAACCAAAGTTACCGTAATAACCCAGAAAACCAAGCATTGTTTATGTCGATTATTCGCTCACCATATCGTCTATACGATACCTTGGTTGCGATGAAACGTTATGGTGTTTTAGGAAACTATATTCCTGCTTTTGGTCAAATTATGGGTCTTATGCAATATGACCTATTCCATATCTATACGGTTGATGCCCATACTTTATTATTGCTGCGCAATTTAAATCGTTTTAGAGAACCTGAATTTGCTAAAGAGTTCCCTGTAGTAAGTTCAGTTTTCCAACGTCTTGCTCGTCAAGATATTGTGTTTATTGCTGCTTTATTCCATGACATCGCAAAAGGTCGTGGTGGTGATCATAGCGAACTCGGTGCCGAAGATGCGATTGAGTTTGGGCGTGCACATGGCTTTACAGAACGTGAATGCAAATTAATTGCATGGTTGATTCAAAACCATTTGCTCATGTCACTCACTGCTCAGAAAAAAGATATTTCTGATCCAGACGTCGTAAAAGATTTTGCAGAAAAACTGGGCGATATGGAGCATCTCGATTATCTATACACCTTAACGGTTGCCGATATTAATGCGACAAATCCAAAACTTTGGAACACATGGCGTGCATCACTTATGCGTCAGCTTTATACGCATGCCCGTGATGTAATCCGTACTGGTTTAGGTCGTCCTGTTGACTATCAAATGCTGATTGAAGACACCAAATTTGCAGCAAGTGAATTACTCGTGAATAACTTCGCATTGGCAGATGTCGAAAAAGTATGGCAAGAACTTGGTGATGAATACTTCATTAAAGAATCGGCCGATGAAATTGCATGGCACACACAAGCTATTTTAAAACACGGCGATAACCCTGAGCCATTAGTCCTCTTACGTGCTCACCGTAAAGCAGCTCAAGATGCGGTACAAATCTTTATTTATACACGCGATCAACCTAACCTGTTTGCTACAACCGTTGCCGTTTTAGACCGAATGAACCTAGACGTTCAGGACGCAAAAATTATCACGGCAAGTACAGCATTTAGCTTAGACACCTATGTTGTACTCGATCGTTTCGGTACATTGCTTACCGACCCAGAACGCGAAGAAACGGTTAAAAATGCATTAGTGAAGGCACTTAGCCAACCAGACCAATACCCGGGACTCATGCAACGCCGTATTCCACGTCAATTACGTCACTTTGACATTGAAAATACAGTCGACGTTACATTGAATGAAGCTTTACAGCAAAACATGGTCGAAATTTCAACACTTGACCATCCCGGCCTACTTGCACGTGTAGGTGGTTTATTTATGATGCAAGGTTTAGACATCCATTCAGCCCGAATTGCAACTTTAGGTGAACGTGCAGAAGATATTTTCTTTGTCACCAAAAAAGATGGAAAACCACTGAATCACGAAGAGGTTAAACTCTTCTCGGAAAAACTGAAAGCTGCATTAGATGAAGCATCTAATCAAATTTGTCAGCACTGAAACTCAACTACTTGGTAACTGTTTAATGAACTCTAGCTTGTCGTTATTACATCCGTATCCATTTGAAAAGTTAAACCAACTTTTTAAGGATATTACCCCAGCTAACCTTCCCTTGATTCCTCTATCAATTGGCGAACCGAAGCACCCAGCACCAGAGTTTGTTAAACAGGCTATTATTGATAACTTTAACCATCTATCCACTTATCCAAACAGTAAAGGCTTACCAGAGCTTCGCCAAAGCATTGCAGATTGGCTAACTAAGCGTTTTAAACTGAATAGTATTAGTGCTGAAAACCACATCTTGCCTGTGTCTGGTACGCGTGAAGGAATTTTCTCTTTTGTACAGGCATTAATTAACCGTGAAGATGCACCATATGTGGTAATGCCAAACCCGTTTTATCAAATTTATGAAGGTGCAGCATTACTTGCCGGCGCAAAGCCATACTTCATTAATTGCACAGAAGAAAACGGTTACTTAGGTGATTTTGATGCCGTACCAGCAGAAGTTTGGGAAAAAACAGCCCTTCTTTTTGTATGTACACCGGGGAACCCAACAGGTACTGTGCTTTCTAAAGAACAATTTAAAAAACTGATTGCCTTATCTGATCAATATAATTTCGTTATTGCTTCTGATGAATGCTATTCAGAGCTTTGGTTCGACCAAGCACCTACAGGTTTATTAGAAGTTTGCGCTGAACTTGGACGTGATGACTACAAAAACTGTATCGTCTTCCATTCACTTTCAAAACGTTCAAACTTACCGGGTATGCGTTCAGGTTTTGTAGCGGGTGATGCTGCTTTATTAAAGCCATATTTGCAATACCGTACCTATCACGGCGCAGCAATGCCTGTTCAACATCAACTTGCATCAATTGCGGCATGGAATGATGAAGATCATGTTGAAGAAAACCGTAAGCAATATCGTGCAAAATTTGACTTATTCCAATCTGAACTAGGCCATTTACTGCCATTACAAAAACCTGATGCTGGTTTTTACTATTGGCTAAAAGTTGATAATGATGAAACTTTTGCCAAGATGCTCATGGAAAAAGCACATATTAAAGTTTTACCGGGTCGTTATCTATCTCGTGATACGGAACAAGGTAACCCTGGAGCCAACCATGTACGTATGGCTTTAGTGGCAGACTTGGCACAATGTGAAGAAGTAGTTAAGCGTTTAAAAGCAGTTCTTTAAGTCTCTTCTTAGCAGTTGTACAGCCTTTTACTCAGGTTGTACAACTGGGCTATAACACTATTTATATGTAATTAAAAGCACAGCAAAAAGAATAAAAGCTATAGCAGAACAATAGTATAAACCTGTCGCAGAGCGCTTAATTTTGTCTAAAACCTGCCCCTGAGCAAGTAATCCAACCAGCAGAATATTCCAACCAAGAACGACACTGACCATCCATACACTCATGAGCAGTTTTTGAATTAAGCTAAACTTATATTGTATAAGCAGCATCAAACTACTATAAAACATAATATTTTTAGGATTTAGAAGACTAGACTGCACACCTAACATTAAACTTTTAATTTTGTTTTGCTTAAAGTTGGCTTGATCACTTAAATTATTGTCTTCAGTTGAAAAAGATAAAACACTAGATCTGGCTGCCTTAAAGCAAAGAAAACTCAAATAAACTAAATAAGCTGCACCAAGCCATTTCAATAATGTAAGAATACTACTGCTCAAATCTCCAAGTAGCATAAAACCAAACAAACATGCAGCTAAAATTAAAGCATTTCCGAAAGTAATGCCCAAAACAACACCATAGGTATAACCGCGTCCTTTTTGTAAAAGACTAGTAAGAATTAAAAAGAAATCTGGACCCGGCGATAACAATGCTAAGAAATGAGTAAATGCGATAACTAAAAAAACTTCCATAACAGCTTCATCTATAAAACAGTCTGGAAAATCTTAAAAATAGAAGCGAATTATTTCTTGTAAATTATTGCGCGGCTGCAAGTTGAAACTGTCGAGGAGTAACTCCAGTATGGGCTTTAAATGCTTTATGAAAATGACTTTGATCACTAAAGCCTAAATTGACAGCCAGCTCTGCGAGTGAAATTCCTTGTTTAAGGAGTTCTCGAGCTTGGTTAATCTTTAAATTTATTTGAAAGGCATATGGTGTTAAACCAACATTGGCTTTAAATAGCCGTATGATTGCATATCTGCTCAAACCAACCTGCTGGGCAAGTTCCTCTAAAGAAATAAAATTCTCAGAAGAAGTAATCACATCGACCAAATTTAGAAAATCTTTATATAAATATTGAGGTTTTTGTATTTCTTCTAAAATAAAATGAGGCAATAACAAATGTATAAGACAATGAAGAAGCGATTGTTCTTTTTCAAGAATTAACTTTTGCGAATCAAATAGTGTCTCATTCATTTCAGTGAAAGCTTCATATAAAGAGTCGTCCTTTATAATGAGCGGCTTATGCTGAGGTAGATGCAAATCAAAACCTTGCTGTTGAAATTCAGAATACAACTGACTTAACCACGTTATATCCAGATGCAGCATTTGATAACTCCAAGCCTCATTTGGCTTAGGGTTACAAGAATGTTCAATATGGGCAGGTACAATAACTAAAGTACCCGCTGAGATCTCTTGAGCAGTGCCAAAAGAACTTTGAAAAATGCTATTCCCCTCGTCTACCGCACCAATTGAAAATGTTGGATGACTATGAGACTTATAACATGTCCGACTACGACACGACCTTCGAGTTTCAACATATGGCATTCGCCGATCTTGCCAAAACTCGAAAGTTTGAGGAATAGCGTTCATTGAATTGATTAGCCCGCTAATGCTTTTTCAATATCGGCTTCTAATGCTTCTGGTTTGGTTGTAGGTGCATAACGATTCAAAACTGAGCCATCTTTGCCAACTAAAAACTTGGTAAAGTTCCATTTAATGCTACTGCTTCCCAAAATTCCTTTTGCTTCACGTGTTAAATATCTAAAAATCACATGAGCTTCAGGCCCTTTTACATCTACTTTGGCAAACATAGGGAACTTTACCCCATAATTTCGCTGGCAGAATGCCCCGATTTCTTTATTATTTCCTGGATCTTGCCCACCAAACTGATTGCAGGGAAAACCTAAAACTTCTAAACCTTGATCTTTATATTTTTCATAAAGTTTTTCGAGACCTGCAAATTGTGGAGTAAAACCACATTTACTGGCAGTATTTACAATTAATAAAACTTTACCTTTGTAATCAGCAAATTGCTTAATATCACCTTCTAACAATTCAGCTTCAAACTGATAAATGTTACTCATGGATAAGTTTCCTCGTCATTTTTTTCTTGTGTTTTAAGTTGTAATGATGCCGAGTTCACACAGTAGCGCAAACCAGTCGGCTGTGGTCCATCTTCAAAAACATGCCCAAGATGAGCTTCGCAATCATGACAAACAATTTCTGTTCTGACCATACCATGCGTTAAATCTTCATGTTCTTCAATGACCGTTCCATTTACTGGACGAAAGAAACTTGGCCAGCCGCAACCGCTATCGTATTTTGCATCTGACGAGAACAATTCCGCGCCACAACAACGACAAACATAAGTACCGTGTTGCTTAGTGTTCCAGTATTGCCCCGTAAAAGCTGGTTCAGTGCCCTTTTGTCGCGTTATCCGATATTCTTCTGGTGATAACTCTCTTTGCCATTCCCGGTCTGTTTTATTAACTTTTCCCATGAGCTGCACCTTTTATTCTGATGTAAACATAAATTGATAATCGTATTTTATATTTACGCCATTCATCAAAAAAACACTAGTCTCTGAACGTAAAATTTGTTGGAATTTAATCATCTAAGTAATAGAAAGCAAAAGGTAAGCAAATTACAAAAGTAAAAGTAAGCAGATTTATGCTTTATTTTCTTTCAAGGAAGCAAAGATGGTGCTATTCTTGTTTGGCACGGTTGTATAGGACAAAACATGTCTCAGAAAAAAAGTGTGCTTTTCCAGCAACTATTACCAGTTATCAAACAGTATCAGCAATCGGGCTTTACCCATGAAAAAATTGTTGAATTACTAAAAGATCAACACGATCTGAATTTGGTGACAGTTAAAACATTTAAAAGTTATTTATACCGATATGCAAAAGTGAATCCAGCTATGTCTAAAAATACTGCTACTCTCCAATCCATGCCAACTTCTCGTGAAATTAAGAAATCATCGAAGCTTGAGCATGTTTGCTATGACATTCGCGGACCTGTATTACGAGCCGCCAATGAAATGGAAGAGCAAGGACATAAAATCATTAAGCTAAATATCGGCAACCCTGCGCCATTTGGTTTTGAAGCACCACAAGAAATTATTAATGACGTTGCTTTAAACCTACCAAATGCAATTGGCTATGTTGATTCGAAAGGTATCTTTCCAGCACGTAAAGCGATCTGCCAGTATTACCAGCAAAAAGGCATCCTAAATATGCACGTGAATGACGTGTATATTGGTAACGGTGTGTCTGAACTTATTGTCATGGCTATGCAAGGCCTACTTGATGATGGCGATGAAATGCTCATTCCAATGCCGGACTATCCGCTTTGGACAGCAGCCGTTAACCTTTCAGGTGGTACAGCCATTCACTATAAATGTGATGAAGAAAACAGTTGGTATCCAGATATTGCCGATATTGAAAGTAAAATTACTTCAAATACGCGCGGTATTGTGATCATTAACCCGAACAATCCAACTGGTTCGGTATATCCACGCCACGTGCTTGAACAAATTGTGGCACTTGCCAAGAAATACGACCTCATTCTATTTGCTGACGAAATTTACGACAAAATTGTTTATGACGGAATTGAGCACGTTTCAGTTGCCTCTTTAGCCGGCGATCAGCTATGTATTTCGTTTAATGGCTTATCAAAAGCTTATCGTATTGCGGGTTTCCGTTCAGGTTGGATGGCAATCACAGGCGATAGAAGTCGTGCATTAGATTATATTGAAGGCCTAGACATGTTGGCTTCTATGCGTTTATGTGCAAACGTACAAGCTCAATATGCAATTCAAACTGCTCTTGGTGGCTATCAATCCATTAATGACTTGATCCGCCCGGGTGGTCGTTTATATGAACAGCGCAATATCGCATGGGAAATGTTAAATGAAATTCCTGGGGTAAGCTGTGTAAAACCAGAAGGTGCAATGTATTGTTTCCCACGACTTGATCCTAATATTTACCCAATCGAAGACGATGAAAAATTAATGTTAGATTTACTTCGTGCCGAAAAAGTACTTTTAGTACAAGGAACGGGATTTAACTGGCCAACACCAGACCATTTCCGCGTTGTTTTCTTACCAGCAGAAAATGAATTACGTGAAGCAATTGGTCGTTTAGGTCGTTTCTTAGCAAATCGCCGTTAAAAAATGCATAATAAAAAAGGCATCTTAAATTAGATGCCTTTTTTGTTTTTTATATCATCTATATATGCATTTAAAATTTATTCGCTTCTATTTAAAAAAATTAATAAATTAAATTAATATATTGATTCATATATATTTTTAACAAATTTAATTCACCACTTTTCCTCCTTAAAAAGAAACCTAGATTTTTTACCATTCGATTAAATTATTATATTTTTCCTCTATTTGCTTTTTAGTAATTATGCAAAAAATGCATGAGTTGATATTTTTTTGCATTTCACACTGCTTCAAAATCGAGCAACAATCCCTTTCCATAACAACATCACCATATTCGATTCGGTTAACACTGATGCAGATTTAGGAAGATGAAATCAGTTAAAGGACCGAACTGAAGTTACAAGGAAAGCTTTTCAATCATCTCTAGCCCATCTAAAAGATGATTGAACCCAAAGGATAGAGGTTCATATGAAGCAAAAGAAATTGCTCAAGTATATTGTGGTTGCTATTTTATTAGGAGTATTGACGGGTTGGATCTGTCACCACTTCTTTAACGAAGGTGAGCAACTGAAGCAAATCGCTTCTTATTTTAATATCGTCACAGATATCTTTTTACGTCTCATCAAAATGATTATTGCACCATTGGTATTTGCCACAATTGTGTCTGGCATTGTATCTATGGGTAAATCAACTTCTATTGGTAGTATCACGCTTAAGTCAATGACTTGGTTTATTACTGCGTCGTTTGTATCGCTTGCAATCGGTATGGGCTTAGTCAACTTTTTCCAGCCTGGCGCAGCATTAAATTTAGTATTACCAACAGCTCAAGAACTCAGTAGCGCCACTCTCCCAGCGACTACTGGCTTTACACTACAGTCATTCTTAAGCCATGTATTCCCGCGCAGTATTGCAGAAGCCATGGCGAACAATGATATTTTACAAGTGCTTGTTTTTGCTATTTTCTTTGGTTCAGCACTTGCATACGTCAATCAGGGTAAAGAAAAAGACTCCGTTATTATTCGTCTAACGGATGAACTCAGTAAAATCATGTTCCGTATTACTGATTACGTCATGAAATTTGCACCTGTAGCAGTGTTTGCAGCGATTGCATCTGCAATTACTGTACAAGGCCTAGGCTTAATTGTTGACTACGGTATTTTAATTGCAGAGTTCTACTTCGGTCTTTTATTACTTTGGATCATTTTGTTCTCTGTTGGTGCAATCGTACTTAAAAAAGATATCTTCCGTTTAGGTAAGTTAATTCGTGAACCTGTAACACTTGCTTTTGCTACAGCTTCGAGCGAATCGGCTTATCCAAAAGTTATGGATGCCCTAAATAAGTTCGGTGTGCCTAAAAAAGTGACCAGTTTCGTTTTACCTTTGGGTTATTCATTTAACCTAGATGGCTCAATGATGTACACCACATTTGCAGTACTCTTTATTGCTCAGGCTTACCATATTGATTTGAGCTTCACCCAGCAAATCTTAATTTTGTTAACGCTTATGGTCACAAGTAAAGGTATTGCAGGTGTTTCGAGAGCTTCTATTGTGGTGATTTCAGCAACCCTGACGATGTTCCATTTACCTGAAGCTGGCATTTTATTATTGCTCGGAATTGACCAATTCCTAGATATGGGCCGCACCGCTACAAATGTGGTTGGTAATAGTATTGCTACCGCAGTCGTCGCAAAACTTGAAGGTGACAAAGTTGCTGATATTGAAGAGTCACCAGAACCTGTATTAATTAAAACAACACAAGAACAAACGATCGCTTAAGTTTCTCTTTTCTCCCACTCTCCCAACTAAAGAGCAATTTTATATGACCAATAAAATTGCTCTTTTTTTTATTCTAAAATTAAACAATCAAAATTTACGGACATTTTTATATTAAATAATAGTCTCAAAAATAGATTTTAACTCCTATTAAATTTATCAAACCTAAACCTTAAAAAAAGAATAAAAACCAAACAATCAAAATTTATATTTTTAAAAATACAGATCAAATGTTTACTTTTTAATTCAACTTACTGCTTATTATTTATATTAAATAACTGAAATTATTATTGAGTTTAACTATATAAATTTTAATATTATTTATAATTTTAACTATAACATTAAAAATCAACAATATAAAATTATCATATGGTAAATAAAACTTCAAAACCACCTATTATTTTTTATTTTTATAATAATAAAAAAGTCATTTGTAATCTTTATATAAAAAAGTAAAAAAAGAGAGATAAATTAGAAAAACTTAATAGATTTTTTATTTTTTTCATGATATTTATTAGCGCTGAATAAGAGCAATGACTAAATGATTGTTGTCGAAACAAAATGATATTCAGGGATGCTTCTTATTCAGACAAGTTGTGAATATGTTTTACATGGTATGTATTTTGCTTAGGAAAAGCAGGCGTATTCAGCAAACTTCTACTTCGTCACTTCATAAGGATATTTTCGATGTTGACTAAAACTGTTAAATCTTTCGGTTTAGCTATGGGCTTATTGGCCTGCTCTCTCCCACTTTACGCAAAAAACAATGTTGTTGTCGTTGCTACTGGCGGTACAATCGCTGGTGCTGGTGCAAGCTCAGCAAATAGTGCAACTTACACAGCAGCAAAAGTTCCAGTTGATGCTTTAATCAATGCAGTGCCACAAATCAAAGATTTGGCAAATGTAAGCGGTATTCAAGCATTACAGGTTGCTTCTGAAAGTATTACTGACAAGGAATTATTACAAATTGCTCGTCAAGTAAACGACCTTGTTAAGAAGCCATCTGTGAATGGTGTCGTAATTACTCATGGTACAGATACTTTAGAAGAAACAGCATTTTTCTTAAATCTTGTTGTTCATACTGACAAACCAATTGTTGTTGTTGGTTCAATGCGTCCTTCAACTGCACTTTCAGCAGATGGACCACTTAACCTTTATAGCGCAGTTGCTTTAGCAGCTTCTGATGAAGCAAAAAATAAAGGCGTTATGGTTCTCATGAATGACTCTATTTTTGCTGCACGTGATGTAACTAAAGGCATTAACATTCATACAAATGCTTTTGTTAGCCAATGGGGTGCTTTAGGTACATTAGTTGAAGGTAAACCATACTGGTTCAGACAGTCTGTTAAACGTTTTGCAAATGCTTCAGAATTTAATATTGAAAATATTAAAGGTGATGCACTTCCACTCGTACAAATCGTTTACGGTTCAGACTCTATGCTTCCTGATGCTTATGAAGCATATGCAAAAGCTGGCGCTAAAGCGATTATCCATGCGGGTACAGGTAACGGTTCTGTTGCGAACTATATTGTTCCAACTTTACAAAAACTTCATGATAAAGACGGTATTCAAATTATCCGTTCATCACGTGTACCACAAGGTTTCGTATTACGTAATGCTGAACAACCTGATGATAAATATGGTTGGGTAGCTGCTCATGATTTAAACCCACAAAAAGCACGTCTTCTTGCAGCTTTAGCTCTTACCAAGACGAATGATGCTAAAGAAATTCAACGCATGTTCTGGCAGTACTAAGTTTTTCAACCAGCCCAACTCAGTTTGGGCTGGTTCTTTTCTCCTTAATTCTCTCCTTTAAAATACGCACCATCTTTGGTCAATCCTCCACTCTCGTGTTCTCAACATTCTGTTTAAATACTAAAATCCATAACAGTTGCCAAAATATTAAGCATTTCGTTTGAACTTTGCGTGTTAAACTATGCTTCGGTCGCATTAAGGATTGGTTTATGCAGTTTGTTCATCTCGGTATTTACACAGAATTTTCGATTACAGAGTCGATTGTTCGCATACCCGACTTGGTCAAGGCTGCTGTAAAGGATGAAATGCCTGCGCTGGCACTTACCGACTTATCCAACCTGCATGCTGCTGTAAAGTTTTATAACTCTTGTCTAAAAAAAGGTATTAAACCTATTTTAGGTAGCACCATCCGTCTTAACGATGCCCAGCATCGTGCAACGTTACTTGCAATGAGTGAGGTTGGATGGAAAGGTATGACTGAAATTGTTTCGCGTGGCTTCATTGAAGGTCAACAACTCAGTATCCCTTGCGTACAAAAAGAATGGGTTCTAGAACAACACCAAGATATTATTGTTTTACTGGGTCAGCACAGCGATGTTGGGCAAATGCTTTGCTCATCTAACCCACAAAAAGCTGAACCTTTACTCGAAGAATGGATCGAAAAGTTTGGCGATCGTGTTTATCTTGCTTTAACACGTACTGATCGTCCGGGCGAAGAAGACTTTATTCAAGAAGCTGCCAAACTTGCAGCTAAATACAAAATTGGTGTAGTTGCACATAACGATGTGCACTTTGTTGAAAAAGAAGATTTCGAAGCACACGAAGCACGTGTATGTATTGCAGATGGTTATGTTTTAGCAGATGACCGACGTCCACGTTTATATAGCCCGGAACAGCATTTCAAAACCTCAGATGAAATGATCGAGCTATTTTCAGACATCCCGAGTGCTATTGAAAACACATATCATATTGCTAAACGCTGTAATGTCAGCTTAAAACTCGGCACTTACTTCTTACCTGAGTACCCAATTCCTGATGGTTTTACCATCGACAGCTATTTTGAGCACTTATCAAAAGAAGGTTTGGAAGAGCGTTTAAACTATCTTTACCCAGTTGAAAAACGTGGTGAAGACTGGCCAGAAATTCGTAAGCCATATGATGAGCGAATTGATTATGAAGTCGGAATCATTCTTAAAATGGGATTCCCCGGCTACTTCCTTATCGTCATGGACTTCATTCAATGGGCAAAAAATAATGGTGTCCCTGTAGGCCCGGGCCGTGGTTCTGGTGCTGGTTCATTGGTTGCATATAGCTTAAAAATTACCGACCTTGACCCTCTTCGTTACGATCTACTCTTTGAACGTTTCTTAAACCCAGAACGTGTATCGATGCCCGACTTTGACGTCGACTTCTGTATCGCAGGTCGTGACCGTGTTATTGACTATGTATCACGTACTTATGGCCGTGAAGCGGTTTCCCAGATTGCCACGTTCGGTACAATGGCTGCAAAAGGTGCAATTCGTGACGTTGCCCGTGTTTTAGGTAAATCTTATGGTCTAGCTGACCGTATTTCAAAAATGGTTCCAACTAAACCACTCGGTGTAGATTTGGCAACTGCGATTGAGATGGAACCTCAGCTTAAAGATATCGTCACCAATCCTTCAAACCCAGATAATGATGATGCCAGTGAAATTTGGGAAATGGCATTAAAGTTAGAAGGTATTACCCGAAATACCGGTAAACATGCCGGTGGTGTTGTTATTGCACCCGGTAAAATTACCGATTTCTCTGCGGTACTTTGTGACGCCGACGGTACTAACCGTGTAGCTCAATACGATAAAGATGACGTAGAAGCTGCAGGTCTCGTAAAATTCGACTTCTTGGGCTTACGTAACTTAACGGTTATTGAAGATGCTATTCAAAATATTAATAAAAATCGTGGCAATGACCCTTTAAACATTTCACACGTCCCTCTTGACGATCCTAAAGCTTATTCTGTCTTTGCCGATGCAAATACAACCGCGGTATTCCAGTTTGAATCCGTCGGTATGAAACGAATGCTGAAAGAAGCACGTCCAAGTAAATTCGAAGAAATTATTGCGTTCGTGTCTTTGTATCGCCCGGGCCCGATGGACCTGATTCCTGACTTTATTCACCGTATGCATGGTGGAGATTTTGAATATCTTCATCCTTTGCTTGAAGGCGTATTAGAGCCAACCTACGGGATTATGGTTTACCAAGAACAGGTAATGCAAACTGCACAGATTTGTGCGGGTTATACGCTCGGTGGCGCTGACTTACTTCGCCGTGCAATGGGTAAAAAGAAACCTGAAGAAATGGTGAAACAACGCCAAATCTTCCTTGAAGGTGCTGGACAAAAAGGCATTGATGAGAGCACAGCCAACCATATCTTTGACTATATGGAAAAGTTCGCAGGCTACGGTTTCAACAAATCGCACGCAGCTGCTTATGCTCTTGTTGCATACCATACAGCATGGTTAAAAGCTCATTATCCTGCCGAGTTTATGGCAGCGGTAATGTCATCGGAAATGCAGAACACTGACAGTGTGGTATTTTTGATTGATGACTGTCGAAATAACGGACTCGAAGTTCTACCTCCATCGGTTAACATGTCGACTTATCATTTCCATGCTAGTGATGATAAAACTATTGTTTATGGTTTAGGTGCAATTAAAGGCGTCGGTGAACAGGCAATGCAGTCTGTTATTGACTCCCGTCGTCAACAAGGGCCTTATACCGATCTATTCGATTTCTGCCACCGTATTGATTTGAAGAAAATCAATAAACGAACTTTAGAGGCACTTATCCGTGCTGGTGCGCTAGACTGTTTAGGTATTGAACGTTCTAGTTTAATGGCTCAATTGCCAGAAGCTGTACAAGCTGCTGAACAAGCCCGCAGTAACCGTGAAAGCGGCATTATGGACTTATTTGGTGAAGTTGAAGAAGTTCAACGTAAACCTGCCAAGCCAGTTAAGCCATGGAGCGATGAAGTTCGTCTTAAGGGTGAAAAAGACACTCTTGGTTTGTATTTAACAGGTCACCCTATTGATGTTTACCGTCAAGAACTCAAAGCCTTTATTCCTGCAAAACTTAATGAAATTACAGCAACTCGTCGTGGCGTAACGACTGTTTATGCAGGTCTTGTTCTTGATGTAGCCAACTTCCCAAACCGTGTTGTTATCGTACTCGACGATGGAACAGCACGTATTGAAGTCAGCTGTAACCATGAGCGCTTCCAACGCTTTAAAGATATCATTCAAGTTGAACGTGTAGTCGTCTTTGAAGGCGAAATTTATGAGCGTGAAGGCTTTGATCGTCCAATGGGGCGATTAAACAAAGCATTTAACTTAAATGAAATCAGACAAAAACGTGCCAATAGTATTCAAATCAAATTAACCAATGATTTAATGCAACCAAGTTTGGCTAAAGATCTACAAAATATATTATTGCCTTATTGTAATGTCGATATGCATCAGCATATTGCAATACAACTACAGATTGACCAACCATATGCGCAAGCTGAGCTTCAGCTTGGTCCACAATGGAAAGTCGCTCCTTTAGATGAACTTCTTGCCAAACTGAGAGATTACTTTGGCAAAGATAATATTCATATTGAATATCAGGTAAAATCTAAGGCAGCTAAAGCAGCAGAACCTGTTCGTCCACAACCTGTTGCCTCACCTCCTGTGGACATGACTATTGATGATGCATTGGATTCATACCAAAGCGAAGTTTCTCAATATTCGTAATTTCTGGAAATCTTATGAGTTTGTTTGACGACACCGCCGTGTCAAAACAATTAGCACAAGTGCGTATTGTGATGGTCAATACCACTTTGCCTGCTAATATTGGCAGTGCTTTACGCGCAATGAAAACAATGGGCTTGAGTAAGTTGGTTCTGGTTTCACCAAAGACCTATCCACATCCAGATATTCAGGCGCTAGCTGCTGGTGCACAAGATTTATTAGAACAAGTTGAAATTGTTGAAACACTCGAAGACGCGATTAAAGATTGCCATTTAGTTTTTGGAACGAGTGCGCGTAGCCGTACTATTCCATGGCCTTTGCTCGATGTGCGCCCTGCTTCCAAAGAAGCAATTAAGGCAGCTTCACAAGGTCAACAGATTGCGATCGTTTTCGGACGTGAAGACCGCGGCTTAACCAATGAAGAATTAGCGTTAGCAAATTATCATCTTACTATTCCTGTAAACTCGGACTATGGTGTACTTAACGTTGCTCAAGCGATTCAAGTCGTATGTTACGAACTTCGCATGTCGGTATTAGAGCAAAAAGAGTCTATTTCTGATGATGGACAAATGCCACTTGCTCAAGGTCAAAGCATGCAATGGGATGAGCCTTTAGTCACTCAGCAACAAATGGAAGAGTTTTATCCTCATTTGGAAAAAATGCTGACCGAAATTGAATTTTTAGATCCAGAAAATCCACGTTTATTACCTTTACGCTTGCGTCGTTTATTTGGTCGTATACAATTAGATCGTATGGAATATCATTTACTTCGCGGTATTTTTAGTCGAGTTCAAGCTCTGACTAGCGGCAAATGGAAAAAAGCATCATCGGATAAGGAGGATCAATCCAATGCTTAAACAGCTTAAAGAAGATATACAGGCTGTATTCGCGCGAGATCCTGCTGCACGAAATACATTTGAAGTACTCACTACTTATCCTGGTATTCATGCCTTGCTCTTGCACAGACTTGCACATGAGCTTTGGAAAAAAGATTGCAAAGGGACTGCCCGCTTTGTTTCATCATTTAGCCGTTTTGCAACAGGTATTGAAATTCATCCTGGTGCTAAAATTGGTAAACGCTTCTTTATCGATCATGGTATGGGTGTTGTGATTGGTGAAACTGCTGAAATTGGTGACGATGTAACGCTTTATCATGGTGTTACCTTAGGTGGTACCACATGGAAAACTGGCAAACGCCATCCAACGCTAGAAGATGGCGTGGTTGTAGGGGCTGGTGCAAAAATCTTAGGCCCATTTACAGTAGGTAAAGGTGCTAAAGTTGGTTCAAATGCTGTGGTGACAAAAGCGGTTCCTGCTGGTGTAACAGCAGTTGGAAACCCTGCTCGCTATATTTATAAAGATGCCGACAAAACTAAAGATAAAGATGAAGAACGTCGCCGTGATTATGCACAGAGTATTGGTTTTGCTCCGTATGCGACTACTGCTGATCAATCTGACCCAATTTTAGAAGGAATGCGAGTTTTACTTGACCGTATTCAACATAATGAAACACGTATGAATAGTTTGTGCCAACGCTTATCTGAACTTGATCCAACTTTCAAAAAAGAAAGCCAAGATGAACAGCCTTTTAGTGATGAAGAGCTAAAAATTCTTGAAGAAGTTCGTCGTGAATGCGGTGCACAAAACAAGACATCAAAAACGTAATATTCTTGATTCATAATGTAACACGCTTACCCTTGCATGTGGGTTTAGCTTTTCCTAGACTTAGCTGTACCAAATCTGACTTTACTAAAATGAACGGAAGATCCTATGAATTTTAAGCCATTGGCGTATTTAATCCTTGCAACTTCTAGTTTAACAGCGTGTACAATGGCACCTGTAAAAGAACAAAAAATTGAACCTTTTGTTTTCAAGGAACCAGAGCTTACTCCTCCATTTTATGCGTTAAATCCATTTAATTATGATGCTCCACCTGCGTTTGAAGTCGCTTTAAAAGAAGCTGCAGCACAGCCTGTAACTAAAATGGTGGTAACTCGTCAGGACGATCCAACTAAATCACTTACATTAGATACAAATAAATTAATTGTACCTACTATCAATAATTCACAACGTTCAATGAAATACGCAGTTTTAGCGGGCGATAATGAAATTGATGTGACTGAAATTGATGACTTCTTACAACTTGTTGAAGGTAAAGCTCGTCACTACCCGCCTCGCTTTACTGACCGTCAAGAACGTAAAGGTTTTGAAAGCAAACTTAAAGAAGTCACTCAGCGCTTAGATACATTAGCTGCTAATCCAAATGCGTCATTTGATATTCTTATTCGTGCTTTTAAAGCAAGCGTACTTGCCCGTAACCTTGATTTAGGTACTGCGCATACAACTAGATCTTTAGAATATGCTCAAAGACTTTTAAAAATTAACCCAGACGATGCAGAAGCGAATTTCTGGTTTGGTTTTGGTTTGTCTGAAGGTGGTGGTCAACGTGAAGCTATTCCATACTTAGACAAAGCCATTAAAGGCAATGTTCAAGAAGCATATTTAGCCGCTGCAAATAACTATATTGCAATGGAACAAAAGAAAAATGCGATTCAGACTTTGAAAAATTACAAGGTTAAATACCCTGACGAAGCTGAAGTTGCAGATCGTTTAATTCAAGAAATTGAAAAACAAGGTCGTTGGAATGTATGGCAAGTATTAACAAACCCTGCTATGGCACCAGCTACCCCAACTGCACCTGCAAAAAAGTAAGAGTATAAGCTTATTAAAAAGGGCTGATTTGACAGCCCTTTTTTTATATTTGATCAATTGAAAAATACTTTAAAATTTGTATGATCAGCATATTACTGATCCACATATTTGACCATAATGTTTGTTAGAAAAAGAAACTCAGCGCTCTTCACGGTCATACTCCTCGGTTCAATTCTGAGCGGATGTCAGGTGGTCAATGTTAAGCAACAAGCTCTCAACGTTACTATTGCAAATGAACGTAATAGTATTCTTACCCAAGATAAACTGAGTGAAGCAAGTCTTAACGTTTTGTCTATGTCAGGACAAGAGGCCAAAACCTGTACAGACTCCCCTGACACCTGTGTTAATCAGCTTAAAAATCTTCCCCAAATTTTAGACGAACAGCTTTTATCTGCTGCGAGCGAAATGTATCTGGCAAAAGCGATGGCTTTATCAGATTCTTCCGAGTGTAAAATTAGTCGATTCACTAAACACAAAGCGGCTGATGAACAAAAAGCGATTCAGAATAAATATGATGAATGCTTAGATCAACAGTTGAGTCTACTCGATAAGAGTATCCGTTATAGCTATGCTTATCTGTTTTCTACAAAACGTCAGCCGACCGACCGTATTTTTGATAACAGACAAGTTCAAATACGCGACTTTTATAATCAAGCCATTGCCAAAATGGTGAGTGTCTATGATTTAAGATATCCGAAAAAAAATGTGGTAGAGCCGCAAATCCATATTGGTAAGAGTGTTTATTCAATAGACTTTGAGTTTCATAGACAATTAACTGGTCAAAAGTTAGAGAAATTAATTTCGAGCTATAACTTAAATTTCTCTGGTTTGAGAACAATCAATCGTCGTGATGGTTTCGGTTCTGAATTTGTGGCTGTTTTTCCGAGTTCAGGAAAAGAAGACATTAATGAATATATTTTAGATCCACTCAATTACAGCTATAAAAATGGTGTAAATCCTAATATTCACCATGCCCGTTATTTAGCAGCAACGATTGTGGCTGAGCCTAAAAATGCCAAAACTGTTCAAGACATTATAAATAACCCAGAATTTGTAATTCGAGTTTATGACCCTTATCGCACCGATAATATTAATGTCGCTGGTAAGCAATACCCTCTAGCTGCGAACTTCTCTGCACCTTATGGTTTATGGCTAGCTGAAAATAACTTAGGCGTAGCGGCTTATTTAAGCCTGATTGATCGTGATCAGCATTTAACTATGCCGCATTTATATATGCTCGAACCTTATAATCCAAACAAAAAAATTATTGTGTTGGTGCATGGTTTGGCAAGTAGCCCCGAGGCATGGATTGCACTCACCAACGATGTCATGGGCGATACTGTTTTAAGAGATAACTATCAGGTTTGGCAAGTTTTCTACTCGACCAATATGCCAATTTTGGAAAGTCGCTTCCAGATTTATGCTCTGCTTAAACAAGCGTTCGGTTCGCTAAACCCCAATGACCCTGCTGCACACGATGCTGTGCTTGTAGGTCATAGTATGGGCGGTATTATTAGCCGTTTGCTGGTCAGCGATGGTGATATTACTCAACCAGCCTTGAAGTTGATGACCGTACGTCAACAAAACCGTTTTAAAAAACATCCTATGGTTACCGAGCGATTGCAAATGCATTCAATTGGAAACTTTGATCGTGCAATTTTCTTGGCATCGCCTCATAGAGGTACAGATTATGCAGACCGATGGTTTACTTTGGCTGCTCGTAAAATTATTCGTTTGCCGGGTGCTTTTTTATCTGCTGTAGCGACGTCACTAACTACTGAAAACCTAGATGTTAAAGATTTCTTGAATAACATTGATAATGGTCTAATTCAAAATGGACCAAGTGACTTAAGCCATCAATCTAAATTTATGGAGCTTACGGAAAATATTAACCCACACCAAGGATTAGTCTTCCACTCTATTATGGGTAACATTACCAAGAGCGATGATCCAAATGTGATTACCGATGGTATTGTTCCTTATAAGAGTGCTCATCTAGAAGGTGCAAAGTCTGAGAAAGTTCTTCCGGGTGGTCATTCAATCCAGCTCACACCACAAGCGGTATTAGAATTGCGTCGTATTTTACGAGAGCATTTAGTTGAACATGGTTTGTATAAACCATAAAAAACAAAAAGAGCCAAAGGATATCCTTTGGCTCTTTTTGTTTTGAGACTAAATATTACTGCCCAGAACGAATGATGTAATCAAACGCAGAAAGGGATGCTTTAGCGCCTTCACCTGTAGCAATAATGATTTGCTTATAAGGCACAGTGGTACAGTCACCCGCAGCAAATACACCTTGAACATTGGTTTCGTTGCGGTCATTCACAATGATCTCGCCACGGTTGGTTAACTCAACTTCACTGTCTTTTAAGAAGTCAGTATTTGGCAGTAAACCAATCTGTACAAAGATCCCTGCAAGCTCGACCACATGCTCTTCATCAGTGGCACGGTCTTTATATTTAAGACCAGTTACTTGTGAGCCATCACCTAACACTTCTGTACTTAAGGCATTCATAATCACTGTAGTGTTCGGCAAGCTATGCAGTTTGTTTTGCAACACTTGGTCAGCACGAAGTTTTGTATCGAACTCAACCAAAGTCACATGCTCAACAATCCCTGCAAGGTCAATTGCAGCTTCAACACCTGAGTTACCACCACCAATCACCGCTACACGTTTGCCTTTGAACAATGGGCCATCACAGTGTGGGCAGTATGCAACGCCACGGGTACGGTATTCTTGCTCGCCCGGTACATTCATTTCTCTCCAACGTGCACCTGTTGAAAGGATCACAGTTTTCGATTCAAGTTTTGCACCGTTTTCAAGTTCTACCGCAACCAGACCATTTTCAGTTTGGTTGGCACCTGTGATTTTGCTGACACGTTGCAGGTTCATGATATCGACATCATATTCACGAACATGTGCTTCCATCTCAGCAGCAAACTTAGGACCTTGAGTCTTTTGCACAGACGTGAAGTTTTCAATGTCCATGGTGTCCATGACCTGACCACCGAAGCGTTCAGCTACGATACCTGTGTTAATGCCTTTACGTGCTGCATAGATTGCTGCTGTTGCACCCGCAGGTCCACCACCAATCACCAATACATCAAAGGCATCTTTGGCATTGAGTGCTGCTGCATCTTTTTCAGCTGAGTTGGTATCGAGTTTTGCCACAATCTCTTCAAGGGTCATACGACCTTGACCAATGTGTTCGTTGTCTTGGAATACCATTGGTACAGCCATGATTTTGCGTTGTTCCACTTCGTCTTGGAAGAATGAACCATCAATCATGGTTGCTGTGGTGTTCGGGTTATAAATTGCAATCAAGTTAAGTGCCTGTACCACGTCCGGACAGTTATGACAGCTAAGTGATACGAATACATCAAAGTTGGCTTTGAGGTTTAAACCTTTAATCTGGTTCAGGACTTCATCAGAAACCTTCGGTGCATAACCAGACACCTGTAACAGCGCCAAGATCAAAGACGTAAACTCATGACCCATTGGTAAGCCAGCAAAGAACACACGAGGTTGTTCACCTGCTTTAGCCACACCAAAGCTTGGACGACGTGTATTGTTACCGTCAAAACGGGCAGTCACCTTGTCAGAAAGCTCAGCAATTTCAGAAACTAATTCTTTAATTTGAGCAGCTTTATCTGATTCATCTAAAGCAGCCACTAATTCGATTGGACTTTCTAGACGTTCTAAGTAAGCTTTTAATTGAGTTTTAATGTTTTGATCTAACATCTGTTTTTACTCCAATGCATCCAAATTCTTTCAATAGATGCATAGTACGTGAAAACATAAAATAGGTGAAACAGTATGTTTTTATATATTTGATCGGTTTTTTAGATTTAATTATTATTTACTTCAAATCAAAAAAAGCCAACCTGAACTCATCCAGCGCAGGTCGGCAAACTGGTTAAACTAGAGTAAGACCACACCAAATACAGCCCCAGCAATCAAGACATGTAAAGGATGAACCTTTTTAATTAAAGATAATAAGGTTGCAATGACTACCATAATGATAAGTAAAGTATTTATTGCAGCTGCCTCAGAAATAATCCAAGCACTGGCAAGCACAGTTCCCACAGTGACAGGTTGTAAAGCAAGCTGTAAAACACGGCGCCATTTCTTATCTTTAAATTTTGACCAGCCTCTCATTACAAACACAGTAATAAGAGATGAAGGTAAAAATTTAGCTGTAGACGTTACCAATAGACCTGACAACCCTGCTACATGCCATCCTACCAACGGTACAATCATCATGTTTGGACCAGGAGCTGCTTGAGCCATGGCAAATAATGCACTAAATTCTTGTGCCGTCATCCAATGGTGAATATCAACTACTTGGCGTTGCATCTCAGGCAAAATTGTATTCCCTCCACCGAATGCAATAAGAGACAATTGAGTAAAAATGATCGCTAAAGTAAGTAGAACTGCACCCATTACACACGTCTCCAAATGATAGCTGAATAAAATGCCAACAAAATCAGCATCGTCACTAGTAAAGAGATTTTTAGAAAAGCAATACTGATAATTGCAGCAACAACTACGCAAATCGCTAATGGATTACGTAATAATGGTTTAAGCATTTTCAAACCTGTTGCAACCAGAAGTCCAGCCGCCGCCGCCGCTAAACCTTCGAAAAGATGCTTAACCATTAAATTATCTTGGAACTGCTCATAGACATAATGTAAAAGTACAACAATTATCGTAGGTGCAAGGATCAGACCAATGATTGAACTCACTGCCCCACGAACACCGCGAAACTCCATGCCAATCGCAACCGATAAATTAATAATATTGCCGCCTGGTAAAAATTGACACAGACCAAGTAACTCAGTGAATTTTTCAGGGCTTAACCACCGTCTCTGCTCTACAATAACTTTACGGGCTAAAGGCAGCACGCCACCGAATCCAATTAAACCTAATGTTAAAAAACCTAAAAATAACTCTGTGCAGGTCGGGACACTCTCCTTCTGCACGGCAATCTCA
The DNA here is from genome assembly GCF_044684115.1 of Acinetobacter sp. ABJ_C1_1. Lineage (NCBI taxonomy): Bacteria > Pseudomonadati > Pseudomonadota > Gammaproteobacteria > Moraxellales > Moraxellaceae > Acinetobacter > Acinetobacter sp. ABJ_C1_1. The sequence continues at coordinate 111,123 of NZ_JBITPU010000006.1, read as the reverse complement.
ACATGGTTCATTTTCGTTACTTTTCACTTTATCTGACCAAGATAGAATGATACTTTTGTGATATATCTACAAATGCTTTTATTTTCATTAACCATACCATAAAGGTATTCCTATGCTCGATTTACATAAGCTCCATGCCTTTGTTGTAGTAATTGAAGAAAGGAATATTACGCATGCCGCAAACCGATTGTTTATTCAACAGCCGCCTCTAACGCGTTTACTTAAAAAACTCGAAGAAGAACTTGGTACACAATTACTTATTCGCCAGCCTCGAGGAATTGAACCAACTGAGGCTGGTTTAGCCTTATTTAAAGAAGCACAGCTTTTATTAGAACATGCCAGACATATTCCAAAATTAGTCCAAGATGTTAGCCAAGGTAAAACTGGACAACTCAATATTGGTTTTACAAGTTCCGCAGGTTTGCATCCGCTTATTTCACTCGTATTGCGCTCATATCGAGAAATATATCCAAAGGTACTAACCAAACTTGAAGAAGCAGGCAGCCAAAAACAATTAGATCGATTAATCTCAGAGAAACTTGATATCGCTTTTTTAAGAGCACCCATCAGCCGTGATATTGGGCTAAAGCATCTTCATATATTAGATGAGCCAATGGTAGTGGCATTACCTATGGGCCACCCACTTACACAAAAAGAAAAAATTAGCTCAAATGACTTATCAGATGAAAATTTTGTTTTATACCGTCGTTCTTCAGGACAAGGCTTATATGACAATATTTTATATAGTTGCTATCAAGCAGGCTTTAGCCCACGTATTATTCAGGAAGCACCACGTCCTACCGCAACATTAAATTTAGTTGCTGCAGGAATTGGTATAACGATTGTGCCAGCCTCAATGCATAACTTTTGGGAACATGAAATTGTATATCGCGAGTTTGATGACTCTATAAAAATGAATGCGCCTATTTACTTGATTACACGTGAAAATGAAAATTCTGCGAAAGTTTCAAACTTCATTGAACTACTACAAAAACTATTACCAACGATGACTTGAATGTGAATAACGAGACAATAAAAAAGTGCCTGTACAAAGGCACTTTAATACCCCCTAAACAAATAAATTTTGTTATATTTCTTAAGCGTAATACTTTTTCTTTAGCCAAAGAGAAACGGTAACGAGTGAAATTAAAACGGGAACTTCAACCAATGGTCCAATCACTGTGGTAAAAGCGACAGGTGATGCTAAACCAAATGTTGCAATAGCAACCGCTAATGCCAACTCAAAATTGTTGCCAGCAGCAGTAAATGAAATGGCTATAGTACGTGGGTAGTTATTCCCCATCCGTTTACTCATGAAGAAGCTAATGAAGAACATCACTACAAAGTAAATCGTGAGTGGAATCGCAATACGTAATACATCTAAAGGTAAGCTCACTACATCACCACCTTTTAGGCTAAACATAGCAACAATGGTGAATAGCAAAGCAATAAGACTGATTGGACTGATCTTTGGTAAAAATTTAGTTTGATACCAATCTAACCCTTTTGATTTAACTAAAATCAAACGCGTCAAGAATCCCATTAAAAATGGAATACCTAAGTACACCAAAACCGCATGTGTAATCGTCCAGAAATTGACATCGATGACTTGCCCTGCCACACCAAAATACGGCGGCAAAAAGGTCAAGAATAACCATGCATAAGTACTAAAAAACAAAATTTGGAAAATACTGTTAAAAGCAACCAACGCTGCAACATATTGGTTATCGCCACAAGCCAAGCCATTCCAGACTAATACCATGGCAATACAACGTGCTAAGCCAATTAAAATAAGGCCCGTCATATACTCTGGATAGTTATGTAAGAAAATAATCGCAAGGATAAACATTAAAACTGGAGCAATAATCCAGTTCTGTATCAACGATAAAGCCAAGGTTTTTTTATCTTTTAATACTTCTGGTAGCGTAGCATAATCTACCTTTGCTAAAGGCGGATACATCATCAAAATTAAACCGATTGCGATTGGAATATTAACGTTATCTACACTTAACTCATTTAAAGACACAGATGCCTGATGAAAGAAAACTCCAATGGCTAAACCTAAAGCCATTGCAATGAAAATCCATAGCGTCAGGTTTCGATCTAAAAATGAAAGCCCTTGTTTGGTCATGTTCTACTCGAAGAAAGAATTGATTAATTTTGCTCAATACACACAAATGACTAATGTACTTATGCTAAGAAAATCCGAATTTTTAAGACAGAAATCTAGGAAGATTAATCACAGCACGTTGTAGTGATGAAAGGCTGATCTTGTTGCTTTACTCTTGTCTCACTCTCGTCATTTTCTATCACCTTTAAAATATCTAAAGCCCAGACAGGCAAATCAGGATTTAAGCTGTAATAGACCCACTGTCCTTTTCTTTCATCCAGTAATACGCCATGAGTTCTTAATAAGGCTAAATGTCTAGAGATTTTCGGTTGGCTCAACTCAAGCTGTTCTGTTAGCTCACAAACACAAATATTTTGTTTATCTAGAACTAATTTAAGAATATTTAACCGAGTTTGGTCAGATAGACATTTAAAGAAATCGACTTGGTTGATCATATCTTCAACAGTATATATTCGTTATTGCAAATATACGGATATCCATATATAAATGCAATATCTTAATTTATCGATAAATTTGTCATGACTGAATTAGTGAAGATCTACCATAACCCTGCATGTGGCACGTCACGCAATACTTTGGCACTCATTCGTCATGCCGGGCTTGAACCTCTCGTTATTGAATATTTAAAAACACCACCAAGTAAAGATGAGCTAATCCAACTCATTAAGGATTCAAACCTAACTGTACGTGAAGCAATTCGTAAAAATGTTGATCCATATAAAGATTTAGAGTTGGAACAAGATCATTGGACCGATGAGCAGTTAATTGATTTTATGGTTCAGTACCCAATTTTAATTAATCGCCCATTTGTGGTTACACCAAAAGGCACACGACTTTGCCGCCCCTCTGAAGTAGTGCTCGACATTTTAGATTCACAAAACTTAGGCTATTTTGCAAAAGAAGATGGTGAAGTGATTATTGACGAACAAGGCCGTCGTATAAAGTAATTGAAGATACTTCGTAATATAAAAAGCTAAATGGCATGACACCATTTAGCTTTTTCTGAATGAAACGGATTAAAAATAGGATTTAATAAAAGGAAGCAGTTGCTCTCCTATTACCATGCCTAATAAACCGACTAATGCAACAAGAGGTGGAGCTGGTGACTTAACATTTAAAACATAATATAAGACACCAACAAGCAACCCTACAGCCAAAGATAACAAGTACATTTTCATCGTACATACCTTAGGGAAGCAAGCCATTTAATCAGCAGGTTCCCATACTGTTTTATTTAAAATGCAAAACACGAGCACCCAAGTGCGCCCCAGAAAGATTTTTTGTCCTTATCATTTACAGGTACATCAAGCATCCAAGCGTGGCTGTGTCCATGCATTCCACAGCTGCTAGCACATGCACACAATGCACTTTGCGACTGTAATGATTGATTCGAAGGTGCATTACGGTTTTCAGATAAACGCCACTGACCACCGAAGCGTTTTACCGGCGACCATGTTGGAGATGCTGGCGGTAATGGCGGATCATCTTGCTTAAACTCTGCACCTGCATATACCACTTTTCCGCCTAAAACAGTGAGTACAGACTCAATCCACTGGATATCTTCTGCTTCAACCTTGAAGTAGTCATCGGACAATACGACCAGATCAGCAAGCTCACCTGCTGTGAGTGATCCTTTGACATCTTTTTCACCCGAGAACCAAGCCGAACCTTTAGTCCAGAGTTTAAGTGCTGTTTGGCGATCTAACAGATTTTTTTCATCATAGAGTGGCAAACCATCAACTGTTTTGCCCGTACTTAGCCAATACAAACATACCCAAGGGTTATAAGAGGCAACTCGAGTCGCATCTGTTCCCGCACCCACAGGAACACCGAGTTCTAACATTTTCTTAACTGGTGGCGTTGCCTGAGCAGCTTCAGCACCGTAGCGTTTGACGAAAATCTCACCTTGATATGCCATACGGTGTTGAATGGCGATACCACCACCCAACGCACCAATACGTTCGATATTACGCTCAGATACCGTTTCAGCATGGTCAATAATAAATCGAGTTGCAAATGGCTGTTTTGAATTGACGCGCTCAAATACATTGAGCAGACGATTAATGCTTTCATCATAGGTTGCATGAATACGGAATGGCCATTTCTTTTCAGCCAAGTGCTCTACAATGGCTTCGAGTTCACCTTCCATTTTTTCCGGTAAATCCGGACGTGGCTCATAGAAATCTTCGAAGTCACCAGCTGACCAAGTCAGGTTCTCACCTGCTCCATTCATTCTAAATAGCTCATCACCATCGCCCGGAAATGTCATTTCTGTCCAACGGCGATAATCATCAAGCTCTTGGCCTGCCTTCTGAGCAAATAGGTTATAAGCAATACGTACCGTCATTTGATTTTGATCGTGCAATTGCTTAATCACATCATAATCTTCAGGATAGTTTTGACCACCGCCACCCGCATCAATTGCTGAAGTAATGCCTAATCGGTTGAGTTCACGCATGAAATGACGAGTTGAATTGACTTGATCTTCAACTGGCAATTTCGGCGCTTTACCTAAAGTCGAATATAAAATCATAGCGGATGGAGTTGCGAGCAACAGACCTGTTGGCTCACCCTTTTCATCTCTTACAATCTTGCCACCCGGTGGATCTGGAGTGTCTTTATTAAAGCCTAATACATCAAGCGCAGCTCGGTTCAACAAAGCACTGGCATATAAATGTAAAACGAATACAGGAGTATCTGGCGCAGCTTTATTAATTTCTTCTAAAGTGGGTAAACGCTTTTCAGCAAACTGGAACTCAGTCCAACCACCTACTACACGAACCCATTGTGGAGCTGGCGTATTATCTGCTTGCTCTTTAAGTAAGCGTAGTGCATCTGCAACGGATGGCACACCTTCCCAGCGCAATTCCATATTGTAATTTAGGCCACCACGAATAATATGCAGATGACTGTCATTTAGACCTGGTATAACGCGACGGCCATTTAAGTCTACGACTTTGCTTGTTAGTGTTGCGAGCTTCATAACCTCATCATTTGTACCCGTACGTACGACTTTACCGTCTGCAATCGCAATTGCTTGTACTTCGGGGTTCTGAGGATCTAGTGTTGTGATTTTACCGTTTATGAGTATGAGGTTTATTTCGGTCATTCTGAACTCCATTCTTGTGAATTATCGTTCTAAAAAATAAAGGTATAGCAACATATATATTTCATTATTCTTTTTGATTTTACACGACGGAGTCTGACCGTTTTACATCCAATAAGAGGAGTTAATTCTGTTACTTTTCTTTCGGGAAAAGTAACCAAAACCATTGCCATCTGCAAAACCCGTTCAATTACAATCTTTTCAGATTTTGTCCTGCCTCGAACTGTTGCAGATGGCTTTTCCACTTATCCAATATAGTCAAAAATCGAATAAATCAACTTAAATATCGAAATACCGTTAACTCAACTATTTCTTATTTTGCAGGAACTGGTGCAAGTACTTCGTGTTTTGATGTTGTACGTTCAGGCGCCTTATGTACCATCGTATAGGCATAGTCCACACCCATACCGTAAGCACCAGAATGCTCGCGTACAATTGCCATAACTGCATCATACGTATCACGGTGTGCCCAATCGCGTTGCCATTCGAGTAACACTTGTTGCCAAGTTACCGGAACAACACCTGCTTGAATCATGCGTTGCATGGCATAGTCATGTGCCTCTTTTGATGTACCACCAGAAGCATCGGCAACCATATAAATTTCATAATCGCCTTCTAGCATGGCACCAAAAGCAAAGGTGTTATTGCACACCTCAGTCCACAAACCTGAAACAATCACTTTTTTACGATTATTTTTTGCAAGCGAATCACGTACTTTTTGGTCATCCCATGAATTCATTGAAGTACGTTCTAGTAATGGAGCATCTGGAAATACATCTAAAAGTTCTGGATAGGTATGACCAGAGAAGCTTTCAGTTTCAACCGTGGTAATGGTGACAGGAATATTGAATGTTTTAGCTGCTTTTGCTAACCCTACAGTATTATTCTTTAATACTTGGCGGTCTATTGACTGTACCCCAAAAGCCATTTGTGGCTGATGATCAATAAAAATAACCTGACAATTTGTTGGTGAAAGTTGTTCTAAAAGTGACTTATTCATGGGTAAACTCCATTATTCCTTATGAGTAATGCATTAAAATTGCTTACTGGTCATTATCAAAACAGATAAAAATGTAAAAGCATAGACAGCAAATCAACACGAATCTGTATGCTGTACGAATACAATAAAATCAATGATTGCTTTTTAATTTTTATAGTTTAATCATTGATATATATTTTTTTAACTATTGCTTATCCATGGATCGATTAGACTGTATTTCCACTTTTGTAAGTGTCGTAGAACATGGGAATTTTAGTAGCGCAGCCAGAGCACTCGACATCTCTCGTGACTTAGTGGCCAAACGTGTTTGCTACCTCGAAAATGACCTGAAAACTACACTGTTAACTCGAACCACAAGACAGATGAACCTCACCTCTTGTGGAGAAAAGTTTTATCAGCATAGCAAAGTCATTTTAAGTGAGTTTGAATGGGCTGCCTACGAAATTAGCTATAATCAGCAGTACCCAGAAGGCGAACTCAAGCTCAATACACCAATGTCTTTTAGCAATATTTTTCTTCAAAATATCATTTCAGATTTTATTGAGAAATATCCCAGCATCAAAATTGATTTATTCATGACTGATCAACTACTAGACATGAATAATAATAAATTTGATTTAACCATTCGTGTAGATGGCTCTCCTCCAAACTTAGCAAATAGTAAAATATTAAATACCTATCAGCGCTATCTATATGCGACACCTGAGTATTTTAATCAGCATGGATTACCAGAATCATTAGAAGAACTTAAAGAACATAAGTTTCTGATTTATTATCAGGATAGCCGACATAAAAAATTGATTTTTCAAAAAGATCAGAAAGAGGTCTCTTTCAATTGCTTCCCTGTGATGACCTGTAATAATGGTGAATTATTATTAGATATGTGTTTAAAAGATCACGGTATTGTTTTTCTTCCAGAGTTTATTGCAGAGCCTTACTACAAAGAAGGTAAATTACAGAAATGTTTGGAGGACTACACCAGTCAGCCGCTTCACTTATATGTTACATGGCCAAATCGTAAGATTTTATCGAAGAAAGTAAAACTATTTATTGATTTTTTAACGCATCAAATCATTCCTATAAAATAACTAATCTGGGCCTTTTCCATAGGAGATGGCCCATTATTTTTTAGTTAGTTTAAATGGTTTCAATCTTCTTATTTTTAAATAAATTTAATAAATTTTGCTCTGCTGTTACTGTGCTGTCTTCTTCAACAAATGTCGTCGCGTAGTGTTCTAAATGCTCTTCCATCAATTGAGTGGCTCGCTTTTCATCGCCTTGCTCAATGGCATTTAAAATTGCACGATGTTCATCTGCCGAACAATTATTATGTTTTGGAATTTCATATAACCCAATTAATAACGAAGTCCTTGCAATAAGCGTCTGCAAATAACTGGTCATAATCGTATTTTGATTTGCTTCAATCAGCTTTAAATGAAATTGCCCTGATAGCTTAATCCACTCGGCCCAATTGCCAGCTAAACGCTCATGAGACTCTTGATCTACTAAACCTCGAAGCTCACTAAAATCTAAGCTATGTGACTTTTGAGCTAGCTTTTTTACAGTAGCGATTTCAAGCATGCTACGTGCTTCAAAGACCTCTTTTGTTTCATGAGCACTATGTTTTGCGATGAGTGCTCCACGATTAGGCTGAATTTCGATGACCTTATCATGTGCAAGTTTGACGAAAACACGTCTCAACACTCCTCGCGTTACACCGAATGCTTCACACAAAGGTGCTTCAACTAAACGTGCGCCAGGGACAAGTTGTCGATTTAAAATAGCATCTACAATAGCGTTATATATATGGTCATCAATTTCATCATTGCTCATTTCTACGGCTTTTTTTGGTGCATTCGATGACATTGATTTATCCATTTTTATTAACGCCTCCTCTTTTTAAAACTTTATCTAATGACAGTAGTGTAAGTTTAACTTAAGCATTTTGGAATATTGCTCTCATTCCCACAACAACTATACTGAACCAAATAATTCAATGTTAAATCTCTAAAGATCCACTTATACACCTTAATTTACTTACTTTTTATAAAAAATTAAGCACTTCCCATTTTATAAATCTGTCTCTGCATATCCAAAATCCATACCAGTTTAAATGACTCATAAGCGCTACTTCTTAAATTTGGCATAACTTTTGCTCAATTAATATTGTGCACAATTTAAATATCACATTGTACACAATTTTAATTTCATTCTTTTAGACAGAAAAACAATGCTGCTGAAAGTGCCTCCATCTTTAGGAAGTGAGTGTTCAAGATGAATAATACCGAAGCAATAATTAAACCTTCTTATGATGCAAAACTGACAAATCAAGACTTGGCTCCTTTAAAAAAGCAAACATGGGGCGCTTATAATATTTTTGCTTTCTGGATGTCTGATGTTCATAGTGTCGGCGGTTATGTCATGGCTGGGAGCCTTTTTGCACTAGGGCTCAATAGCTGGCAGGTACTTCTCTCTTTACTCATCGGCATTGCCATAGTTCAGTTTTTTACAAACCTGATTGCCAAGTCTAGCCAACAAACTGGTACGCCCTATCCTGTTATTTGCCGCGCAACCTTTGGTGTGCTTGGTGCAAATATTCCTGCTGTTATTCGTGGTCTTATTGCTGTCGCATGGTATGGCATTCAAACCTATTTGGCCTCCAGTGCCTTTTTATTGGTCATTTTAAAGTTCTTTCCAGAATGGTCGGTCTATGCCGATGTTTCAACTTACGGCTTTCTTGGACTTTCCTATTTAGGATGGGTTGGCTTTATGCTGCTTTGGCTACTTCAAGCGATTGTTTTTTGGTCTGGCATGGACAGTATTCGTAAGTTTATTGACTGGGCAGGTCCGGCTGTCTACGTAGTTATGTTTGCGATGGCAGTATGGCTCATCTGGAAAGCTGGCTGGCAAAATATTGATTTAAACTTGAGCGGTGTTCAATACGACGGTTTTGCGGTTGTACCAGTCATGATTGGTGCTATTGCGCTTGTTGTCTCATATTTTTCAGGGCCTATGCTGAACTTTGGTGATTTCTCTCGTTATGGTAAAAGCTTTAACGCGATTAAAATGGGCAACTTTCTTGGACTACCGATTAATTTCTTAGGCTTTTCTTTACTTACTGTGGTGTGTATTGCGGCAACGCTTCCAGTCTACGGCAAGCTCATTACAGACCCTGTCGAGATGGTTGGAAAACTTGATAGTACCTTTGTGGTGATTTTAGGCAGCTTGACGTTAATGATTGCCACCATTGGAATTAATATTGTCGCTAACTTTGTTTCACCTGCCTTTGATTTTTCCAACGTTTCACCGAGCAAAATTAGCTGGCGTATGGGTGGAATGATTGCAGCAGTAGGTTCAATTTTCATTACCCCATGGAATTTATTTAATAACCCTCAAGTGATCCATTACACCATTGATATTTTAGGTGCATTTATCGGTCCACTTTTCGGTGTATTGCTCGCCGATTTTTACCTCGTTAAAAAACAAAAAATCGAAGTAGATGATTTATATACTTTAGATAGCAAAGGTTTGTATTGGTACAAAAATGGTTATAACCACTCTGCCTTTTATGCCTTAATTCCAGCTTCATTAATTCCTATTCTATGTGTGCTTTTACCACAATTATCTGCACTTGCTAATTTCACATGGTTTATCGGTATGGGATTTGGTTTTGTCATTTACCGATTTCTTAACCAACCGCTTGCCCATGCTAAATCGGCAATGACTAAGGCAAAAGTACAATGAAAATTAAAATTATTAACCCCAATACCACTCAAAGCATGACAGACAAAATTGCTGCATCAGCAAAGATAGTCGCAAATTCTGCTACTCAAATTATTGTAGTGAGTCCTCAAATGGGCCCTGCAACGATTGAAAGTTATTATGATGAAGCCCTAAGTGCAGTAGGTGTGCTAGAGGAAATCCGCCAAGGTGAACTTCTAGGCGTAGATGCTTATGTTATTGCCTGTTTTGGTGACCCTGCGCTTTATGCTGCCCGTGAAATGACTTCAGCGCCTGTGATTGGGATTGCCGAAGCAGCTATGCGAACTGCAAGTTATGTAAGTACTGGATTTAGTGTGGTCACAACCTTACAACGCACAGTGAATATGAGTTGGCATCTAGCTCATCGCTATGGGGCTACACCATTTTGCAAAAATGTTCGAGCTTGTGACATTGCAGTTGAAGAATTGGAGCTTCCTGACTCAGATGCTTATCGAACCATACGAGATGAGTGCAAAAAAGCACTAGTAGAAGATAAAAGCGATGCGATTGTTTTGGGCTGTGCAGGTATGAGTGATTTATGCCTAAAACTACAAAACGAATTGGGAGTGATTATTATTGACGGCGTTGCAGCAGCAGTTAAACAAGCTGAAATGTTAGTTCAGTTAAATTTAAAAACCAGCAAAGTTGGTGATTGGGCCTCACCTCCTGTAAAGAGTTACACAGGCATATTGTCAGGATTTGGAGTGCACTAAAGAGTTATTGTTTCAATTCCAACTCAAAGCGCTGCGTTGGAATTGAAACGGCTGAAAACCAAAGAATTAAACTTCAGCTAACTCTGGCTGTTGTTCATTTTTATAAAATGGCACATCACCGTTAATGGTTGCGCGGTGCATGATGCGATGAGCATCGCCATAATCAAATAATGCTTTATGTTGCGTACAACGGTTATCCCAAATCGCGATATCACCATCTTGCCACTTCCAACGCAAATGAAATTGCTCTTGGGTCGCATGTTCAAACAAGAAATCAAGTAATTGCTCACTTTCTTGTTCAGGTAACTCATTAATGCGAGTGGTAAAGCCCTCACTTACAAACAACAAAGGCTCACCTGTAACCGGATGGGTACGCACCACTGGGTGAACCACTGGTGGGTTACGCTTAAATGTTTGCAAAAGCTTTTCACGTTCTTCTTCGTTATGAGCAAAACGCTCAAGCGGAAAAGACTTACGAATATCGTGGGTTGCAGTTAAGCCACGTAGTTTTTGCTGTAACTCAAGCGGAAGCCCTTTAAAAGCTGCTGTGTTGCTCGACCATAATGTATCTCCGCCTACAGGTGGAATTTTAATGGCTTGCAACACACAACCTAAAGGCGGGGTTTTACTAAAAGTCACATCTGTGTGCCAAAGTTCATTGTCACGCAAATCTTGTTTCCAACTGTCGAGCACCATCACTTCAGGTACATCTTCAATTGAAGGATAAATCGGGTGCACGTGTAAGGTGCCAAAACTGCGTGCCAAGTCTGCTTGTGCTTGCGGTGCTAATTGTTGCTTTCGAAAAAAAATGACCTGATGATCAAGCAAAGCCTGCTGGATTTGTTGCGTTGTCTGTTCATTTAACGCATTCAAATCAATATCGTGAATAATTGCGCCAATGGTAGGCTTGATCACTTCAATATTTAAGTTTGCTACTTCTGTATTCATCTTCTTTACTACAACTGCTGACCATACCAAGGAGAAAACTGTTTTTGTAACCAACGTAAAAACAGCTCAAAACTAACTGCGACAATCGCAATCACAATAATGCCTAGAATCACCGTATCGGTAATTAAGAACTGCGCTGCCGATTGCACCATAAAACCAATACCACGGTCCGCTGCAACCAACTCTGCTGCAACTAATGTTGACCACCCCACCCCAAGACCAATACGAATACCGGTAATAATATGAGGCAAAGCCGTTGGTAAAATGACATGCCAAAAGACTTGTGACTGACTCGCACCCAACGACAATGCCGCACGCTCACGATTAAGCTGATGGCTTAAAACACCATGCGCACTACTAATAATGACAGGCGCCAAAATCGAGAAGAAAATCAAAAGTACTTTCGTGGTTTCGCCAATACCGAACCAAATTACGAGTAAGGGTAAATAAGCTAACGGTGGAATTGGACGTAATAATTCAACCAAAGGATCTAGAACAGCGCGAACCCATTTGTTCAGGCCCATCCATAAACCCAGTGGTACACCAATCACCACGGCAGCAATCAAAGCCAAAAACACACGAGAGATACTGGCTGCCAAGTGTTGCCACAAAGTAGCCTTCATAAAGCCTTCTTGGCTGACCGATATAAATTTTTGCCAGACTGCCTGTGGGCTCGGTAAAAACAGTTCAGGTACGACATGCAAAGCAGTAATGATAAACCAGAGTGCAAGCACACTTCCCACACTAATTATGCTGACTGCCAAAGTGCGATGCTTCTCAAAAAATGACGATAGAAATGAAGCATTTTCTGTTTGCACATCTGGCTTAAGTTTTAGCCCTGCTTTGTCATATTCATAGACGTTATCTTTAGTACTCATGTGGTTAACGCCTCCTTACCGCTTTGCTTTTGTGCCCTCAAACTTTCAAACAGCTGCTCTCTGAGCTGAATAAATTGAGGGTCCGATTTAATTGAGCGAATAGTCTCGCCCTGACGATATCGATTAGCAAAATCGAGATGTAGAGTTTCTACAATTTTGCCAGGATGCGCTGTCATTAGAACTAATTGATTACTGAGCAATAATGCTTCTTCAATATCATGAGTAATTAAAAAGAAGCTTTTATTTTGTTGAATCCATAAATCGAGCACTAACTGCTGCATGTTTTCACGCGTAAAAGCATCTAATGCCGCAAAAGGTTCATCTAACAAAATAAACGGCGCGTGACTAATCAAAGCTCTGGCAATACCAACACGTTGTTTCATACCACCGGAAAGTTCCCAAATATTGGCTTTTTCAACGTGGCTTAAACCCACAATTTTTAAAATTGCGTTCACTTGTGCTTCGATATCCGCGCGCTTTAAACCTTTTAACTGCAAAGCGAAGCCAACATTATCTGCAACATTCAACCAAGGAAGGAGTGCATGATCCTGAAACACGACAGCGCGGGTTACATCTGGTCCATTTACCACTTCGTGATTTACAAGCACATCACCTGAACTCGGCTTTTGAAACCCCGCCAAGATATTAAGCAAAGTTGTTTTGCCACAACCTGACTCGCCTAAAATGACGGTTAAAGAACCTTCTTCAATCGTTAGGTTAATGTCTTGTAAAACTGGCTTTTGCTGTTTAGGAAAAGTCAGATGAATATGTTTGGCTTCTAGTACACTCATGACAACTCCTTAAGGCTGCAAAAATGAAGAATTCACATTGCCTTTATAATCGGCTTTAAGTTGATCGACTTTGCCCTGACCTTTTAAGAACTTCGCTGTATCAAAAATATTTTGCGCAAATTCACCATCTAACGTTTGTTTTTGCTGAGCATGGTCAAGGTAAATATTTCCACTTAATAAAAGCGGGATATCTTTTGGATCAGAACCTGTGAGCTGCGCAATTTTTTGCACGTTATCGGCATCTTTAACGTAAGCGGCTGGATCTTGATTATATTTTTCAAGCTGCTCAAGCGTAGTTTTAACAAAAGCTTTTAAGAAATCAGGATTTTTCTCTGCAAAATCTTTACGCACAACCCATAAGTCATAAGTTGGAGCGCCCCATTCACCCACTTGTTTTGAGTCGGTTAAAACCGTACCAGATGCTTTGGCTTTACTTAAAGCAGGTTCCCACACATATGCTGCATCAATATCACCACGTTCCCAAGCAGCTGAAATTTCAGGTGGACGCAAGTTAATAATTTTGACTTTGTCTTCTGGAATGTTCCAATGTTTAAGTGCCGACAAAAGGCTGTAATGGGTTGTTGAAACAAACGGTACAGCAATGGTTTTGCCAATTAAATCTTGAGGCGTTTTAATGCCTGATTTATTACTTACCACTAATGCTTCAGATCCACCAAGTTTTGATGTAATTAAGAATACTTCAATCGGTAAATCACGGCTTGCCGCAGCAGCAAGTGGACTTGAACCAATATTGCCAAGTACGACATCGCCTGAAGCAAGTGCATTTACAACGTCTGAACCCGCATCAAATTTTTTCCATTGAATATTACGTTGGCTATGTTTTTCATATTCCCCATTGGCCTGCGCAACTTTGCTTGGGTCCACCCCTGTTTGATAGGCAATTACGACAGGTTTGCTGTCGCGAACTGAAGCACTTGTATTATTGTCTTTCTTATTTTGCCATAAGATAAATGCAACAATTGCTACAACCACAATTGCCGTGATAATCAACGGTTTGGTCTTTGTGCTCATAATTTCATGATCTTTCAATAATATAAGCTCATGGTATGCAGCTGGCTTTATAATGAAAAATAAAAAAATATGAGTTGCTTATCTATTTTTGATAAATAACTTTTTCATATAAGTTTTTATCTTTTGGTAAAAAGCAAATATCAACCAAACTTACAGATTAGCCATAAAATTAAAATACTTATATATCAATAATTAAAAAGGATATTCAAAAAATACATGATGAGAAAAACCTGACATACCTACTCTAATTATTTTATCCTACTCATTTCGTCATTTTTATTTTTTGCTTATCGCATCCAGAGTTTTGCATCTAATTAATTTTCATTCTTTTATATAAAGTTCAGATTTTATTATCTTTTTATCTTAAAACTTCTGCAAATATTAAGATTTGGACAAATCTTTTTCTGGTTTATACATGACGCAAATTTAATTTTTATTTTTAAGAGGAGAAAAATTCTTTTGTTTAAACATTCTCAATTTTTGAAAAAAACATTAATTACAGCGTCTTTAATTACATTTAGCCTTTCAAGTCATGCGGCTCTCACCTTTGGTAATGCTGAAGAAGGTCAACTTAAAGTGAGTGGTACTGTTCGAGCTAAATATGTTTATGACTTTGACTCTGATCCCACTACCAGTAAATTTTCCTTTAATGACGCAGTATTATGGCTGGACTACAACTCCCCGAAATGGATTGGCCGTCTAGATTATCGGGTTTATGAATATTACGGGCGTTTAGGCGATGCCAATTGGCTTACTGATGCATGGTTGGGTTATAAAATTAATGATAACAGTAAAATTATTGCGGGCTTAAACCCAGTTCCTTTTGGCTTAGGTCGCTTTTGGGGAAATACTTATTATTTAGGCATTGCCAATAGTGCAGGTTGGGAAGATGTACATAACCTTGGGGTGAAATATGATTTCAATGATGGAATCAATGAAGCACAACTCGCCTTTTATCCTACCGATGGTGGCACCTATAGAGGTAAAAGCAAAGACTCGAGTCGATTTAGTATCAATCCTGTCAATGCGGATGACTCAGTACCACAAGGCACCAATACCAAAGAAAAGAACTCGATTGTTGTTCGCGGTGCTCATACCTTTAAAAATGTCTTAGGCCAAGAAAATTTCTCTACCCAACTGGGCGCCTCTGCATGGTACTCCACCATTGAAAATAAACGTTCAGGACAAGATGGCGATCGCCAAGTCTATTCAGTTTTTAGCAATACCAATTACAATCAATGGAATTTACAGCTTTTGGCTGGTTATCAAGACATTGATAATGCCGACACTGAATATAAAGACCACCTGACTTTGGGTGGTTTCGATTATTCATTTAACTCAGCAACCAAAGGCCAGATTTATTCAGCAGAACTCAGCTATTTATTTCCTCAGCAGTTTGGCCCAATTACCTCTGTTCGCCCCTACCTAAACTATAGTTCTTATCGAAAAGAGCAAGATGGCTTTAAAGATTCAACCCGTTTGATTCCCGGCATTGCCTTTAACTATCAAAAATTGACAGTACAAGCCGAGTTACTCATTGGTAAACACGATCCATATCTAGGAGACAGTGAAGGCCTTGCGGCTGGTGGAACCAATGATAAATGGAATAAAAAAGCGTTTGTGATTTTTGCTTATTACTTCTAACTCGAAAAACAAAGGCCAACAGATGTTGGCCTTTGTTTTTATCTAGATATTTATTTTCACTCTAGTCGATTACTGGTGAATTATTGAGTGGAAGTTCTGTTTTATCTTCATCGATAACATCGACATCTTGGGCGGTAGGTTCAAACTTAATCAGTAGACCAATCACAATTAAAGGAATAAAGGCAAAGATAGAAATAATCAGGTAAACATCAGTTTTATATCCCGCCATCCAGATTGGTAAAACAAACAAAGCAATTGCTTGAGCAACGCCCGTTACTGCACGGTTAAAGCCCACACCAACACCACGAATCGAAGCTGGATAAGCCATGGTTGGATAAACCATCATTTGTGCCCCAGGCCCAAAGCCTTCGGCAAAAAGCCACAAACCGAGCATGCCAATTGCGGTATAGAGTAAAAAGCTATTACCGGGTTCACCAATGAATGCCAAAGCAATGAGGGCTATAAACTGGAGTAAAAAGCCTGTAAGCAACACATGACGAGATTTAAATCTGCTAGCAACAAATACGCCTAACAGCCCGCCCGTAAATGCAAATAATAAATTAAGTCCAAGTGTGGTGGTAATGGTCGTCAAGACATCGGTATGAAAGAAACGCGTTAAAATAGAAGGTAAAAAGAAGGCAATGGTCGTGTACTGAAATGCCACCGAAATGTGAATCACAATGGCCACAATCGTTCTTGGCAAATAGGTTTTATTAAATAAAACTGCAAAACCCTCACGCTTTTTCTTTTCAGCAGTTCTTTCTACTTTTTCAACTGTAGCGACTGCATTAATTGCATAGGATTCTTGTAGAACTTTAGCTGCCCCCTTTAAATCGCCTTGGTTTGCAAGCCAGATTGGTGATTCAGTTAAATATTTACCGCGAATAAAAATAATGAGTAACGCTGGCACTGCTCCAAAAATTAAAGATGCTCGCCATAACCAGTTACTATGCTCAGGAGGTAAAAGAAAATAAAGCGCCAGAACTAGACCAAAACATACCGAAGAAGCGGCATACCACATTGGGCACCATGCGGCTAAACGCGCTGCCTTGTTGCTACTACCGTTAAATTTGGAAAACTCAGATAAGTATGACATTGCGACAGGCAAATCAATACCAACACTAATTCCCATAATAAATCTGGCTAAAATCAAAACCCAAACATTTGGTGCAAAACCAGCAACAATTGCAGCAATGACAAAGAGCACCATGTCCGCCATGAAGACCCGATAACGGCCGATTTTATCTGTCAGCCAACCACCAATCAGGTTACCCACAATGGTTCCGCAGACAATTGCTGAAGCCACCACACCAGTCATCACAGGACTTAAAGAAAATTCTGAGATAACTTGTTCAATACCGAAAGAGAGCGTTGTTAGATCATAGGCATCAATAAATACGCCAATCAGTGCCAACCAAATAACTTTATTCGATTTACCCTTCCCTGCAAATTTGGAAATTAATTGTGAAACATCATCGGGAGATTTAATTTCATAACGATGGTTATGATAGAGTTCTTTTGTGCTCACTTAATAATTCCTGTATTTTAATCACAGGAACAAAATAATGATTATTCACACCATACAAAAACAAATTAATCTGATGTTTTAATCTAAATTATAGAATTATCTTTTCATTATTAACTCAGCAATAAAATCGATATAAAAAGACAAAATAAAAGCTGGCATTTAACCAGCTATTTATTTAAAGACTTTCCAAAATATTTAACTCGCCTCAGCAAGTTTTAACTCTTTTAGATTGCGATATTTTGCACCTCGGTGATTTTCAGGCAAATATGGCCCAGCACCAAATAGTTTTTCTCTTAATGTTCCTTGTGCATATAAGGTTTGATATACCCCACGTTTTTGCAACTCTGGCACAATAAACTCAACTACATCGGCAAAGGTTTGATGTGCCAAAATGTAGGCAAGGTTAAAGCCATCGACATCGGTATCTTCAACCCATTGCTCTAGAGCATCCGAAACGGTTTCTGCAGATCCCACCAATACTGGTCCATTACCACCTAAACTGTTCCAGTTAGCAATTTCTTCAATGGTCCAGACACGTTCCGGATCTGCATTTACATAAGAGTCTAATAAAGATTGAATCGCGTTGGTTTGAATATATTCAACTTTGTCCGTTGGCTGGTATTGCGAAAAATCCACACCCGACCAGCCAGACAGCAATGTTAACGCCCCATCATAGCTTCCATAGCTTTGATATTCTTTAAACTTAGCCTGAGCTTTTGCATCAGTTTCATCAGTGACAATCGACAAAAGTGCATAAATTTTGACAGAGTACGGGTCGCGGCCTTCTTGAGCCAATTTCTGGCGAATACCCTGTACCACTTTTTTAGTGGCAATTTTAGACGGCGCTGCTATGAATACACACTCGGCATTTTGACTAGCAAACTTCTGTCCGCGTGAAGATGCACCTGCTTGGTAAAGTACTGGTGTTCGCTGTGGTGATGGCTCACAAATATGGATACCCGGTACAGTAAAGTATTTACCCTCGTGCTGAATTGGATGCACTTTTTTATGGTCAGCAAAGATACCGCTTTCACGGTCACGCAGTACCGAACCTTCTTCCCAAGAACCTTCCCAAAGTTTGTAAAGAACTTCTAAGTATTCATCAGCAATATCATAACGATTGTCATGATTAACCTG
This sequence comes from Acinetobacter sp. ABJ_C1_1, assembly GCF_044684115.1. NCBI lineage: Bacteria > Pseudomonadati > Pseudomonadota > Gammaproteobacteria > Moraxellales > Moraxellaceae > Acinetobacter > Acinetobacter sp. ABJ_C1_1. Next base: position 92,453 of record NZ_JBITPU010000006.1, on the reverse strand, counting down.
AGTTTTTAAACCTAAGTTTTTCGAACCACTTTCTAAATAAGACGTCACGATATTCCAACCAACTCGTCCTTTGGTTAAATGGTCTAGCGTACTAATACGTCTAGCAAAAGGATAAGGATGTTCAAAGGAAATAGAGGTCGTGACACCAAAACCCAAGTGCTTTGTGACTGCTGCCATCGCTGGCACAATCTGTAGCGGATCATTGACCGGAACTTGTACTGCACCTGTTAATGCATGTTCAGCACTTTGATGATAAACGTCATAAATACCAAGCACATCCGCAATAAAAATACCGTCAAAAAAACCACGCTCAAGAATTTGTGCTAAATCTGTCCAATATTCTAAATCTTTATATTCAACAGATCGATCTTGAGGATGTCGCCATAATCCAGGAGATTGGTGGGCAATACAATTCATTTCAAAAGCATTAAAACTAATTTTCTTAGTCATAAAATATTCGCCAGCATTTTATTTATTTTTATACTAAAGCAATTTTTACATTTTCTTTATAATATATACCCCAAACAAAATATGATTTTATTCTAATAGATTTTTATAATTTAATTTAAATAATTAAAATAATATTAAGCCACTAAAAATAGCAGCTTAATATCTAAAACTATAAGTTATTGTTTATCAACATTCCCTATTCGCCATTGATACGGAGGTAATGTGCCGTTTACACTAAAATCACCGATAATTCGATTTTTAAATACTCTCGGATTATGTGAAGATAAAGTTCGTACATTACGCCAGTATCGATCTAGGCCTAAATCTTTGTCTGTTGCAGAAGCACCTAAAGCATCAAATAAAATCGTAGAAGCATTTAAAATTAGATCAGTAATGACCGTTTGAGACTGTGCACTTTCAAGTTCGGCAAGCGCATTTTGCTCCTCTTCAAACTGCTCATTATTTTGAAATGCAGCTAAGTAAGCACGTTGTAAGCTTTGTGCGACTTTTTCAACAATCGCCCCTGCACTATAAGCCGCACCACGGATTTGGCCTACTACTTGTAAAATTTGCGGATCCTGTTTTACAAATTGAGCATTTGCATGCGTATAGTTTCGGGTACGTTTAGCAACAGCTTGAGAAACATCATAGGTTGCAGCACGTCCTAGACCTGTAATAATTGCCAGTTGAACCAGTTGATAGTAAGCCGCTGAATATTTAAAACGGTCGTCATCAGGTAAAATTTCAGTTTCATCGACCAATACGTCATGGAAATATGCTGTACCACTCGCGGTAAGTTGCTGACCAAAGCCATTCCAGTCATCAACAATTTCGACACCTTCATCTTTACGGCGAACAACGACTGAGCCGGATTCACCCTGTAAATCTGTTACACCAACGTCCACCCAATCGGCATATAGACTTCCAGTGGTGTAATATTTTTTACCTTTAACGCGAATTTTTCCTTCGCTGTCTCGATATAAATGTGTTTCGAACTGATCAATTGACTCTTTCCCGCCTTCAGACCACGCGCTGCCTACTGTTTCCCCATTTGCAATTCGGCTAAGCCAACGCTGTTGAAACGCTTTGTCTTTACTTACCAAGACATCTTCAGTGAAACCAAAATGCACACGTAAAGCTTGCGGTAAGTTTGAGTCGGCTTCTGCAAGTTCAATGAGCAATGCAAATAATTCAGGAATAGTTGCATCAAAGCCACCATGGGCTTTGGGAAGTCTTAAGCGCGTAAAACCAACATCTTTGAGCCACTGAAGTTGTTCATACGGCAAAATATGCTGCTGCTCACGGATTAAAGCCCCTTCTTTAATACGGGCAAAAGTCGGTCTGAAATTTTTTGCCAACTCATCATAACGTTCTGAAGGCCCTTCACCCCACACGCGAGAAATGATTGAAGCCTGACTAAGGGCAGCATGCGTTAGTGAACCGAGATGATGCTCAAAATTTAAATTTGTCATGTAAGTAAAACCAATATTGCTTTGCTTTTACCATAAAATATTTATTTCACATGAAAACGATTATTTTTTTATAACTGTATTCATTCTTTATATAAGAACCCAAACACAAACATAAAAAGCTCATCTCCCAAGCCCTAAGATAACTCTTTTTGTCTAATGCTCTGCTGGCTTTGTAGAAGTGTTTGTATATATTCTGAATAGACAGATAATTTTTCGAAAATATGCTCTGAATAGAACATATCATCAATTAAATGTGTCATTTGAGCAGCAGTAAAAGTGTCGCATAAACCAACCAGCGCTGCATTCATTTGAGCGAATTTCGCGCATAATTTGACATAAGTTTCATCTTTATTTTTGAATAATAATTTCCGCATTTCTAAGCCATTGAGGTTTTTTAAGTCATTATCTTTTGTGGTTTTAATCCAATAAATTTTGATCTTTAAAAATTGCTCCAGTGCTTTTAAATGCTCGACATCTACGTCTAAACTCGTAATTAAAAAAACTGTTGAGAGATCACTTCGGCACAGTGCCTTGATTAGGCTTAAATAAATAAACTCAACTTCATTAAGCTCTGCAAGTTCCAAATCTATATATATTTTTAGACTCTCTAAAACCTCATCTACCTTAAACACAACCTTCTTGTCAGCTTGATAGTATTTATTCAGGATAGTAAGCACAGGTGGTGTTGCAGGTGTTGTATAAATAGCAGCCTTGTTTAGGTTCGCAAAAATAAATGGCGAGAACAGATAAGCCAAACTGCTTTGCTGTGGCTCAATATGAGACTGAATTAAATATACCGTTTGAGTTTTAGAAAAGTCTCTGAGTACTTTCGCTCTAAGTAAGGTTGCTTCAAGGTTTACATAAGTCTGTTCTAACTGATCTACTACCAATGTAGAAATAGACTGATTTTTAATAATTTTATGTAGAACATTTAGTTGAGAAGTAATAAACATTTTTTAACATCCAAGCTATTTTAGAAGCGCTACACTTACACTTAGGTCTTTAAGAAACACGCAACAACCAGACCCTACACAAAACAACAATGGAATAGAAAAGAAGAACACTATCATGTACTTATATAAAATCTAAAACAGCGTTCACATTATGTCTTGAAAGTTGATTTAGGTTGGCGGTAAATCCTGTTCATTTTTATTTTGAACTTTAGAGGACTGGATATATAGCTACAGATGATTGAAAAAAAACTATAGCACGCCATCAAAACACGGTTTAACTGTTATATTTTTATAAAAAATTTCTGTATCTACATATACAAATACAGTGAGTGCATGATTAAGGAAACTTCTTAAGGTAGGTAGTTTTCATGAGACGATCTATTGCATATCGCCAGATATTTCATCAATGTTTCAATGCAACATGCATTTTTACAAATGCAACATCAAGCATAAACTTTGTTAACAGATTGAAAACAATCAATCGCTCTATTCTATTGAAATATCAAGCAATTATGTTGCTTTACCCTGTTGGCATTTTACTTGCTAAGAACATTTATCACAGAAGTAAGTTTAATCGCCAGAGTACTTTTTTGCCTGAAAATAAGTATTTAACTCATTTAATCATCATCAGCTAGTTCACAGGGGGAAAGTTTATGAGCCTCGGTCTAACCGCTCTAGAATTAGCGCGAATACAATTTGCTTTCACAGTATCCTTCCATATTATTTTTCCGGCCACTTCCATCGGTCTTGCCTGCTTTTTAGCAGTGTTAGAGTGGAAATGGTTAAGAACCCAAAACCCGATTTATAAAGATCTTTTTAAATACTGGATTAAGATCTTTGCCGTTGCCTTTGGTATGGGTGTGGTCTCGGGCGTGGTCATGAGTTACCAGTTCGGTACGAACTGGAGTGAATTTTCACGCGTCGCCGGAAGTATTACTGGTCCTTTACTTACCTATGAAGTCTTGAGTGCCTTCTTCTTAGAAGCAGGTTTCTTAGGCATTATGCTGTTTGGTTGGGGACGTGTTGGTCCTCGAGCCCATTTCTTCGCAACACTTATGGTGGCCATCGGAACATGTATTTCCATGTTCTGGATTTTATCTTCCAATAGCTGGATGCAGACTCCTCAAGGCTTTGCCATCGAAAATGGCATTATTGTGCCAAAAGACTGGTTAGCTATTGTCTTTAACCCATCCTTCCCTTACCGCTTAGCCCATATGGGTGCTGCTGCCTTCTTGGTTTCATCTTTATTGGTGGTGGGAACATCTGCTTGGCATTTAGTAAAAGGTCGTCGTGATGAATTGGTGAAAAAATCATTCTCGATGGGTTTATGGATGGTACTTGTGACTTCATGTTTACAAGTGGTGATTGGTGATAACCATGGTTTAAACACTCGTGAACATCAACCTGCCAAACTTGCCGCAATGGAAGGTCACTGGGAAACCAACCACAATGAGCCGATGCCATTACTGTTATTTGCCATTCCAGATATGAAAGAAGAACGTAACCATTTTGAAGTCGGCGTTCCATATTTGGGTAGTTTAATTTTAACGCATAGCTTAGATGGACAAGTCATAGGTTTAAAAGAATTCGCACCTGAAGATCGTCCAAACTCAACCATCATTTTCTGGAGTTTCCGTGTAATGGTAGGACTTGGTGTACTCATGGTCACCTTGTCACTGATTGCACTTTGGCTACGTAAACGCGGAAAACTTTATGACACTTCATGGTTCCATAAATTTGCATTATTAATGGGCCCAGCAGGTTATGTTGCAATGCTTGCAGGCTGGATTACCACAGAGGTTGGCCGTCAACCTTGGGTGGTATATGGCATTCTGCGAACAAAAGATGGTCTATCGCATACGGTGTCGGCAGATCAAGTTGGCCTCAGTCTCTTTATTTTTGTAGTGGTGTATACCATCGTTTTTGGTAGCGGTATCTACTACACCTTAAAACTGATTAATAAAGGCCCATCATTTATCGATACACCAAATATCGAGTCTGGTGGTGTTGGACACTTTAAAACACCAATGCGTCCGCTCAGTGCAGTCGATGAAAATATTGACAGCAAACAAAACTCTGGGGAGAACCGTCATGATTGATCTTTCTTTAATATGGGTCGGTATTATCGGTTTAGGTGTCATGATTTATGTGGTCATGGATGGCTTCGACTTAGGAATCGGGATTATGTTTCCGTTCATTAAGAGTAGCCAAGAACGTGATGTCATGATGAATACCGTTGCCCCTGTCTGGGATGGTAACGAAACATGGATGGTACTCGGTGGTGCTGGTCTATATGCTGCCTTCCCACTGGTCTATTCAACAGTTTTATCAGCGCTCTACCTGCCTATTATTTTCATGGTGATTGCACTGATTTTCCGTGGGGTTGCTTTTGAATTCCGCTTTAAAGCTCATCGAACCAAACATCTTTGGGACTTGGCTTTTATTTGGGGTTCAGTTTTAACCAGTTTCCTACAAGGGATTATTCTGGGTGCCTATATTCAAGGGATTAAAACTGAAAATGGTATTTTTGCTGGCGGGTCTCTGGATTGGTTGTCTCCATTTACGATCTTTACAGGTATTGGCGTAGTGGCTATGTATGCCACTTTAGGCTGTGGATGGCTCATTTTAAAAACCGAAAAAGGCTTACAGCAACGTATGTATGAGCTTATGCCTAAGCTAATTATTACACTGCTCATTATCTTTGGTGCTGTCAGCTTATATACGCCTTTAACACATCCTGAAATTGCAGATCGATGGTTCTCTTTACCAAATCTGTTCTATTTTAGCCCTGTGCCTATTTTGGTCTTATTGTTTGTTGGTCTAATTTTATCAGCGTGTAAAAAGCAAGATCATGACCTCAAACCATTTGCATATACATTGGCCCTCGTTTTCCTTGCATTTACTGGTTTTGTAATTAGTTTATGGCCTTATATTATTCCGCCATCAGTCACCATCTGGCAGGCTGCAGCACCTCATTCAAGCCAAATGTTTGCTTTAGTGGGGGCGCTTATTTTGATTCCAATCATTATTGCTTACACCATTGTGTCTTACTGGGTATTTAGAGACAAAGTCCGTGTAGGTGATGAAGGCTATCATTAAGTATGGAGGGTTTTATGAAAAAGTCATCCGTTAAACTCAATCAAACCCAATGGTTTATTCTGCTATGGCTTGGTGGTTTTTTAGCCTTAGCTGTGATTGCGGGATTGTTTAAAGTGATATTGATTTATGCAGCCCCTTACTTAAAGTAATTCCATCCTTATAGACAAATGCCGTTTGTAGATTCTACAAACGGCATTTATTATTGAGTAAGCGCTTCTTTTATTTTGTCATTTTTGGCAGCCAACACATGTATAAATCTGAACAACTTGCCCATAGTATTCGCCAACTCATTGAGAGCGGAAATTTAAATGCGCATGAGAAACTCCCGTCTTTAAGAGATCAGGTACAACGTTCTGGTTTTAGCTTAATGACTGTCATGAATGCTTACCAAGAACTTGAATCTCAAGGGCTCATTTATTCAAAAGAAAAATCGGGTTATTTCGTTGCCGAGCAAATTGCACTAAAGCCACTCGAGCAATATTCAGTTGTTTCACTAAACTCTAAAATCGAAATTAACTCATTAGTTTTTAAATACCTAAAGTCAATTCAACATGAATCTGTCGTACCTTTTGGTTCAGCTTTTCCAGATAGTCAGCTTTTAGCTGCCCCCAAACTTATTCAAATTATGGGACAACTTGCTCGGCAAAGACAAAGCTATGACCAGACAGCAAGTCTACCTCCCGGTAATTTAGCCTTAAGAAAACTGATTGCTCAGCGCTACTGTATGCAAGGCATACAAACCGACCCAGATGACATTGTCATTACATCCGGAGGATTAGATGCACTCAATCTTTCTTTACAAGCAGTTGCTAAACCGGGTGACTATATTCTATTGCAACAAACCGTGTTTTACGGCGCTTGGCAAGCTGCCGAGCGTTTAGGGCTTAAAGTGATTACCATTCCCGAACATCCTCAATATGGTTTTGACCTAGAAGCTTTTGAACAGGTTATTCAAACATACCCAATTAAGGTGTGTTGGCTGATGCTGAATGCCCATAACCCGATTGGTTTTACCGTCAGTGATGACATTAAATATAAAATTGCCAAGTTGCTTCACGAGCACCAAATTTATTTGATTGAAGATGATGTCTATGAAGAGCTTTTTTATGGTGGCCAAAAACCACTTTCAATGAAGTATTTTGACCAACAAAATCTGGTGCTTCACTGCTCGTCTTTTTCTAAAACATTAGGTGCTGGTTTTCGGGTCGGTTGGGTCTATGCGGGTAAGTTTTCAGACCATATTCAACACTTGCAGCTCATGAGTACCATTTCAGTAAATGCCCTTATTCAAAATGCATTAGTCGAGTTTTTATCTCATCATCATTATGAAAAGCACTTGCGTACACTTAGACTTTCACTTGAGCGTTATAAAAAGCAGTTTTATCACTACTTAAAGCAGCATTTACCGAGCTCTTGCGAAGTGTATTACTACCCAAGTGGCTATTTTCTATGGGTCAAACTTCCTAGTACCCTAGACAGTATGCAAGTTTATGAAGAGTTGATTCAGCAAGATATTGGCGTTGCGCCAAGCCCTCTATTTAGTGTTTTACCTACACAGCAGCATTATTTGAGAATTAACTGTTCTTTTGAATGGAACACTAAAATTCAAAATGCATTAGATCAGGTTATCAAAACCATTCAACAGAGAGTTGAAGCAAGTCTCTAAAGAAATGCTTCGACCTAAGCACAATTTTATAGACTTTATTTTGTGGTAACTTTATAGCTCAAATCTATTGGTTTTAGGGAAGCAGGTTCAAAGGATTAATATGGAAATTGATGAAGAACTCACCCTGAAAAAAATACAGATTTTTTTGGCTTTCATGCGCTGTGGAAATTTGTCTAAAACAGCCACAGAAATGCAGTTGAGTAATGTCAGTGTTCATAAAGCCTTACACTCTTTAGAAAGCGCTTTACGTTGTCCTCTTTTTAAAAATGAAGGCCGTAACCTCATTCCTTTAAAAAGTGCTTATGTCTTTGAGGAACGGGCACAAAAAATCGTACAAGACATTTTTATCACCGTAAATAAAACCAGAGAAGCCGCTGGCTTTGCAGCCAAGGTTTTACATCTAGGTTCTCTTTATTCTTTGACGGTAAACACCATTCCAAATGTGATTAGCGGTCTTAAGCTCAGACGTAGTGAGCTTGATATTCAACTGTTGCTGAGTTCAAATCAGGACTTGGTGAAAAAGCTTAAAGCAACTGAGCTTGATGCCATTATCGTGGCTTTAAATGAAACCACTCAAGATGATGACTTTGAAATTTTGCCGATGTTTTCAGACGATATCTTTCTGGCCGTCAATAAAGATTCAAAATATGCCGATTTTAAAGATATTGATTTAAGCCTTTTAAAAGAAGAAACTTTTTTAACTTTAACTAAGGGTTTTGCAACTCATAACGACAGTGACATTATTTTTAAAAAAGCAGGTTTTTCACCAAAAGTTGCTTTACAGGTCAATGATATTTTTACCTTAATTAGTATGGTCAGCTCAGGTGTCGGTTTTGCTCTACTACCCGGCCGTATTTCTGCAGTTTATGAAAGTTCAGTAAAACTTATTCCACTAAAACAGCAATATCACATGCAACAAGAAATCGGTCTCGTCTTTTTAAAAAGTAAAGAGCGCGATCCAAACTTACTTGCTCTGATTGCTGAATGTCGAATGTTTGCCTCTAATTTCAAAAATAAAAAAGACCGTTGTTAATAGCAACGGCCTTTTTGACTGAATATTAAATACTGATTAACCAACTAAAGCTTTAACAGCAAAGAACAAAACAGTCGGCCCCATTAAGCAACCAAGACCTGTATGGAACGTTGCTGTAAGCGCACCGTAAGGAACCAAACGGCGATCTGTCGCTGCTAAACCAGCCGACACACCACTCACAGTTCCTGCCAAGCCACCAAAAATCATGGCAGAACGTGGATTGTCTAATCCCATAAATTTTGCTGTAAGCGGTGTTGAAACCATTACACAAATTGCTTTCACCAGCCCCGTTGCAATTGAAAGCGCCATGACCTCAGAACTCGCACCAATGGCCGCACCTGTCACTGGCCCCACAATGTAGGTCACTGCACCTGCGCCAATTGTGGTAATACTTACCGCATCGCGATAGCCAAAAATCCACGCAAACATACAACCGACAATAAATGGCAAAATGGTTCCGAGAAATAAAGAGAAGGCGCCAATAAATCCGGCTTTTTTCGCCTCAGTCGCTTGTACCTCAAATGCAGTTGCAACAATGGTAAAGTCACGAAGCATTGCACCGCCCATGAGTCCGACACCAGTAAAGAGTGCAAGATCGGTAATACCTTTTTCACCGCCTGTCATTTTTCCGCCAAACCATGCCAAGATCAAACCAATCACAATCGCAATTGCTGAAGCATGCACTCGTCCCTTGGTTAAATATTTAGATAGCTTGGTCGACAACCACATAATTAAAGCAATTAAAGCGAAAGCTGTAATTAAACCTAAATGGGTTAAGTCCTTTAATAATAATTCAACCATGAACTTTGCCTCCAATGCGGTTTAATGTGGTGTCTTCTTCCTTCGGTAAAGGGCTTGCCTTGTTATAGCGGCTTAAACCTGCAATGGTCAGTGTACAAACGATAACCGAAACTACCGCAGCGAAGAGTGCCATATGTCCACTAGATAATGCTGTAACCACATTTTGTTGTGCTGCCATAGCAACAACAACAGGAATATACATAGTGCCCCAGAATGAAACGCCTTTTTCGGCTTCAACTGTCATAACACCACGTTTTTCCATCCATAACCGTATACAAATGAGTAAAATCATGGCGATACCCACGCCACCAACATTGGACTTTACACCCAATAAAACGCCCAACAAGTCGCCAACAATAACACCCACCAAGGTGCAAAGTGCGAGTAAACCAACTCCATATATAATCATGACAATCCCTCATATCCTTGGATCATTTATGCTTTTGTAAAATCTGACTCAAAAAGAAAAACTATTTGCCTGTTCTTTTTGCATTGCCATCTGAATAGTGTCTATGCGTGTCCCTTGAAATGACAACACGGTTCCTTCTTTAAATGTTCGGCGTGCAAGTGTAGTAAGCACCGTTCCCGGCAAAGCTTCGATCTGTAACCTCACACCTCGCTCCCATGCAGCTTGGATGGTACTTTCCCAATCTACAGTTCGACTCATATTAAAAGCCAAGTCATCACCAATCTGTTCTGGCCTGCTAAGCGTACGAGCCGTTGTACCACTTAAATATCGTATTTTAGGCTGCTTTAAAGTCACTCCCTCCATAGACGCTGCAAGTTGCTTTGCTTGCTGACTTAATAATTCACAGTGCGATGGCACCGATACATCTAATTTTTTTGCCACCACGCCTTGTTGCCTTGCCAAAACAGCAACTTGGTTCATGGCCTCAAAACTTCCTGAAATAACGATCTGGTTATGTGCATTAATATTTGCGACAAACACCTCTGACGTTATTTCATAAATCTGTTTGACCCATGTTTCAACAGCTGCACGGTCTGTACCAATCAGTGCAGTCATACCATAGCCTGTTGGATAGGCGTTTTGCATGAGTTCACCTCGATAGGCAACCAAACGAACGGCATCCTCAAAGGCTAAAACTCCCGCTACAACCGCAGCAGACCATGCACCAATTGATAGACCAGCCACATAGTCAGGTGTTAAGTTTTCCTCAGTTAATAGTGCAGAACTCACCACACCTGAAATAAGTAAACAAAGCTGTACTGCACGTGTCGATTGCAATGCAGCCGGACTATCTAGCATCAAGACATCTTCTTTGAGTGCATCCGATGCACGCTCAAGGTATTCTTTAACCAGAGCTGTTTGAGGTAAGTCGTGCAACATATTGCTTCGTTGCACACCTTGTCCCGGATATACCCAAATTGAAGCCATGATATCTATTCCCTAATTCCATGGGTTTTCTACTAAAACAGCACCCTCAGGACGTTTCAATAGAACTTTTCCACTGTTCCTAGCCCATTCTTTTAACGCCAACCCACCTTGTGGAAGTTGAAGCTGTATATCCACATTCAGCCCGGCTTGCTGAAAATTTTCGAGTAACTCAACTGCCTGCTTTTTGGCAAAAGGCTGTTCAGCTCGAATCAATAAATCTATGTCACTTTGCTCGGTTACTGTTTTAATGCCCGTTGCCAGTTCAAACCCAAAACTTCCTGTATATCCCCAGCATCCTGAAAAGTTTTTCATAATGCTGGAAATGCTCTGTAAACGTTCTGCCAAGTGCTCAAACTGTTGCTTATCTAGGTGAGTCAGCGCTTCTGGCTTAAGCTGTTTGCTAATTGCAGATCGTGGCATTTGAGCTGCATAGCGTTGATGACGAAATTGCCCTCTTACACCCACAGCCACCTGATCTACAGGAGTAATTGACCGTCGAACTACAACAGGATCGCCTCGTTGCAATACCTCTTTCACCCAAAGTGGAACATCATCAGCCAAGCAATCGACCGTCATTCCCCACAGTAAATCATGGGCTTCGAGCTTAAGTTTCATGACCATTGCTCACGCAATAATTCACGGACTTTTTTAGACATTTGACGGTTTTGGCCGTGAAGTCTTTGTTCCAACCCTCTAGATTGATCAGCATTAATTTCTTTAAACGCTTGAGCAATCACCTGCTTCGCTGACAAAAGATCATCGGTTGTCGGTTGTTCAGGGTTTTCAACAGATAACAGTTCAGATAACAAACCTAGAGTTGCATAACTTTCAATGTCATAAGCCATTGGAGGAATACTGGAAGCCAATTGCTCTAACTCATCAACCGATCGCAAGGTAACGCGTGCAGCAGATTCCTTACCCATCGCATGCACCATAACACCTGAATCTTTTAAGGCAATAATACGATTGGCTTGGTATCCATGCGCTAGGAAAGCACCCGACATCGACTTACCAACCAATAAACTGACAACAGGATGGCCTGCCAATCTGGCTCTAGCATAGCTATCTACTGCACCCGCTAAAGCTTGATGAATACCTAATAATTCTTCGCGGCGCCCATAGGCCTGACTCGGGACATCAACCAAGCATAAAATGCCGCGTTTAGTTTCTGAATGAACATCGACTTGAATCACGTCATCAACCGCTTTTGCCAAGCTCCAGCCTTCTAGCAGTCCAACTTCACCTTGTTTTGCCCGCGGGAATAGATTATTGCTGTCTTGGACAACTGCAATCACACGTACCGCTTGCTGATCAATCTGACCATCAGCCACCCAAACCGAAGCTGGAAAACCTTCAACTGTCTTAAAGCCTTGTATCAGTGCTTTAAACCAATGTGCACCACGAGTAGATGCTTTTAATGTATCAACGGCAATATTCATGCTTGCTCTCCTTGATACAAAGCTTGAACTTGTGCTGGGGTAATTTGCTCAGCAGTATCGACTTGTTGTAGCTTCTCTAAATAGAATGAGTAGTTTGAACTACGATGCTGCTGAGGCACGCCTTGAATTAAATAATCGATGACTTGCTCACGAATTTTCTGGCGATCATCGTCAACATAAGCATCTGCCAAACCACTAGCGAAACGCTGATTACCACCAGCAATACTCCATATAAATGGACGATCTTTGGCGTTATATTCTTGTACACCAGCTTCTTGTTCAATCACTTGCGGGCCATTTAAGCCTAAACGTCCTTCTTGTGTCATTACAATATAGCTACATAGACCAGCCGCAATTGACATACCGCCGAAGCACCCTACACTGCCTGCAACTACAGCAATGACGGGTTGATACTGACGTAAGTTCACAATTGCAGCCTGAATTTCAGCAATTGCAGCCAAACCCAGATTTGCTTCTTGTAAGCGAACGCCACCCGTTTCCAACAATAAAATTGCAGCTGTTGGAATGCCTTTCAGATTGTCTTCAACCGCAAGTTCTAAGGCTCCTGCAATTTTGGCACCACCTACCTCACCTAAACTTCCACCTTGAAATAAGCCTTCAATAGAAATTAAAACTACTGGCTGTTCTTGAATAGTTCCCTTTGCAATCACTACACCATCATCGGCTTGCGGCACAATATTTTGCTTAACGAGCCAAGGCGACATAACACGGGCAAATGGGTCGAGTAATTCTCGAAAAGTCCCTTCATCTAATAATGCTTTAGCACGCTCTCTCGCACTCAGCTCAATAAAATCTTGTTTATTTAACAAGCTCTCGATATCAGTCATGAGCAATCTCCTCTAATGCTTGTTCCAGACGTAAGCGAACAACACCAGGAGTTGCACCAAAGTCATGAATATCAATATTGACCGCTGGCGGTATTTGCGCAGTAAAAATTCGTTCAAAAAGATTGTGCCAACGTGCTGCACTGCCATCTACCGAAGTCACCACTTGAATAGAAGCTTTTCCAGTTTCACCAGGTTCCATCAAAATTTCTAAATCACCTGAACCAACACATCCTACCAATGCTTTTTTTACAGGTGGCTCTGTGGCCACAAATTCAAAATGAAGTGTTTCCATAATCAAAATCCCTTTTTATTTTTCACAGATGTCTGCTCAACACGATCTATAAACAAGGTTGCTGCCAACAAATCTGCGGCACCACCAGCAGACGCCTTCATCCGAAGCAGATCAATCTCTAAAAGATGCAAAGCACGTCGACCTTCTAAGCTTGAGCTACCGCCCAAATCCAATACTTGCTGAGCACCTTGTTGCATACGCTTTAAACCAGATGTGCCAGAGCGATAAAGCACGCAGGTATCGGTCAAATCTGTCATCATGGCAAGTAAGGCATCTAAGCGAGCAAACTCTTCTTTCATGGGTTTACTACGACTTTGATAAAGTTGCTTTAACCCAAAATTCACAATAGTTGGAAAGCCTTGTTGTGCCTGTTCTTTGGCACCTAAGATGCCTAATTTCTTTTGTACTTGCTGACCATGACTCAAGGCCTGCTCTGGAATAAAGCGATCTTCAAGCTGAGCAATCTGGCCTGCTAACTGGCATAGCTCAACAGCCGATAAATATTGCTGATTACTGCGCGCCAATGCTGCTGCGGTAACCATTAAACCCAAGGCCCAAATTGCACCGCGGTGTGTATTTACACCATCTGTTGCCAACATCATGGTCTTTTCACCTTGGCGACCGATTTCTCCAATGTCTTCACGCAAAGCTAAACAGACTTTTCCATGATGCTTTGCAGCTTGCGCCATCGCATCATACATAGGCCCTAAACTTTTCGCAGAGCGCTCCATTAACTCCAAAGTCAGGTCATCATGCGCACCACTGCCACGGCGATCTACCAAGGCGGGCTTAGGGGTCAGATTCACTTCATCAATTAACGCTTCGACTGCTAAACTTGCCAAAAGCTGACTATCGCTGAGCGTTTGATATTGAACTTGTGCCATCATTACCAACTCCTAAATTTTGCAGGGGGTTGATATAAACCATCAGACCATGTCACCAAGTCGGCAATATTTTTTGCAGCTAAAAGTTCTCGTGTTGCATCAGTGCGACGAATACCTAAATCTTCAGGGAATACCACCAAGCCTTCACTTCTTAAACGTGCTGTTGTTTTCGGGTCTTGAGTTAAACCAATACTGGTCACACCTGCCACCGCAGCAATCATGGCTTGACGTTCTTCTTGGCTGCTTGCTTTATATAGATAAGCGATGCCTTCTTCGGTGAGTAAATGGGTCACATCATCGCCATAAATCATGATCGGGGCTAAAGGCAAACCTGCGTTTTTAGCCACATCAATCGCATCAAGACGTTCTACAAAAGTTGGCTTGCCACCCTCCTGGAAGGTTTCCACCATTTGAACAACTAACTTTTTACCACGTGCCAAATAGGTTTCTGTTTCATTGGCACCTTGCAAACGCATATCCAGCCATGCTGGCGTATCGTGACGACGTCCACGTGGATCATGCCCCATGTTTGGTGCACCACCGAAACCAGCCAAACGACCTTTGGTAACGGTCGAAGAATGCCCCATGCCATCAACTTGCAAAGTTGCACCAATAAATAGATCAACGGCGTACTGACCTGCGAGCTGACACATCATGCGGTTGGAACGTAAAGCGCCATCACGACCTGTAAAGAAAACATCGGGACGAGCAGCAACATATTTTTCCATACCGAGTTCGGTACCAAAACAATGCACGCTTTCAACCCATCCCGTTTCAATCGCTGGAATTAAGGTTGGATGTGGATTCAGAGTCCAGTTTCGGCAGATTTTTCCTTTTAAACCTAAAGACTCACCATAGGTCGGTAAAATCAGTTCAATTGCCGCAGTGTTAAAACCAATACCATGGTTTAACGATTGCACATTATGCTTTTCATAAATTCCGCGAATTGCCATCATCGCCATGAGCACATGCACTGGCTTGATATGTTTCGGGTCTCGAGTAAATAACGGTTCGATATAAAATGGCTGATCTGCGACCACCACATAATCCACCCAAGAGGCAGGAATATCGACACGGGGTAACTCTGAGACGTCATCGACCAGTTCATTGACCTGAACAATCACGATACCGTCACTAAAAGCAGCAGGTTCAATAAGTGCTGGAGAATCTTCGGTACTTGGACCTGTATAGATATTGCCTTGGCGGTCTGCCATAAAGCCCGCTGAGAGCACCACATTTGGAATGAGGTCGACTACCAAACGTGAATACAACTCGATATAGGTATGAATCGCACCAATCTCTAATAGTCCATCTTCAATTAACTGACTAATACGTAAACTTTGCGGGCCAGCAAAAGAAAAATCGAGCTTACGCGCAATGCCTTTTTCAAACAGATCAAGATGTTCTGAACGCCCTACGCTTGGCATGATCATATGCAAATCATGCAAAATATCTGGATTGGTTTGAGCCAAAGAGCGCGATAAAAAATCAGCCTGCTTTTGGTTATTCCCTTCGAGTACAACTTTGTCACCCGGTGTAATTAAGGTTTCCAAAACTTTAATAATGTCTTGAGTTGGAATCACCACACCATCGATATATTGGTTTGCCATCTCTAGTTTTAGTTGTTTGGCATGACGCCGCTTTGTCCATAATCGTTCTTTATTCTGAACTGATCCTTCCATGTACTTACCTATAGATCGCAGTTTTGTTCTGAATCTATAAAAACGCTTTATGGACTTTCGATCAATCAACCTAGATGAGCTGTTATTAACTTCAGGTTAATGATTTAAGTATGGCTTAATCCCGTGGTTATTAATTGCCCTATGTTCATCATGATTAAACAAAAAATAAGCTTTCGCTTTATGCAGAGTTTATTTTTCTATTTCTAATAAATGATCTTTACTAAAATTTGGCGCACTTTGATTAAACATTGTCGCCATTCGATTTGGATAAATATCGTTCAAATTCCTATGATGTCTCTATCGAAAAGCAAGTTCCTTAAAACTTTAGTTGAGAGACAGAATATGAACACAGTTAAAGAAAAAATCGTTCTCATCACAGGCGCATCATCTGGTATGGGAAAAGCATTTACCAAAGCATTACTCAAAGAAGGTGCAACTGTTTATGCCGTTGCTCGTCGCGTTGATGCTATGCAAGAACTAAAAGCACTTGGTGCTCATACATTAAAAATGGATATTACCAATCAGGATGATATCGACCAAGTTGTGAAAACTATTGAAAAAGAAACCCAGGGTGTTGATATTTTAGTTAACTGCGCAGGCTTTGGTATGTATGGTGCAATGGAGGATACTACCCTTGCCGATGCACGCTATCAATTTGAAGTGAATCTGTTTGGTATGGCCTATTTAACCCAAAAGGTTCTGCCTAGTATGCGTAAAAAAATGCAGGGTCGAATTATCAATATTTCATCAATGGGTGGGAAAATTTATACCCCACTTGGTAGTTGGTATCATGCGAGTAAACATGCAGTTGAAGGCTGGTCTGACTGTCTACGTTTAGAGTTAAAATCATTTAATATTGATGTTGTTGTCATTGAACCGGGTGCTATCGCAACTGAATTTGCAGATGTAATGGTCCAACCTATGCTTGAACGTTCAGGGCAAAGTGCGTATAGCCATATGGCAGCCGCAGTTGCTAACTCAACACATACCTCTGTTGAAAAAGGTGAACTTTCAGACGTGCAAGTTGTCGTTGATATGCTGATGAAAGCTGTTCATGCATCCTCACCTAAAACACGTTATGTGGGTGGCAAATATGCCAAACTGATGATATTTGTACGTAAATGGTTTGGCGACCGTGTGTTTGATCGTATGGTGATGTCAGTTATTAAATAAATGAAGTGACCCATATAAGTTTAATGTTGAGATGCTCAAATGAAATATGCTTCAAATTTTGCCCTAAATACCAACTGGAAGTTATTACTGAACGACCTAGGCATAAATCTTGAAGATGCATTACGTTTGGCATCTCTACCGCTTGATTTATTCAACCGTAAAGATGCAAGCCTTACGCCCGTTCAATATTTCAATTTTTGGCACGCAATTGAACAACTTGCAGGAATAAATGACTTACCTTTAAAAATCGGTCAAATGATTACAGTTGAGCTTTTTGACCCAGCGATTTTTGCCTGTATTTGTAGTCCCAACTTCAATATTGCGATACAGCGTCTATCTGAATTTAAAAGACTGATTGGGCCAATGCAGTTACAAGTAGCAATTGATAACGACACAACAACGCTAGAACTCAAATTTTATAATGTATCTACGCCAACGCCGCAAAGTCTTGCCATGTCAGAACTGGTCTTCTTTGCTCAATTAGCAAGAATATGTACAAGACATCAGGTTATACCTTTGAAAGTTACACTGCCCGATTTACCTAATAATCTGGCGGAGTACAAAACATTTTTTGGCGTACTTCCACAAAAAAGTGAACACATTTCAATTGTCTTTTCACGCCAAGATGCTGAACGTCCTTTTTTAACAGCCAACCCGACCATGTGGTCTTTTTTCGAGCCAAACTTGCAACGTAGTCTTATACAGCTTGATGAAGATGCAACAGTTAGCGAAAAAGTTAAAGCTATACTTTTAGAAAACCTACCTGCTGGACTATGTACAATAGAAGATGTTGCACAACGACTCGCGATGAGCAAACGTACGCTACAACGGCTACTTTTAGAAGAGCAAACTAATTTTAAAACGCTTTTGGATACAACACGTCAATCTCTTGCCCAACATTACTTAGAAAAGTCATCAATGAGTACAGGTGAAATTTCATTTCTATTGGGCTTTCAAGAGCACAATTCTTTTAGCAGAGCATTTAAAAACTGGACGGGTAATACTCCACAAGAATATAGACTTATGCATTAATTCCTAACGCGGTTTATTCAATAACCATTCCAGATTTTGGCGAACCGCAGGCCACTCATGTTTTAAAATGCTATAAACATGAGTGTCCCGCAAAATATCATCTTTCACAATTTGATGGCTTCTTAGCACACCGTCTAGCTTTGCACCCAAGCGTACAATCGCGGCTTGGCTTTGAACATTTAAAGAAGATGTGCGTAACTCAACCGCAATACACTTTAAAGTCTCAAATGCATGAGCCAACAATAGCTTTTTACACTCAGTATTTACAGGCGTACGCTGTGCAGATTTGCGGTACCATGTCGAACCAATTTCTACACGGCGATGCGCTTCTTCAATATGCATGAGTGTTGTCATGCCCAACGCTCGTCCCGTTTTTCGGTCTTCAATATAAAAAGGCAACATAGAGCCGGATTTTTGCAAATCAAGACGTCTTTCAATTTCAGCAGTCATCTGTTCAGGTCTTGGCACACGGGTATACCAAAGATTATAGAGCTCCCCATCGCAAACGGCCTCTTTGAGCGCTTCAGCTTGAGTTACATCTAGCGGCTTTAAAATAACGTGCTCACCCACTAATTCAACAGGTGTAGTCAAAGACATCTTTATCTCCTCAATTGATCTTAAGCTTTTATATTTTCAAAATTATTTATTTAACTCAGCCACACTGTACATGGCATTCGCTATAGTTTGATGACCAGATTTCGATAGGCCATCTGCCGCACCTAAAATGTCTCGGCGTTCTTTGTTTTGCCCAAGTTTTGATTTCCCTTGCAGCTTGGTAATTTCAATCTCAATACCTACAATGGCTTTTAACATCAGTTCAAGATAATCCTTTGGTGCATCGGACATTTTCCATGGTTCAGGTTGAGATGCTTCATGAGTACGGGTTAAACGAGCCACCACACCACGAACATAACGCTCATCATCTCGAATTGTCACTTTGCCATAAGCATGCACAACCCTATAGTTCCACGTCGGTACTTGTCTGTGCTGTTCATGTTTAGATGGATACCAGTTTGGTGAAATATAAGCATCGCCTGCTTGAAAAACGACCAACACCTCATCTCCATTTTTAATGTCCTGCCAAACAGAATTATTTCGTGACACATGGGCATGTAGCATGCCAAATTTCCCTTCATTTGCTTGCAACTCGAATGGAAGATGATTTGCATCTAAGCCATTACTTCCATGCGTAAAAAGCACCCCAAATGGATAGTCTGCAATAAGAGAATGCAATACATCCAAACGGTTTTCTGCAAAATCATCAGGGATATACATGGCTAAAAACCTCGCTGTAAATATCAGGGCTATTTATATTTTGTGTTGTAAATTTTCTGGTTTATGTGGTTTATTAAAAAGAACCACTTTGCATTTTTTTAAGTAGACCAGAATTATGGCAAGAATGGCAAAAGTTGTGGAACTTCCGTCTATTGCAAAGATTGATAAAAGCCAAGGAAAGATAAGTGCTCAACTGACTCAAGCTTTACGTGAAGCTGTACAAAGTGGTGATTTACAACCCGGCGATCCATTGCCTTCTTCTCGTGAACTAGCTTTAACCCTAGGTGTCGCTCGCGGAACCATTATTGAAGCTTATGATCAGCTTTTAGCTGAAGGTGTGTTTGACTCTCAACCACGAACTGGCACTTATGTGTCTCATGCTTTGGTTAAAACACCTGTAATACAACATTCATCAAAAGAAAATAAACCTAACTCGATATCTTTGACCAAATCGGCACGTTCATATGCCAAAGTGCTTGATGAATTTAAGCCACTTCCCCATGTTCCTTTTGCGGTATCTGTCCCCGTCGGCCGTACTCAACCAAGTGATATCTGGCGTAAATTTGGTAATAAATTTAGATCTCGGGGAGCAGGTGTTCCTTCAGGATATGGCGAACCCCAAGGTGTATTATCACTAAGAATTGCTATAGCAGACTATGTACGACGCTCACGTTCTGTCCACTGCGAACCTGAACAAATTGTGATTACGCCCGGCATTCAACAGTCACTTTATATTTGCAGCCAAATTTTATTTGAAGCGAAAGATGAAGTTTGGGTTGAAGATCCAGCTTATCGTGGGACAACAGCCATTTTTGAGCATACTATGCAAAACATTCGAATGGTGCGTGTTCCTGTTGATGAAGAAGGCATTCAGGTTGAAACCGGAATTAAGCTTTCTAAACATGCCCGTGCTGCGTTTGTAACCCCATCTCACCAATATCCACTTGGCATGCCAATGAGTCTAGCAAGACGTACAGCTTTATTAGCTTGGGCAAAACAGCAAAATGCATGGATCATTGAAGATGACTATGACAGTGAACTTCGCTATAACGGTCAGCCCTTCCCATCTTTACAAGGCATGGCACCTGACCAAGTCATTTATCTTGGGACTTTCAGCAAAGTCTTATTTCCATCGCTTAGGCTTGGCTATGCCGTGTTACCTAAAGAACTGGTAGCTCCTTTTTGTGGGCTAAGAGTATTAATTGATCGACATCCACCTGCTGCCGACCAGCATGTTTTGGCTGCTTTTATTCAAGAAGGCTATTTAGAGCGGCATATCCGACGGACTCGGAATGTCTATGCGGAAGTCCGTGAATACATTATTGGCTTGATTGAAAAATACATACCTCAAGAGCTTGCTTGGTTACAACCGGGCGATCAAGGCATGCACATGGTGTTATGGCTTGCTCAGCATATTAATGATATTGACGTTGCAAGCTCGGCAGTCGATGCAGGTATTGCCATTAAAGCAATTTCACCGACATTTTCAAAAGAACAGCAACGTTCGGGTCTGATTGTCGGTTTAGGGGATTTTGAACCCGAACTGATGCAACAAGCTATCAAAAAATTATCAAAGATTATTCAACAATATGACAGGCCTTTTTAGATAAGGCCTACAACAGCAACCATAGATGAATGGCAAATGGCCCAATGAGTACCATTAAAATACCTGCAATGACCATGGTTAAACTGGCAATTACACCTTCTTCACTATTGCGCTGCTGTGCTCTAACTGTACCAAAACCATGCGCTGCATTACCAAAGGCCGCCCCATTGGCCACATTAGAACGGATTTTAGTAATCGCTAAAATTGCATCGCCACAAATCATACCGACCAAACCGGTAATAACGGTAAATAGGGAAACCAATGCTGCCGAACCATGAATATCTTCAGCTAAAATCATGGCAAAAGGTGTTGAAATAGAACGTGCCATCAAACTGTTGGTGACTTCAGGGCTAAAGTGAAACCACTGCGCCATTTTATAAGCAGTCATCACGCCTACACTCATGCCGACAATAATCGCAATCGTAAGAACTCCGAGGTTTTTACGAATCGTTTCCCGATAACGATAAATCGGTATAGCGAAAGCTACCGTTGCAGGACCTAATAAATTAACAATCCACTGGGTATCTTCTGAATAAGTTTGGTATGAAATTCCAAAAATCGTCATCAAAATGATGGTAAGTACAGGCACGCTAATTGCGGGTGATAACCAAAGTTTTGGATGTTTCTGATAGATTCGCTTTGCCACAACATAAGCGACCAAAGTCCAGATGAGACAAAGAATTGACCAGATATTCATGTCATTATGCTCTTTAGATATGCTTATGTTGAAGACGTTTTCTAGCCTGTAAATAAGCCTTCAAACGATTGTAATAATGAATAGTCAGTGAAGTGCTTAACATGACTAAAATGGTTCCAACAGCAATGCTTAAGACGATTTGCCATCCTTCGGTCATAAACAGGGTTTTATACTGGACAACGGCAACGACTACAGGCACAAAAAACAGTAATAGCTCACCTAAAACCACGGTTGCTCCCATTGCCACCTGATCCATTTTGATAATTTTAAAGAACAGGCATAAAAGCAATAAAAACATACCTAAAATACCTGCCGAGACAGGCACACCGAGTTTTTGGTGTAAGAGATACCCGATCCACCAAAAACCAGCCAAAATGAGAATTTGTTTAACTAACACGAACAGTGATGGTTGTGAGGGTGTTCCAGAAGCAGATTCAGTACTCATTTTTCGAAATTAAATGGTTAACTACACTATTATGCTAGCTTGGTTAAACCTGCTAAATATGAATTATTCATGTTAATATTATTCCAAAATGGAATAACCTATTCTTTATTATGCTTTCTCTAAAATCATTACAGTGCTTTGTTACTCTGGTTAAAACTAAAAGTTTTACCCGTACTGCTGAAGAGTTATATCTGACTCAGCCCACCATTAGTAAAATATTACAACAACTCGAAGAGCAGCTTCAGGTACAGCTTTTGGTTAAACCCGATCATGGACGAAAAAGACAAATTGAATTAACTGAAATTGGAGAGCGTATTTATCAACATGCAGTCGAGCTTCTTCAAGCAGAGCAAAACATCTTTCTTGAAATAGAAAACTATCAACAATTAAAAACAGGTACTTTAAAACTTGGCGTTCCACCTTTAGGTTCGCAGCTCCTAACGACTGCCCTATTTGACTTTCATCGTCAATGGCCAGATATTGAATTGGCTTTTATGGAAGTGGGTTCACGCGGTATTGAACAAGCTTTGCTTAACAATGAGTTAGACGTTGGCGTTTTATTGCAGCCTTTTGATGAACAAACTTTTAATAGCATCGAGTTATGTAACTACCCTTTAATGGTTCTTTTACGTCGGGATGCGACTTGGGCAACCCGTAAAAAAATAAATCTAGAAGAGCTACAACACCAATCATTTTTAATGTTTCCTGAAAATTTCTCTTTAAACAGTATTATTCTCGATGCCTGTAAGCAGCATGGTTTTTACCCAACCATTGCTTGCCGTACCAGCCAATGGCACCTCTTGGCAGATATGGTTTTACAACGCATGGGAATCGCGCTTCTCCCGCAGTATTATACCGACATGCTTGATCCTAGTTTATTTGCAGCGGTACCACTCGAAAAACCAAATATTCAGTGGCACTTAGTGATGGCTTGGAAAAAAAATCTTCCTGTTTCACCAGCAGTACAAGCTTGGCTTAGCATTGTTCGTCAACATTTTCAGCACATTAAACCCTAACGTTGACCACCGAAATAGCTTAGTTCAAAAACCGATAAAGCTTTTCCACAAAAAAGCTACCCAATCTTGGCTTAGCTCACTTAGACTAGACCCATCTGTTTATCATACGGACAATAACAATGAATAACGAGCATTTTAAGCTGTATACAGATTCACAATTTCTAAGTCCCTATGCATTTACAGTTTTTGTAGGACTACACGAAAAACAAATTCCATTTGAAATAGCAACCATCGACTTAGGTCAGCAAGGCCAGTTTGAAACATCTTTTGTAGAAAAGTCATTAACAGCTAAAGTGCCTGTACTTGAGCATAACGATTTTGCCTTATCAGAATCTTCTGCCATTTTGGAATATCTTGAAGAGCTTTATCCAGACACAGCTATTTATCCCAAAGATATTCAAGCTCGCGCAAGAGCAAGACAAATACAGGCATGGCTCAGATCGGACTTAGTGGCACTAAGAACTGAGCGTCCAACCGATGTTATTTTTATTCAGCCCAAGTCCACTCCACTTTCCGAACAAGGCCAAAAAGCAGCAGAAAAACTTTTCTTTGTTGCAGAAAAACTTCTTGCGTCTGATGCCGAATTTCTTTTTGGTTCATGGAGCATTGTGGATGCTGAACTTGCATTAATGTTGCAACGTCTTATTCAAAATGGTGATGCTGTACCAGAGCGCCTAAAAAATTATGCATTACAGCAATGGCAACGTCCGACCGTACAAAAATGGCTTGCCTTGCGACATAAATAAATCCTTATATTTACACCAAACATGAGATAAAAAATGAGTAATTCAAACTATATTCCTCCACAAGTTTGGCAATGGACTGGAGAAAAAACCGATTTAAACCAACCTACCTCAGGTGCGCGTTACGAGCATACACTTCCAGTAGGAAAACATCCGCTCCAACTCTACTCTTTAGCAACGCCTAATGGTCAAAAAGTTACTATTTTGCTTGAAGAGCTTTTAGCGTTAGGACATAAAGATGCTGAATATGATGCATGGCTGATTAAAATCGGTGAAGGACAGCAATTTGGTAGTGGCTTTGTAGACATTAATCCCAACTCTAAAATTCCAGCATTGGTTGACCATAGCCAAAACCCGCCATTAAGAGTATTTGAATCTGGCTCAATTTTGCTTTACTTGGCTGAAAAGTTTAAAGCGTTTATTCCGACTGATATTGCTGCACGTACTGAATGCCTCAATTGGTTATTCTGGCAAATGGGCAGTGCACCTTACTTAGGTGGTGGTTTTGGACATTTTTATGCTTATGCCCCTGTTAAAATTGAATATGCGATTAACCGCTTTGCAATGGAAACAAAACGCTTACTTGATGTATTAGATCAGCATCTGGCAAAAAACGAATATTTGGCTGGTTCTGAATATAGCATTGCTGATATTGCAGCGTTCCCTTGGTATGGCGGTCTTGTTAAAAACTGGGTGTATAACGGCGCGGAGTTTTTAGGTGTCGATCAATATAAAAATGTTCAACGTTGGGCAGATGCGATTTTAGCGCGCCCTGCGGTACAACGTGGCCGTATGGTAAATCGTACCTTTGGTGATTTAGCTACGCAGTTGCATGAACGCCATGATGCGAGTGATTTTGAGACCAAGACTCAAGATAAATTGCAGAATCAGTCTTAAAAATATCATTTAGTTTTTGACTTACCCGCAAGATATTTCATTTTTGCGGGTATTCAAAGTTGGCAAAATAACTCGTGTATAACTCACTCAGCCAAGCTACAAAAACTCGTACGCGTGGTGAGAGCTGCCGATGCTGCGGATATAAAGCAGAAACTGACATCTTCGGAATTTCCCACTCAGATAAAACCTGAACCAGTCGCCCACTTTTTAATTCATTTGCCACATGGTAGCGCGGTACTTGAATTAAGCCAGCCCCTTGTAAGGCAGATAATACATAGTTTTCAGCATCATTTACCGCGATCCAACTTTTCAAAAAATAATCTTGTTTTTTGCCATTCACCATCAATTCAAATGGATAATTCCGTCCGCCTGATGTCGAAAAGAAATTGACACAATAATGTGATAATAAATCTTCTGGTTGCTCTGGCGTTCCATGTTTATTTAAATAGTCAGGACTTGCACAAATCACTTGCGGCATATCGATCAAATGTCTAGCAATTAAAGTGGAATCATCCAAACGTCCCGCTCTCACCACGCAGTCTATGCCTTCCCTAATCAGATCAACCAAGCGGTCACCCGTACTGATTACCAGTTCAATGTCGGGATACAGTTGATGAAATTGATCGATATTGGGTAAAACAATTTTAGTCGCATGTGCGCCTGATAAATCGACACGTAATAAACCACGGGGCTGAGCAATTACATTCCGTAAAGATGATTCGGCATCATCAAGTTCCGATAATATTTGTGTGCAGCGTTCATAAAATGCCTGTCCATCTAGTGATGGTCTTACATGCCGAGTCGTCCGCTCTAATAAACGGCACTGTAAATTACTCTCTAACTCTTTAATGGCGTTACTTGCTGTAGCGCGTGGGATATTCAGCTGATCGGCTGCCTGACTAAAACTACCCAGCTCTACGATGCGGGTAAAAAGTTGCAAGGTATCAAATTTATCCATAGTGCTCGCTTTTAACCCTGTCTATTATTAATAAATATGGAATTATCTTATCCAATTCTGATGATTTATCCCATATTTCTATATTATTAAAATAAGCCATACTTAATCAAATAGGCAATCTAAAAATGAATATTTCAAGAAAAACAGCTCTGGTTACTGGTGCATCACGTGGTATTGGCCGTGCTATTGCAGAACGTTTAGCTCAAGATGGTTTTTATGTGATAGTTAATTATGCTGGCAATAAAGTGCATGCCCAAGCCACTGTAGAACATATTATTGAGCAAGGTGGTCAAGCCTTAGCTATTCAAGCGGACGTTGCAAATGAACATGAGGTGAGCCGTTTATTTCAAGAAGCAAAAGCCATTAATGGTCAAGTAGATGTGGTAGTTCATAGTGCCGGTATTATGCCTATGGCAAAAATTACACCTGAAAGCCTGCCAGATTTCGATAAAGTGATTCATACCAATTTACGTGGCTCGTTTTTAATATTGGCGCATGCTGCCGAAACAGTGCCAGATAGTGGTCGGATTATTGCACTTTCAACCAGTGTAATTGCCAAATCTTTTCCGGCATATGGTCCTTATATTGCTTCAAAAGCAGGTGTCGAAGGTTTGGTACATGTGTTAGCAAATGAGTTACGTGGACGCAATATCACTGTAAATGCCGTTGCGCCCGGCCCGATAGGCACTGACCTTTTTTATAATGGAAAAACTGAAGAGCAAGTGGCGGCGATTGCAAAACTTGCTCCATTGGAACGAATCGGGACACCTGACGAAATTGCTGGCGTAGTGGCCATGCTGGCTGGTCCAGATGGGCGCTGGGTAAACTCTCAAGTCATTCGTGTAAATGGTGGATTTGCTTAATTTTAAAAACCGTGCGGATTATTTTAATCTGTACGGTTTTTACTAAATAATAAAATTTCTTAAATCTATTTTATTTTAATAACTTTATAAGATTAACTAATACTGTTTTATATAAAATATCCACCGCTCTTATTTATCAAAATAATATATATAAATAGATATTCCTTATTTTTGCTTATATTTAAAACCGCGTAAATTGAACCTTAACAATCTGAATCAAAGATAAGGATATATTCAATGAACGCTAAATTAAATACTGAAACTCCACAAAGTTTTATCTCAAATGGTTCAAATACATCCTTTTCAGCCGAAGATATTCTTGCTAAAGCGCAGCAATATGCACAAGAACACGAACTAAATTTTAGTGGCAGTTTATCACCTGTTGACGCATGGCAACTCGTACAACAAGGAGAAGCTGTTTTAGTTGATGTGCGTACCAATGAAGAACGTAAATTTGTGGGTTATGTCCCTGAAAGTATCCATGTTGCATGGGCAACAGGCACATCATTTAACCGTAATCCACGCTTTTTAAAAGAACTTGAATCAAAAGTTGGTAAAGACAAAACCATTCTTTTGTTATGCCGTAGTGGCAACCGTTCAGCACAAGCTGCCGAAGCCGCATTTAATGTAGGTTTTGAACACATTTATAACGTTCTTGAAGGCTTTGAAGGTGATCTAAATGGACAGCAACAGCGTAATCAGAAAAATGGCTGGCGCATCCACCAACTTCCTTGGCAACAAGACTAATACTTCAATCAATTTTCAGTGAATCAAGGAAAGCTTGTGACTCAATGGAACATTAATGCGGTTGTACAAGGTTTACAACAAGCAAGGCATGACTGGCGTCAGCAGCAACACAGGACCAAAGAATTTGGGGGCCGTGAACTTCCATCTAAAGAAGCTTTAAAGGCCATTTTAGATGACCTGTGCGGGATTTTATTTCCAATGCGTTTAGGCCCTGCCGACTTACGTCAGGAAACTGAAGATTCTTATATTGCCTATACTTTAAATCGGGTACTAACAGCTTTACATGCTCAAGTACAACTGGCTTTAAATTATGAAGCGAAACGACATTTGAGTCATTCAAGCCTAGTGCAGCAGCCACAAGAACTTGCTCAAACTATTGTGCAGGATTTTGCCAACACTTTGCCCTCTATACGGCGCCTTTTAGACGGCGATGTGCGGGCGGCTTATGAAGGTGATCCAGCAGCACATAGTGTAGACGAAGTATTACTCTGCTATCCGGGCATATTTGCGATTATCTATCACCGAATTGCCCATCAGCTCTATGCTCAAGTGCCTTTATTGTCACGCATTATTTCGGAGTTGGCTCACTCTGCAACAGGTATTGATATTCATCCGGGTGCACAAATCGGTAAAGGATTTTTCATTGATCATGGTACGGGTGTGGTGATTGGTGAGACTTGCGTGATTGGGGAACGCGTTCGTATTTATCAGGCCGTGACCCTTGGAGCAAAACGCTTTGAAACCAATGATGATGGTGGTTTGAAAAAAGACTATATACGCCATCCAATTGTTGAAGATGATGTCGTGATTTATGCAGGCGCCACTATTTTAGGTCGTATTACGATTGGTCGAGGGTCAATTATTGGGGGGAATGTTTGGCTAACCCATAGTGTTGCTGCAGGTAGCCAGATTTTACAGTCACCGAATGAGTCTTATCAAAAAAATCATATTGCCGGTTAAAAACTATAGATGTGAAATAAATAGATAAGGAGATAAATAAACAAAGAACGTGCAGATTAATAAAATGCTTATTTCTAGTTTAAATATATTTTTATTTAGAAAATAGATAACTCATTAATAAGCTCAGTATTTAAAAAATTTATAACGCGATTTTAATTTTAAAACCAGAACTAATTCTAGTTTATATGCATCCTAGAATTTTTATTTTCAAAAAGCCAATGTAATAAGGAAAAATGATTCATGGCGAAAAATACAGACAAAGCCCAACTTGCACTTGGGGACCACGCAGCGCGTCAACTGGCTAATGCGACCAAGACAGCTCCCCAACTTTCCACGATTACTCCCCGCTGGCTGACTCACTTACTTCAGTGGATTCCTGTTGAAGCAGGTATTTATCGCCTAAACCGTGTCAATAATACCGATGATATTCAGGTGGCTTGTACACAACGTGATGAAGCAACTTTACCTCAGACTTTTGTTGATTATGACCCAGAGCCACGCGAATACTTTTTAAATGGTGTATCTACTGTTTTAGATGTACATACACGCGTTGCCGACCTTTACAGCAGCCCACATGACCAAATTAAAGAACAGCTTCGCTTAACCATTGAAACCATTAAAGAACGTCAAGAAAGTGAGCTTATCAATAACCCGGAATACGGTTTACTGGCAAGTGTGACAGATGACCAACGTATTTCGACTTTAAATGGCCCACCTACTCCTGATGATCTTGATGATTTGCTACGTAAAGTCTGGAAAGAACCGGGATTTTTCCTAGCACACCCTGATGCGATTGCAGCATTTGGCCGTGAATGTACACGCCGTGGTGTACCGCCTCCAACGGTTAGTCTGTTTGGTTCGCAGTTCATTACATGGCGCGGAATTCCACTTATTCCATCAAATAAAATTCCTGTAGAAGATGGCAAAACTAAAATCTTGCTGCTTCGTGTTGGTGAAAAGCGTCAAGGGATTGTTGGTTTGTTCCAACCGGGTCTTGCGGGTGAACAGTCACCGGGGCTTTCAGTACGTTTTATGGGAATCAACCGTAACGCGATTGCGTCGTATCTAATCTCGTTATATTGCTCACTTGCAGTATTAACAGACGATGCTTTGGCAGTGTTAGATGATGTGGAGGTGGACAAATATCATGACTACCCAGTTAACTACAAGTAATCTGCAAGGTAGTCCAACGGGGCCTGAAGTGACTGGTGTTAACCCACCAGCCAACTTCCCTGATGAGTCCACCATTGCTCGACTTGCTAATGAGTTTTTTTCAGCAGTGCCAAGCTCAAGCAGTTCGACTTCTCCATCGGGCCTTAACTTGGATTTACCTGTCGGAGCACCACCGCACCCACCACAACCGGGTGAACCATTTTCTGCACTCAGTGGTCGTGCGCCCAATATCGCCTTTCAGAAAAGTCTCAATCCGGAATATCCTGAGCATATTCCAAATTTGCCCGACTACCCTGAACGCCGAATTGTAGCGTCTGCGCCTGTGGTTGGTGGAGCTAATTTACCACGCCCACCATTTGAACCACATTTGCCACAAGCTGCTCATAGTGAACCAAATGTGCCACGCATTGAACCAAACTTACCAACGGGTGCTGGTGAATCACCTTATTATTTTTTAAATGATTTTTCTGCCCCCAATGCAACAGAACCATCTGTTAAAGGTGTTGAAGACAATTATTCGGTTGCGCAGTCTTTTCAGTTGCCACATGGTGACCAGCTAAAGTCCTTACTGACGGAAGATCGTTTTGCAACGAACACGCCTACCCAAAGTTCAGCAAGCTCTGCATTTTATTTTTTAGACTTGCCTCAAAGTGGACAAAGTTATAGCCATTATCAACCATCACAACCAATCTTTGTGGCAAGCAGTGCGCAACCACTCGATGTACATGCCATACGTCGCGATTTTCCAATTTTACAGGAACGCATCAACGGTCGACCTTTGGTCTGGTTTGATAATGCAGCGACCACACAAAAACCGCAGCGTGTGATTGACCGGATTGCTTATTTTTATCAGCATGAAAACTCAAATATTCACCGTGCTGCCCATGAGTTAGCGGCTCGTGCAACTGATGCCTATGAACATGCAAGAAATGTAGTTGCCCGATTTATTGGTGCCCCCTCTTCTAAAGAAATTATCTTTGTTCGAGGAACAACCGAAGGCATTAACCTGATTGCAAAAACATGGGGTGAGCAAAATATTGGTGAAGGTGATGAAATTATTGTTTCTCACTTAGAACACCATGCCAATATTGTGCCTTGGTATCAACTCACTAAAAAAACTGGAGCGAAATTAAGAGTCATTCCTGTGGATGACACGGGCCAGATTATTTTAGAAGAGTTACCAAAACTGATTAATGAACGCACTAAACTGCTGTCAATTACTCAAGTTTCGAATGCTTTAGGTACAGTCACACCTGTTGCTGAAGTCATTAAAATTGCCCATGCCAAAGGTGTACGCGTTTTAGTTGATGGCGCGCAATCTGTTTCGCACATCCCTACCAATGTACAAGCTCTCGATGCAGACTTTTTTGTGTTCTCTGGACATAAAGTATTTGGGCCGACGGGCATTGGTGCGGTCTATGCAAAACCAGAGTTGCTAGAAAATATGCCTGTTTGGGAAGGCGGCGGTAACATGATTCAGGATGTCACCTTCGAACAAGTAGTTTACCAACCTGCACCAAACAAGTTTGAAGCTGGAACTGGAAACATTGCCGATGCTGTTGGTTTAGGTGCTGCACTTGAATATGTAGAAAGTCTAGGCATTCATAACATTGCTCGCTATGAACATGATCTACTCGAATATGGTCAAAATGCGCTGAGTAGTGTGTCTGGTTTACGCCTGATCGGAACGGCGCATCACAAAGCCAGTGTGATGTCCTTTACTTTACAAGGCTATTCAACCGAACAAGTCGGTAAAGCTTTAAATCAACATGGTATTGCTGTACGTTCTGGCCACCACTGTGCACAGCCGATTTTACGTCGTTTTGGTGTAGAACAGACTGTGCGTCCGTCTTTGGCTTTTTATAATACGACTGAAGAAATTGATTTATTGGTGTCAGTGTTACATCAACTGACGCGTAATAGGCGTAGCAATTAAATCTATTTGTAGAAAAGACTGCTTTTGAGCGGTCTTTTTTTATAATTAATTTGCCATCATTAAAATTCAATTTTTCAATGAGGAAACTATTAAAACTCAAATAGTCCTAGCACCACATTTACTCGAGCAAAAGTCGTCTGCAACCTGCGTAGCATCAAAAAGATTCTGTTTCTGTGAAACACTAGTTAAATGAAATAAGTCGACAGGTTTTGCAGATGACAATGCTTTTGCTTACTTTGAGCGAAACCAAAGTAAGTCCAGCCGAAGGCGACTGAAGAAATTAAAACTTTAAGCGATAATACTCTGTCGTGCTATGCAATAGTTCGCAGATGACTTTAGGTTGAGCTAAAAATTATTAGTGGTTATCACGGCGGAGTCTTACCGTTTTTGTCTCCAAAAAAAGTAGCTAATTCCATTACTTTTTTAAAAAAGTAACCAAAAACTTTCTCATCCACAGAACCTGTTCTCTGTTTTCATTTTTCAAAAAATATTGCAAATACATTATCTTTATAAATTATGGGCAGGCTGTGGATGAAATTTAGCACGAGCAAATGCAAGTATGGACTCCGTTGTGCTAGTCTAAAAACTTGCAGATGACTTTAACCTGAGGAAATATCAATAGATATCCAACTTAATTAAACAATCCCCAAATCAATCTCAATGCAATTCCAATCAACAACAATCCCATCACCCTCTCAAAATAAACCCCAAACTCCAAAAATCTTTTACGTACGATAGGCTGTGCAAACAGTACACTCACCACCATAAACCAGATAGCATTGACCATACACATCCACACTCCATAAAAAACCTGAACTTTCATTGGTGTGGTCGTACTTACAACCGTCGTAAAAATTGCCAGAAAAAAGATAGTGGCTTTTGGGTTTAATGCATTGGTAAGAAAACCCATAGTAAAAGCTTTAAATAAACTTGGCGTATCACCGTTTGCTTGGCCATTAATTTCAATATTAGTATTCGGCTGGCTACGTAAACACTGCCATCCTAAATAAATCAAATAAGCTGCCCCTGCTGTTCTGATCAGTGACATGAGCCATTCACTTTGCTGAATCAAAAAGCCAATACCAACAAGTGTATAAAACACATGCACTGAAATCCCTACACCAATACCAATTGCGGTTAGACATCCAATTAAGTAGCCATAACGTACACTTTGTCTTACCGTAATCACAAAATCTGGTCCCGGTAAAATCACCGCCATAAAGTGAATAAGAGCTAGCGTTAAAAACTCATGCCCATACAACTGCCACATAACAATTTAGTTTCCTGAAAATCACCTAAAAGATTGTATTGCGATTTTTTAGACGCGATAATCCAATTAAAATCCAAATAACTTTTGCCTCATGAGCACAAATCAAAGTCTGGTTCTGTTAAATGAAATGGCGACCTTCGTTAAGGTGGTCGAGTCAGAAAGTTTTTCCGAAACTGCAAGACAACTTGGCACCACACCTTCCGCTGTTAGTCGTGCAATTGCTCGTTTAGAACGTGCTTTAGGTACCCGCTTACTCTATCGGACCACACGGAAACTTCGTTTAAGTGAAAGTGGACAACAGGTCTATCAACGTTGTTTAGATATGGTGAATGCTGCGCAAGCAGTCATGGAAAGTTCGGGCCAATTCCATGTCGAACCCGAAGGTATTATTCGCATGAGTGTTCCGAAAGCTGTGGGACATTTTATGATTCACCCACATTTGCCCGAATTTTTAGAACGCTACCCGAAAATTGATATACAAATGCTTTTAGAAGATCGTTATGTAGATCTCATTGATGATGGAGTCGATTTAGCACTTCGAATTACAGAGCAACCACCGGGTGGCCTTATGGGTCGAAAACTCATTGATATTGATCACTTGGTTTGTGCTACGCCTCAGTATTTGGCCAAGCATGGCATACCGAGCCACCCTCATGATTTAAAGCAGCATGAATGTATTTACTTAGGTGAACAAGCCAGTGACTCAAAATGGAAATTTCAGCAAGGAAATAAATCGATAAGTGTTGCCGTACGTGGTCGTTATGCAGCAAATCATACGGGTGTGCGTTTGAGTGCTGCATTACAGCATTTAGGTATTGCGAGCTTGCCGTACTTCGTTGCACGCCATGCTCTACAACAAGGTACCTTAGTTCAGGTTTTACCAGATTGGTATTTTAAGACCTATTATAGCGGTGGGCTGTGGTTACTCTACCCACCGACACGGCATGTCCCGCCTAAATTGAGTGTGTTGATTCAATATTTGGCAGATAAATTAGCAGCAGAGCCGACTTTATTTAAGTTAAAGTAATATAAAGTCAAAGAATTAGCACGATTGAATCCTACCTTTAAACTCTAAAGCAATCAGCTAATTCTGTTACTTTTTTTGGAAAAAGTAACCAAAAAACTTTCTCATCTACAGAACCTGACCACTGTTTACATCTATAAAAAATATTGCAAAAACATTACCTTTATAAATTATGGGCAGGCTGTAGATGAATCTTAGTTCGAGTAAATACTATCTAGAGTTCTAATCATTAGAGGTTATTAGCACGATTACTCAACCAATAAATCTTTTGGATTAATCGTATCGCCATAGACTGGTTTTAAAGTTTTTTCATAAGCTTGATGAATCACGCCTTCTTTTGCCAGTTTCTCTAAGTCTTGGTTCAACCAGTCCAGTAACTCTTTATCGCCTTTTTTCACTGCTGGTGCAATTAAGTCCTGCTCACCTAAATTGGTAATGCCAACGGTGTAATTTGGATTTTCTTTAGCCCAAGCTAAAACCAGCAAGTTATCATGGGCAAGCGCAGCACCACGACTATCTTTTAAAGCATCAAAAGTTTCAGTGTTTTGTTCATACTTTTGTAGTTTAATTTCAGGATGAGTCTTGGTGAAGAATGAATCAGCCGTTGTACCTTTATTTACCAACAAAGTTTTATCTTTAAGTTGAGCCACATCAGTAATCGGATGGCTTTTAGGAGAAACTACGCCCAAAGCAACCTTTAGGTAAGGCTTAGCAAAATCGACCACTTCTTTACGTTCAGGTGTAACGGTAAAGTTTGCAAAAATAATATCGACTTTATTGGCTTTTAAATATTCAACACGATTAGCCGCTTCAGTTAAAACAAACTCAACTTTGTTTTCATCACCCAACAAGTCTTTAGCGACATGCTTAGCAATTTCTACATCAAAGCCCTGATTTTTACCTTGAGCATCTAAATATCCAAACGGCGGTTTATCACTAAATACGCCAATTCGTACCACACCATTCTTTTTGATCTGTTCAATACTTGACGTAGTTTGTGTGGTATCGGCCGTTTTTTCAGTAGACTGACTTCCTTTGTCACATGCAACTAAACCTAAACTCAGTAAAGATGCAGCTAAAATATGCTTCACGTTTTGAAATGTTAATGTTGTCATTATTTCACCCTATCGTTCTTGTAAAAGTCTTATTTAGAATCGCAGCGCCTACTTTTAGCCACTGCTCTAGCGATATCGAAAATTATTGACCTACATCTAAAAACACATTCGGATTGACTGAGTCACCGTAAATTGGCTTCAAGGTTTCATCATAAATTTTCTTAATTTCACCACTTGTTCTGAGCTGCTTAATTTCAGTATTGAGCCAATTCAATAATTGGGTATTGCCCTTTTTAACTGCCGGTGCAATAAACTCTTGATCACCAATAGACTGTATACCTGCAACATAACTTGGGTTCTTCGCGGCCCACGCCAAAGCATAAGTACTATCTTGTGAAATTGCGTCACCACGACCGTCGGTTAAAGCTTTGAAGGCATCCGAGTTTCTTTCAAACTTGAGTAAATTCACTTTCGGATAGTGCTTGGTAAAGTAGGTATCTGAACTTGTGCCTTTATTTACAATTAAAGTTTTACCTTCTAATTGGGCAATGTCCGTAATCGGCTTGGCTTTAGGTGAGACAATCCCAAAAGCCCCTTTTAAATAAGGCTCGGCAAAATCGACAACTTCCTTACGTTCAGGGGTTACTGTAAATGTCGCGAACACCACATCGGCACGATTTGATTTTAAAAACTCCACCCGATTTGAAGCTTCAGTCACAATAAACTCAACTTTCTTTTCATCACCAAGCAAATCTTTAGTCACCCGTTTTGCTAGAGCCACATCAAAGCCCTGATTATTCCCCGCACTATCTACATAACCAAACGGCGGATCATCAGCAAAAACAGCAACGCGTAGAACTCCATTTTTTTTGACTTGTTCTAAAGAATGGTCTTCTTGAGCATTACTTGCCTGTTCAGTTGATGGTGTTTTACTACATGCAGTTAATAAAACCCCAGCAACGGCAAGACTGCTTAATATTTTTATTGAATTACGTTTAAACATTCACTTCCTCATGATTCAAATAATAAAAATTTAGTACGACAAAATATTTAAGAAAGCTTTCGCTCGTTCTGTTTTCGGCTGTTCAAAAAATTCTTCTGGTGAAGCCTGTTCAATAATCTTGCCCTTATCCATAAAAATAATGCGGTCAGCAACCTTGCGTGCAAAGGACATCTCATGTGTCACAATCAACATGGTCATTCCTTCATTCGCTAATTTGAGTACTACATCGAGTACTTCCCTAACCATTTCTGGATCAAGCGCAGCAGTAATTTCATCAAGTAAAATCACTTGAGGTTGCATGACCAGTGAACGGACAATAGCTATACGCTGTTTTTGTCCGCCAGAAAGTTGTCGTGGATAATCAAGTTTTCGCTCATATAGCCCCACTCGCTTTAACAACTCATCTGCTACTTGTTCAGCTTCATCACGGTGGCGTTTTTGTACTTTAAGTGGCCCAAGCAAAATGTTGTCAATGACGTTCATATGCCCAAATAGCTCATAGTTTTGAAAAACCATGCCAATTTTTTGACGAGCATTAGTCCAGTCCACATCTTTGCCCAAAACACCTGAGCCAGTTAAACGAATTTCGCCACCCTGAATTGGTTCTAAGCCGTTAATACAGCGCAATAAGGTACTTTTACCGCAGCCCGATGGGCCTAAAATAACAACCACCTCTCCTTGTTCTACATCCAGATCAATGCCCTGTAAAATATGACTTTGTGCAAATGATTTCTGTAATTGTTGTATCGATAACAAAGGCATAATTACTCCCAGACCTTTTCTAAATGTGCTGCCAAACGAGATAAGGGATAGCAAATCAGAAAATACAAAATAAAAATAAAGCCATAAATCCAAAGAGAAGCGCTCGGCACGGTCAACAGCGAATTTTCAATAATTTGCTGGCCAACTTTAATGACCTCGACCACACCAATCAGGACTGCTAAAGAGCTGGTTTTCACCATTCGGGTAAATAAGTTAATCGCGCCTGGTGTTACTCGTTTTAGACTTTGCGGAAAAATGACGTAGATCAAAGCTTGAACATGAGTTAGTCCGAGCGCATAGGCTGAATCACGTTGATGCTGATCAATCGAAGTAATGGCTGCACGAACCAAATCGCCCATTTCTGCCGTACCCCATAAAACAAATACAACAATGCATACCCACATTGCTGAAAACTGCCAGTTAAACCATGTCGCAAAGCCAAAATAAAACACAAATAGCAAAACTAAAATTGGAATGATTCGGATCGCTTCTAGATACAAACGGCACAGCGCTTTAACGACTATATTTTTAGAAGTCATAATGACGCCGAAAACTGTGCCAAAAATTGCAGAGAAAAACACCGAAATAAAAGCAATTTTTGCAGTTGCCCAAAGTCCCCACATTAAACGTTCGAGGTGACTCGCTTGAAATAGATAATCAAGTTCCATGGCTCACCTTCCGACTTCTGTGCTCCAGATAACTGGTTAAAATAGACACGGGCAATAAAATAATCAGATAAGCCATGATAAGTAAGAACAAAGCTTCGGTGGTTTTATAGTCCATACCAATTAAGTCTTTGGTGACAAAAAGCAGCTCAACGACAGCAATGGCACTCACCACAGAACTTTCTTTAATTAGAAATAGGCAATTTGCCCCTATTGCCGGAATTGAAATGGCAAGCGCTTGAGGGAAAATGACATATCTAAAAATTTGAGTCGGTTGTAGACCAATACTTTTTGCTGAGTCAATCTGCCCTTTGGCCACCGACTGCAAACCTGCTCGGAAAGCTTCAGCCATATAGCTTCCACCTAAAAAAGTCAGTCCGATCACACCGCAAGTGAAACCATCGATTTTGATACCGAGTTTTGGCAAACCGTAATACAAAAAGAACAGTTGAATTAATAAAGGGGTATTTCGAGATAACTCAATATAGAACTGGGCAATTCTATTTAGCACCCGCACGCGATATGTGATTAAAATGCTGCAAATCAGCCCTACAATAATCGCCAAAATAATGCTGATAATTGAGATTTTCAGCGTGGTCAAAGTTGCAGAGAAAAATTGCGGCAACACACTATGGATATACTGCCAGTTCAAGGAAAATTCCAACAAATAATATTAAAACGTTATAAATATTTAGCTTTCATCAGCCATTAAATATTTGTGTAACGAGTTTATTTTTTTCCCAATTGGTCTAAAACTATTTTTATTAGATAAGCTTTTCTATAAGTTTGATAAATTCGAACTGGCAATCGAAAACCTTCAAATCAGTTGGATACAACTGCTTAAAACATATTCACTAAAACAAAGATGAATAATAAAATCAATAAAAAATCGGACACCAATGCCCGATTTTTATTAAATGATTTTCAATTTATTGCTTATTTTCTAAGTACATCACCAATACTTGGGTCTTTATCAAAAACCGATTTAGCATATGGGCAAAGCGGAATTACTTTTACGTCTTTTTCACGAACAAAGGCAACCAAAGCATCAAGTAATTGGCGACCTACGCCTTGTCCACGATAATTTTCGTTTACATCTGTGGCATCAATAATTAGCATGCTTTCGCCTGCCCATGTATAAGTCATTTCGCCTGCAACGGTTTCACCATCAAGTAAGCTAAAGCTGCCGTGTTTTGTATCATCTTTTTGTTGAATATTCACAATGAATTCCTCATATTACAAATCGTATTTATTTAGAAATGACTTTGTATAATCTTTATCTATAAGAACAAATTTAACTGTAAAAAAATAGCCTGTTTTTAGCAGTGAGTCTGTATGCTTTTTAAATACAATTCATGCATAAAACTCATAATTCTATTCGTAATTCAGCGTCTAATCCTCTCAAATCATTACTGTTAAGCTCTGCGACCAGATTTTATTCATTTCATTTATGAAAATTCAATGGTTTTGAGATTGGAACTTTTATGTCTTCTTTTCATCAAATTGAGCAAAGCACATATGAACATTCAACACCTGCCTGGGGTGCCGTCTTTGTAATGTCGCTCTGCTGCACAGTATTAATTGCATCTGAGTTCATGCCCGTAAGTTTACTCACCCCCATCTCTTTAGATTTAAATATGAGTGAAGGCCAAGTGGGTCAAGCAATTGCAATTTCTGGTATTTTTGCTGTTATTACCAGCTTATCGATTAGCCGTGTATTTAAAACATGGGACCGACGTCATATCATTTTATTACTCACCCTACTGATGATTGTCTCTGGCATAGTCATTACATTTTCTCATTCTGCGGCTTTGTTTATGTTGGGTCGTGCAATCTTAGGCGTAGTTATTGGTGGTTTTTGGGCAATGTCGACATCAATTGTCATGCGACTCGTTCCTCCACTTTCAGTACCTAAAGCACTCGGTTTATTAAATGGTGGAAATGCGCTAGCCACCACAATTGCAGCGCCATTAGGTAGTTTTTTGGGTTCAATTATTGGCTGGCGCGGTGCTTTTTTTGTATTGTCCCCATCGCGATTGTTGCACTTATTTGGCAATTTAAAAGTATGCCCTCTCTTCCAGCAATCATATTGGCTGAAAAATCTAAAAATCCATTTGGTTTACTAAAACGCCCAATTGTACTTTATGGGATGACAGGAATTTTATTGCTGTTTATGGGCCAATTTGCACTATTTACCTATTTACGCCCATTTCTAGAAACCGTTACTCATGTCGATGCGACAATGCTATCCATTTTATTATTAATATTAGGTTTAGCAGGTTTAATCGGTACATTTGTAATTAGTTTAATCCTTCACCAACATGTTTATCGTTATCTGATTCTTATTCCATTGATCATGGCAGCAATTGCTGGAGCTTTTGTGTTTGGTGGTGAACATTTATGGTTTGTTACCATATTGATGGGTTTCTGGGGCTTTATTGGAACGTCAGCACCTGTTGCATGGAACACATGGCTTGCCCAAACACTACATCAAGATGCCGAAATTGGCGGTGGTTTGATGGTTGCGATTATTCAATTTGCAATTACTCTAGGCGCAACTATAGGCGGATTATTATATGACTCACATGGCTATAGCACCACGTTCTATATGAGCGCAACTATCTTGCTATTAGGCGCGATTACTGCTTATGTTACATGGCATAAAAGCTTATTAAGTCATTATTCATCATAATTTTAGATTAGCTTTGATATGGTTTGCGTCCACTTGAAACTGGGCGCAATGGGATACTTTGTCCATATTCTTCCCACCACTTCGTCAATGCAGCCATAGTAGGAGCAAGTCCTTGGGCCTTTTGGGTAATACCATATTCAACACGAGGTGGCACTTCGGCAAAAATAGTACGAGAAACCAACCCATCAGCTTCAAGCTCACGAAGCTGTACCGTCAACATATGTTGAGTAATACCCGGAATAGCTTTTTTCAGTTCACCAAACCGGTGAATACGCTGATTGAGTAACCATAAAATTTCAAGTTTCCATTTACCTGAAAGTAAAGAAAAAGCTCTACGCATTTCATCATGCATATTAATTTTATCACCCTCATTAGTCTGGTTTTCCATACTAACCATCACTTTTTCATCCTACTTGTTCTTTTTCATCTTAGGCGACATTCTTATAAAAGTCGATATAAAGCACTTTGGAAAAGTTCAATGAATACTGTTTATTTATACTGGTTAAGCACAGGTTTACTCTCTTTGCTTTATCTTATTTCAGCAGTCACATATCTCACAAAAAAAACTTGGGTCGAAAAAAAATTTTCCGAGTTTGGCTATCCTTCGTATCTCATACCTATTCTAGCGATAGTGAAAATTCTCTCTGTCATTATTTTACTTTTACGGTTCAACATTGCTTTGAGTGATTTGATCTATGCAGGCATGTTTTTCCACTTATTACTCTCAGCTTTAGCACATATTGGTATACGTAAATCGCCAAATGCACTTCCAGCAGCTTTAGGTTTGATATTCCTTATGATCTCTTTCATTACCCAAAATACTGCAAGAGAAACTACTTCTCCTTATTTCACTACTGCTTCTCCAGATTTCATCATTTCTGAAAGAAATAAGCACAAGCAGTAATAATCAAGCAAATGGACTCTCACAATTCTTATATCTAAAGAGTAATCTTATGAAAAAAATGAAACTAACCCTTTTCGGTGCCACTGGGAAAACTGGCAAATATTTAATTGAGGAAGCCTTAATAAGAGGTTTTGAAGTTACCGTATTTGTGAGAACACATACTATATTTGATCATCCTCATGTCACAATTATTAGAGGAGATATTAATGATCAGGATATGCTTAAGAAAGCGATCCAAGGTACTGATGCTGTACTTTCTGCACTAGGACCTACTTCATTTCATCATCCAATGAATACACCTATTACAAAGGCCATGGAATCTATTATTAATGTAATGAAACAAGAAAATATTCAGCGTTTAATTGCCATCTCAACAGGAACCGCAAAAGATCCAAATGATGGTTTTGACTTTAAAATCTGGTTTCCGGCTCTATTCATCAAATTTTTAATGCGTAATGCTTATACAGATATTATTAAACTTGCTAGCGTAATCAGAGCCTCAGATCTCAATTGGACTATGGTCAGAGTAGCATTTTTAACAAATCAGTCTGTTTCTACCCATTTAAATATTGGTTTATATGGCCATACAAAG
The DNA here is from genome assembly GCF_044684115.1 of Acinetobacter sp. ABJ_C1_1. NCBI lineage: Bacteria > Pseudomonadati > Pseudomonadota > Gammaproteobacteria > Moraxellales > Moraxellaceae > Acinetobacter > Acinetobacter sp. ABJ_C1_1. Next base: position 50,950 of record NZ_JBITPU010000006.1, on the reverse strand, counting down.
CACAAATGGTATATTTCTCGACAAAATGTCGCCAAATTTATGCTTGATCAAATTTCTAAAACCGACTTTATTCAGCAAGCGCCTGCTATTAGTTGATTTTAATCCAAGGAAAAAGTTGGTAATTGATTGCAATCTACTCACGTAGCACATCAATAACCAACCGTAATGCAGGTGAAAGTTGTCTGCGATGTGGATAGTACAAATGGTATCCGGGAAACTGGATACTGTACTCTGCTAAAACTTGAATCAGCTTCCCTTCTTTTAGATCTTCTCGAATCAAATCTTCTGGAATATAAGCAAGTCCAAATCCAGCTCTAACCGCCTCGACGATATCGTAGCTTTCATTAAATATCCATTGCCCCTGAATTTTGATTTTTGTCTCTTGACCATCTTTCACAAATTCCCACGCATACACGCTGCCTTGTGTGGTTAAACGATAGCCAATACATTGATGATTGATTAAATCTTTAGGAGTATTAGGAATTCCATATTGTTCAAAATATGCTGGTGTTGCTATTACCGCCATTTTGACATCTGGACTAATACGTACTGCAATCATGCCATCAGCTACGCGGCTTCCGAAACGAACGCCTGCATCAAAGCGCTCTGCCACAATATCGATCATCCCACTATTGGCAGTTAGTTCAACTTGCACATCTGGGTAATCACCAGCAATCTTTTTAAGTTTTGGAATCAGCACTTCTCGTATCGCATGGCTGCTAGCATTAATCCGAACCGTACCAGCGGGTTGGTCTCGAAATGAAGTTAAAAGTGATAATTCATTATCAATCTGATCGAAGCTAGCACTAATTGTTTGTTTCAACCTTTCGCCTGCTGCTGTAGGTGAAACACTACGTGTGGTTCTGGTCAGGAGCAACATTCCCAAACGTTCTTCTAAACCCCGAATCGTATGGCTTAGCGCAGATTGTGAAATTCCCATTTTCCCAGCAGCCTTAGTAAAACTACCCTCCCTTGCCACCATTAAAAAAGCATAAAGATCATTATAGTTTTCTTTATTTATCATCTGCTTTATCTCTTATTGGGGAGTCAACCTCATTATAAAGGATAAAACTATTCATGAATATTACTCATAAGTCCATGTTTGTTTTTTAGACTAATTATTAAAAAGAAGATTCGTTAAAATCCATATCAAGCAGTAAATCTGAAGATTTAAATAAACTGAGGCGATTATTATGAGTCATTTTATTATTGTAAAAAATTAATAAATTCCACTCATATCTTTACGTTAAAGAATAAATAGCTTCATTGCTTTTATGTGCTTTTTCTTAAAGAAGCGAGGTGAATTGATATGGTTAGTTATAAGTTTTTTAAAGGCTTAGTCAGCCTATGTGTTTTGTTCTCAGTGACTTCCGCTTCTTATGCAATAAAGCCTCAAGGTAAAAATCAACAAAGGGGATCGATGATGAAAATCCGTATTGATATTGAAGGAACACAGCAACCTCTATTTGCCACATTAGCTATAACACCTACTGTTGAAGATTTTATCAAACAGCTTCCACTGACATTAACACTTAAAGATTATGACGCTACCGAAAAAATAGCCGATCTACCCACCAAGCTAACTACACAAAACGCGCCTGATGGTTATGCGGGCAAGGCTGGTGATCTTACCTATTATGCTCCGTGGGGTAATCTGGCTTTTTTCTATAAAGACTCAGCTGTTGGTTACGCGAATGGCCTCATTTTTCTTGGGAAACTTGATGCTATTCCCCACGCATTCAAGCAAAAACAACCCATCAAAATTTCAATTTCCCAAATCGAATAAGCATCTATCTATTCACTCATTCACATTGTTTAAGTTGAGGTATTTATGACGACATCTCCCTTATTTAAAAAGCTTAAAACCCATACAGTGGTTGCAATTTGTGCAGCAACTATTGGTCTATTTTCTTCAACTTCAGCTATGGCGGCCGATATGTCTAATGGTGCAAATAATTTTTATCAAAGTCAGCAAGTGACTATTCAAAAAGTGACTTTTAAAAATCAATACAACATGGATATTGTCGGCAATCTGGTTATTCCCAAAAATTTGAATAAAAAGACTAAAGCCCCTGCAATTATAATTGGTCACCCTATGGGGGCTGTAAAAGAGCAAAGCTCTATGCTTTATGCACAAAAACTGGCTGAACAAGGTTTTGTGACCTTAGCAATTGATCAATCATTTTGGGGTGAAAGCGCGGGCCAACCAAGAAATGTTGTGGCACCAGACATTTATGCAGAAGCGTTTAGTGCCGCTGTAGATTATTTGGGAACACAATCTTTCATTGATCCTAATAATATTGGTGTACTGGGTATTTGTGGAAGTGGGAGTTTTGTCATTAGTGCAGCAAAAATTGACCCGCGTATGAAAGCGATAGCAACTGTCAGCATGTATGATATGGGCGCAGCAAACCGCAATGGCTTACGTCACTCACAAACCCTAGAGCAGAGAAAGCAAATTATTGCAGAAGCCGCTGCACAGCGTTATGTTGAGTTTAAAGGTGGTGAAACCAAATATACCAGCGGAACTACGCATGAGCTAACAGCAGATACACACCCTATTCAACGTGAATTTTACGACTTTTATCGTACTCCACGCGGAGAATATACGCCTAAAGGCTCATCGAGAGAGCTTACAACCCACCCAACTCTCACCAGTAATGTCAAATTTTTAAACTTCTACCCATTTAACGACATTGAAACGATTTCACCACGTCCGATGCTGTTTATTACAGGTGATCAGGCTCATTCAAAGGAGTTTAGTGAAGAAGCTTATAAACTCGCAGGCCAACCTAAAGAACTTTACTACGTTAAAGGTGCTGGACATGTCGATTTATATGATCGGGTCGATCTCATTCCATTTAATAAATTAACCAGTTTCTTTAAACAAAACTTGAAGTAATACAGATGATAGAGGCTCAACACGGGCCTCTAGCTTTTTAATTAACTTAATGAAACTCTTGCACCAGACTATTAATATGCGCCACCGCAGCAGTTCGGTTTTCAACGCAAAGTTTTTCAAAAACATGCTCTAAATGTTTATTCACTGTCCGTGGACTCAGCTCCAAAATTTCTGCAATGTCTTTATTGGTTTTTCCTAACAACAACCAGTGCATGACTTCTGCTTCACGTTGAGTCAACTGCGGGCAATATTTTAAAATATCAGCCATTTCCAAAGCTGGCGTAGTTGTCTTGATCTGTATCAGATAATTTTTTGCCACACTTGGCTCGGTCTCCCACGGCGTAAGCAATAAAAGCTGTAATTGCTGAGATGGTGTCGAATAAGAACAACTGGTTAATTTTTTGGGGTCTTTTTCATTTTCCAAGTCTGAAAACCAAGCTTTTAAGCCTGCTTCAAAACCTTCTAATTCAGGTAAATATTGATTTAGTAGATCACTAGCCTTTTGGGTTTTCCAAACAATTTTACCGTGAACATCTAGCGCAAGAATGGCTGTTTCCGTTGCATCAATCACCTGTTTCTGTTGTTGCAATAGTTTGGCATGTGCCAAATGTGTTTTTACTCTTGCTAATACTTCTTCAATATTCAGTGGCTTAGTTACGTAGTCCACCCCGCCGACCTGAAAACCACGCACAATATGCTCTGTCTCAGACAAACCTGTCATAAAAATAACGGGAATAAACTGCGTAATTGGACTCGCTTTAAGCTGTATACAACTTTCAAAACCGTCCATATGTGGCATATTGCCATCAAGTAAAATCATATCTGGTAAGCATCGGTGTGCAATTTCAATTGCACTTAATCCATCGGTTGTGACAAGCACGCGATAACCTGCCTGATCCAGACTTTCATGTAACAAGCCTAAATTTTCCGGCACATCATCCACAATCAGAATAACAGCCTGCTCGTTTGGCGAAGCTTGCTGAAAAGAAACATGTTGCGTACTCATTGCTTATCCTGAATTAACCGTTGGGCATGTTTTAAATCAAATTTTTGAATCGCCTGTTCAAGCTGTTCCCATAACTCGTTATGCTTTGGAAAATTTTGACGACATTGCGTTAAAGTCTGTTGAATTCCTCTAATATAACCCTGCCCAATCAAATCATTTAACTGTTGCAAGGTTTGCGGTAAATCGAGCAGATCATTATTTTCAGGTTGTGTAATTGATGTATGAACAGTGGCTTGCTCTTGCTTAAACACTTTTACATCCAATGCTTGAACTTCATTATTTTCAGGGAGTGCATCTGATTTGGAATCAATCCATACTAAGCCTAACTTGTCTCCAATTTTGCTCAGCAACAAATTAAGATCGATTGGTTTTAGCATAAAATCTTCACTTAAGACGGCGTCTTGTGGATTGACTTCGCGCTCTCCTGCATTCGCTGAAATAATTAAGATCGGCACATTGGTAATATTATTCTGACGCAATAATCGTGCTGTTTCCCACCCGCCCATCAAAGGCATATTTAAATCCATCAAAATCAGGTTCGGCTGAAAAATAGGTACACGTCTTAAACAATCAATGCCCGACTCGGCTTCTTCAATCATAAATCCCAAAGGTTTGAGAAAATTAGCAACCAAACCTCGGTCCACAGCTTCATTATCGACAACTAAAATTCGTTTTCGCTCGCCTTGATAACCCGTAATCTGGTTGGAGTAAACATTAGAAATCGGATGAACCACTTCTTTTGAAGGTAAGTAAAACTTAATCTTAAATTGTGAACCCTGATTAAGCTGGCTACTTACAGATAACTGCCCACCAAGTAAATCGACTAATAATTTTACAATGGGTAGGCCTAGCCCTGTTCCGGTAAATCCGCCTTGAACCACATTACTGCCCCGTTCAAACGGATTAAATATTCGCTCTAAATCTGCTTCTGCAATACCACATCCTGTATCTTTAATTTCAAAATAAGCCGTTTGAAACCGGTACTCGACTTTTAAAGTAATTGTACCGCTCGTCGTAAATTTTAAAGCATTACCCAGCAAATTGATGAGCACTTGCTCTAAGCGTTTTTTGTCGGTACGGACATAGTGCGGCAGGTTATCTCCAATTTCATAAACAAACTGTAAATTCTTCTGTTCAAACTGCGGCTGGAACATTTGAATAATCTGTTCAATGAAATTTGGGAAATGAACGTCCACTACATTTAAAGAAATCTTGCCTGTTTCAATGCGTGCTAAATCTAGTAAACCATCAATCAATGAAGTCAAATGCTGCCCACTACGGCTAATCACACCGAGCGCCATTTTGCCTTGTTCTGAAAGCTGCTCTTGTTTTTGAAGCAATTGGCTATAGCCCAAAATACTATTTAGAGGGGTTCTTAGTTCGTGGCTAATGCCAATGACATAACGGCTTTTTGCATCATTTGCTCGCTCTGCCGAAATTCTGGCATCTTGCAGGTCTTTTGAAGTGACTTCATGGGCAGCAATTTCATCAATCAATAATGCTGTTTGCTGATGCGTTTCGATTTCGGCATTACGTCGGCTTTCATCGTTTAGTACTAACCACCATGCTGCAACACTCATCAATAAAAATAAAATGGTGTAAATTTTTACAAACAGCGTGAATAACTGCGGAACGGCTGCCGCATTAATGGTTTCTAAGTAGGTTTTTTCTTGGATATAAACCAGACTTAAACTCACTGCCAAAACGATCGACAGCCCTAGAGTCAACAATAGATACAAACTGACCCTGCTATTTAAACGACTAGCCCAACGTTCTGGTAAATAGTGCCAAATGGCTTTTTTGAGCTGTACCGACCAACGTGCATCAGGTTTACATAAATCGTGACAGCGTGCTTCAAGTGAACAGCATAGAGAACAAATCGTACCGTTATAAGCTGGACAGCCCGCCATATCGGCAAGTTCATAGTCCCGTTCACATACCACACAGTTAGCAACCGACGTCGCCTGAATTTTTTCAGGCTGGCGTGCAATGTAATATTTGCCTTTGGTTAGGTAAGCAATAATAGGAACGCATAACACCGCACTCCCCAAAGCAATGAAACTCGCCAAACCTTTCGCCATGAGACCGAAAAAGCCCAAATAACTCAGCATCGATAACACTGAAGCAATCAGTAAAGCGCCCACGCCTACGGGGTTGATGTCATATAAGTAAGCACGGCGAAATTCAATTCCTTTCGGGCTTAGACCTAAAGGCTTACAGATAATTAAATCGGCAACGACGGCACCAATCCATGCCAAAGCGATATTGCTATATAGTCCCAAAATGCGTTCAACCGCATGGCTAATTCCCATTTCCATTAAAACAATGGCAATAAACACGTTAAAAAGAAGCCAGACAATTCGTCCCGGATGGCTATGAGTTAAGCGCGCAAAGAAGTTAGACCATGCCAATGAACCAGCGTAGGCATTGGTCATATTAATTTTAATTTGCGCCAAGCAAACCAGTGCTAGAGTCAATATTAACGCTAGCTGAGGATTTGGAATAAACTGCTGATAAGCAACCCAATATAAATAAGTCGGATTGTCTAGTTCAGAGACAGGAATAAACAGCTGAAAAGCCAACACCATCAGCAGCATGCCCATCAAAACTTTTAAAAATCCAAAAATAATCCAAGATGGACCACCTAAAAAAACGGCAAAACGCCATGCAGTTCTATTCTTTTTTTTTTGCGGTAAGAAACGTAAATAGTCGGCTTGCTCACCAATTTGGATCACAAATGAAAAAATAAGAGTGCACGCCGCACCAAAGTAATACAGATTAAAATCGGTCGAGTTTGAAACTGCCCCAACAAAATGCAGACTACTACTTAAAATTTGTGGTTGTTTCCAAAGTACAAAAAACCACGGTAATAACAGCAATAAGAGCCAGATTGGCTGAGTGACTGCCTGAACTTTGTTAATAAAACCAATGCCTTTGACTACTAAAGGCAAAATCACTAATGCAGAAATTAAGTAACCGATAACTTGCGGAATGCCTAAGGCAAGCTCAAGAGCCATTGCCATAATTGCGGCTTCAAAGGCAAGCAAAATAAAGGTAAAGCTGGCATAAATTAGAGATGTAATGGTCGAGCCAATGTAGCCAAAACCTGCACCACGAGTAAGCAAATCGACGTCTACATTATATTTTGCGGCGTAGTAACTAATCGGCCAACTGGTTAAAAATATGATGGTACATACGACAATTGCTGCCCATAACGCATTGCTAAAACCATATTGCCAAAGCATGGTTGCCCCAATGGCTTCCATCGCTAAAAAGCTAACTGTCGAAATTGCAGTATTGGTTACCGTCCAAGGCGACCATTTTCTTACTGAGGTGGGTGCGTAGCGAAGCGCATAATCTTCTATACTTTCATCTGCCACCCAAATATTATATTCACGGCGTGTTTTGATCACACGTTGTGGCGCTTGTTGGGGGCGTGAAGAATCTGGCATAACACTCATGTTTGGCATGTGGCTGCATTAAACCCAGCAATCCTTATGCCAAAAGTCATTTATCATGGCGATTTTTTCTAATACGCACATATACGCAAAATAACGTATTTTCAATTTTTCCCAAAAATCACACACTCAAAACCATCAAAAAACAATGATCAATATTTGTGTTGATTGACCGAAAATGATTGGGAGATTGATGTTATGAGTGTATCTGAACATCCAAATCTGGACACTGTGCAAGGTGCAGATTCACAAAAAGCAGTGAATGAAACCTTAGAAGATTATACTTTACGTTATGCTCCACACAGCTTTCGGCGCTGGAGTCCCAAAGTTGTTGCTATTACTGCACTTGGTGGTATTGCCTATCTTGCTGACTTTTCTATTGGTGCCAGTATTGGTATGTCTTATGGAACAACCAATGCTGTTTTCTCCATTTTATTTGCAGCGATTATTATCTTCTTAACCGGCATTCCTTTAGCCTACTACGCAGCTCGCTATAACATCGACCTTGACTTGATTACCCGCGGCGCAGGTTTCGGTTATATCGGTTCGGTCCTAACCAGTATCATTTTCGCCAGTTTCACATTTATTTTCTTTGCCCTTGAAGGCTCAATCATGGCGCAAGGATTATTGCTCGGTTTAGGCATTCCGCTTTGGGCTGGCTATCTCATCTCAACCGTTATGGTGATTCCGCTGGTGATTTACGGCATGAAAGCCTTGAGTAAATTACAAGTTTGGACTACCCCACTTTGGCTCATTCTGATGATTGGTCCTGTGGCCTATCTGATTTACCAAGAACCTACCTTAGTTAGCCAATTTGCTACTTTTACAGGTCATGAAGGTTTTACAACCGTAGACATGGCCGCGATCATGTTAGGTGCTGGTATTTGTTTATCGCTCATCATGCAAATTGGTGAGCAAATTGATTACTTACGTTTCATGCCTGCAAAAACAAAAGAAAACAGCAAAGCATGGTGGACTGCGGTTATTTCAGCGGGTCCGGGTTGGGTGATTTTAGGGGCAATCAAACAAATTATTGGGGCATTTTTAGGTTTCTATTTACTTACTAAAATACCGGGCGTAAACAGCACTGAACCTGTTCAACAGTTTAATGCAGCGTTTCATGACATGCTTCCGGGTTGGGCTGCTTTAACACTTGCAGTGATTTTGGTGGTTATTTCTCAAATTAAAATTAATGTGACCAATGCTTACTCTGGTTCCCTTGCATGGACAAGTGCCTACACTCGTATTAGCAAACATTATCCGGGTCGTATTGTCTTTGTGATCGTAAACTTGGCAATTGCACTTGCTTTGATGGAAGGTAACATGTTTGCGGTACTGGGTAAAATCTTAGGGTTCTATTCAAACTTTGCGATTGCTTGGGTTGTAGTTGTTGCAACAGACATTTCAATCAACAAATATGTTTTAAAACTTTCACCAAAAGAACCAGAATATCGCCGTGACATGCTCTACAACGTAAACCCTGTCGGTATGGTTGCGTTCCTTGTATCAGCAGGCCTATCAATTGCAGCATTCTTCGGCTTACTTGGTAGCTTTTTGGCGCCTTACTCACCGCTTATCGCCCTTGTACTTGCCTTTGTATTAACACCAATCATGGGCTTATTAACCAAAGGAAAATACTACATCAAGTCACACGATGACGGTATTAAAGAACCACGTTACGATGCTGAAGGTACACCTGTAGCAACTGTTTATCACTGCCGTGTATGTGAGCAAGGTTATGAGCGTCCAGATATTATGTTCTCTCACAAACATAACGGCACGATCTGTTCTTTGTGTAAAACACTCGATGCTTAAATACTTTCGAAATTAAAAAAGAAGCTTTAAAGCTTCTTTTTTTTATATCTGATGATTCTTAGCCAATCGGAAATAAACGTTCAGGCACTACATCTTTCATCACAATGGTTGAGATGAGTCGTTGCACACTTGGAATAGCAGATAATTTTTCATCATACAAACGCTGAAAAGCCGGTAAATCTTTAGCGACCACATGCAACAAGTAATCTGGCTCACCAAACAAGCGCTGCGCTTGAATAATTTGTGGGATATCAATTACGGCATTTTCAAACTTCTCGACTGCCTGTTTATCACCTTCTTTAAGCGTAATAAAAACAATCGCTGAAAATTCAAATCCCACTAAGTTTGGGTCGAGTTCTGCCCGATAGCCTTTGATGGCTCCCGATTCTTCTAAAGCCTTCACTCGTCTATGACAAGGTGAAATGCTCAAGCCTACTTTTTCTGCCAATTCAGTAATAGATAGTCGGCCATTTAATTGCAATTCAGCAAGAATCTTTTTATCTGTGCGATCCATTTAGAAAAATTTACCCCAAATGAGTGTGATATGAGCAAACATTTAAAAGCACATTCTAAATACATGAGCATATTATTTTCAACAAGCTCGAATAAATAGGGATTTTTTCTAAACCACGAGCGAAACCTTTGGAAAATAGTTTGCCGAGATAAGCATATGGCTTTTAACATTTTTATTGCATTTTGGAGTGTCTCCATTCTTTTTATTATTACGCCAGGGGCAGACTGGGCCTATGCCATTTCGGCAGGGATTAAAGGCAAAGTCGTCGTACCCGCTGTTGCAGGTATGCTATTTGGGCACTTTATTACGATTTTATTGGTAGCGGCTGGTGTTGGTCTGCTTGTAGCAAATAACCCAACTGCACTCATGATCCTAACCATTGCAGGTTCTGCTTATTTGTTATGGATGGGAATAAACTTATTACTTACCCCTCCAACTCCGAACGAGTCTGGTTCTGAAAAGGCTCAGTCATGGTTAAGTTGGGCAACCAAAGGCGTTTATGTAAGTGGATTAAACCCGAAGGTTTTTTTGCTGTTTTTAGCGCTGCTTCCTCAATTTATTGACACTACTGCTTCATGGTCCGTGACAACGCAAATTCTTGCCTTTGGTATTGTACACATGATTAGCTGCGCGATTATTTACTTAATGGTGGGTTATGGTTCAGAGGCTATTTTGAAAACCAGACCACAAGCAGCACAATTAGTCGGTCGTTTTTCAGGCGGTTTGATGGTGGTTATCGCTACTTGTTTATTGATTGGGCAAATTTAAGAGTCATTGAGCAAAAAGTTACTGGCCATCATTTCTGGTCAGTAACTTGAATAATAAATATAAGAAAAAATTATCTCATTCGTTTGAGGTTATACGTCACGACTCCCCAAATAACCAGTTCTTGCCCCTCTTCAATATAAATATTCTGATAATCAGGGTTTTCTGCTTTTAGCCAAACTTTAGGCGGCTTAAATTGACTATCAATCATTAAGCGCTTCACAGTGAAATCATTGTCGATGAGTGCAATCACAATATCACCCGATTTAGCGGGAATGCTACGGTCTACAATAAGCGGGTCATTAATATCAATTCCGGCGTCTAGCATGGATAAAGAATTGGCTTTGACAATAAAGGTGGCATTTTCATTTCTAATTAAATATTCATTTAAATCGAGTGCTTGCTCTATATCATCTTGCGCAGGCGAAGGAAAACCTGCAGCCACACGTTCTGTTGCTAAAGGAATCTGATAAATTTTATCGTTGTTTGGATGCACCTGCTGTATTTTTAGTTTTGAGGTGAAATCTGTCTGGTTATCGGTTTTGACATTATTCAGTAACCAATTTTTGATAAAGTTAACTTGAGACTCGGGAACACGAATCACTTTGGTGGGTTCATTGAACTGTGCTTTACGGCCGGCGTTTTCCCGCGCACCGCCATGCTCGAATTCTTTTTTCTTTGGCATACCGCCTCCATCTCACCGTTCAAATCCTACACAAATAATGTAACTTGAAAAAGTTACATTTTCAAGTTGACGAAATATTTTTTTTGCATAACAATAAATTTCATGATCAGATTTTAATCCATTTTACTTTTAACAGGGATGCTAAAACGAAAATGGCAATTTGAAGAGAATCAAAACCCATTGTGAAATAGTCCTTATTACTGACTGTTTTGATTTTTATCAAATGAAATTCTGAACACTTAAATATGAGTTAGATTCAGTTTTTTTGGTATGGAGACATGCGAAATGAAAAATCAACGTGATGCAGTTTTAGGTTATGCAAATGAACAACATGCTTACTTTATCCGTCTTATTGAAAATGATGCGGTATTAGGCGAAAGCTATGGAATTTTCTGTGAAAATCCGGAAAGTGAAGCAGCCGAAAGTATTATGACGACACTATTTTTAAAGAAATCTTTTTGGATAAATGGCTCAGAATTTACAGATATTGTAAAAGGTTTACAGCCTCTTACTCACTCATAAGTTTATAAAAATCATAAAAATAAAGGAGGCATAATGCCTCCTTTATTCTCAAAAACTGTCTGCTTAAGACGTAAAGCGTCCATACGCATCGCGTTTTTGATTACGAGAGTTTTGTCCACGACCATCTGAACGGCCACGGCGATCATCGTCGTCATCGTCATCATAACGGCTACGACCACGACCTCGGCCACCTGAACGACCGCGATCATCATCTTCATCGTCGTCATCACGGCTGCGACCACGGCCTCGGCCACCTGAACGGCCACGATCATCATCTTCGTCGTCATCATAACGACTGCGACCACGTCCTCGGCCACTTGAACGACCGCGATCATCATCCTCATCGTCGTCATCACGACGGCTGCGGCCACGACCTCGGCCACCAGAACGGCCACGATCATCATCTTCGTCGTCGTCATAACGGCTACGGCCACGACCTCGGCCACCTGAACGACCACGATCATCTTCATCGTCGTCATCACGACTGCGACCACGACCTCGGCCACCTGAACGGCCACGATCATCATCTTCGTCGTCGTCATAACGGCTACGGCCACGGCCTCGACCACCTGAACGGCCGCGATCATCATCTTCATCGTCGTCATCGCGGCTGCGACCACGACCTCGGCCACCTGAACGGCCACGATCATCTTCGTCGTCATCATAACGGCTACGGCCACGGCCTCGACCACCTGAACGGCCGCCGCGATCATCATCTTCATCGTCGTCATCACGGCTGCGACCACGTCCTCGGCCACTTGAACGACCGCTACGATCATCATCTTCATCGTCATCATAACGGCTACGGCCACGGCCTCGACCACCTGAACGACCGCGATCATCATCTTCATCGTCGTCATCGCGGCTGCGACCACGTCCTCGGCCACCTGAACGGCCGCCGCGATCATCATCTTCGTCGTCATCATAACGGCTGCGGCTACGGCCTCGACCACCTGAACGACCGCGGTCATCATCTTCGTCGTCGTCATAACGGCTGCGACCACGACCATTACGATCATCATTCTTATGACTTAAAGCACCAGCTTCACGAGCCTCTTCTGAGGTAAATTCATGTGCGTTACCACTGGCATGTGCAGCTCGTCCAGCTTCACGAGCTTCTTCTGAAGTAAATTCATGTGCATTGCCACTTGCATGCGCAGCACGCCCACCTTTACTGGCTATTTCTCTGACTCTTTCAGGATCCATACTTGCAAATCCACGATTTGAAGTACCTGAACTATTGTTATCTTGATCTTCATATCTAGTATTAGCCATAGTTATATCTTCCTATATTAAAATTATAGTCGCTACCGCTTTTACTTAACGGATAAATTTAAGATAAGAGATTTAGAATATTTTTATACCGATGCTATGTTTCAATCTTTTTAAATGTATATAAATTAAAATAGAGATAAATACACTAAGATGATTATTTAAATAAAGATTTTATCAATTAAAATATTTATAAATTATTATGCACTTTTACCTTTTAAATACTCATCATACTTATTATTACTCAAACCTACATAACAATATATTTTTACAAATGTATTTAAAAATCCATTTTAAATAACATAAACTTTCAGAATGTACAAATCAATAAAAAACAAAAACATCTTTTCTCTTGAAGAAACAAATCAAAAATACAATTAAAATTATTTAAAAACAATAACATAAATGATTACTTTTCTAAAAACAATTCACTTGAGTGAACAAAATCACGATTTAAAATTAATATATAATATTTATGAGAAATGAATCATGCAATTAACTCAAACACAGCCAACGCTACAATATATTCATATTTCTGTACCTGAAATTTTACTTGGTAATATACGGATTAAAAACTCTTGGCAGAATTATAACCAAGAATGGAGCTACAGATTAGACCCGCCTCATGCAAGTCACCCTTTCCAAAGAGACTTATATATTATTAAATCAAAAGATATTGAAAAAGAAGACATAAAAAAGCTAGTAGATAAAGTAGCTTCTAAAAATAATAAAAATAAATATAACTTAAAGACAATAGTAGAAGCAGAAACTTTAATAAAAGAAATTTTAGATTTATCTAATTATATACCTATAGAGAATTGGTTAAATGACACAGGCAACCGATCTATTATTGAAAGTATGATTGATAAAAATAAGGTTAAATTATTAGATATTACTTAATAAATTCTCAATGTTATATTTTTTTACATCCTTATATATAAAATAACAAAGTCAACTTTTTAAAAAAGACTATTTACTCATATTCACGTGCAGATTAATCACTATAGAGGGACTGAAATTTAAATAGAGGTAGTCTAGACATGGAAAATACAACAAATGAGTATCCATCTGCAGTTCCTGCACAAGTTCAACCTCATCAACCAGGTGATCAGGAGAAGATGCATCCTGAACCAGAAATCATTAAAGCATCGCATAAAGGTAGTGAGAAACTAAAAGGTAAAGTTGCTGTCATTAGTGGTGGTGATAGTGGTATAGGCCGTTCCGTTGCCGTGTTGTTTGCTCGTGAAGGTGCCGATGTTGCTGTACTGTATCTTGAAGAAGACCAAGATGCCGAAATCACCAAACAGCTCGTTGAAAAGGAAGGACAACATTGTCTTTTATTAAAAGGTGATATTTCCGATGCAGACCTTGCCAAACAGAATATTGATAAGGTTTTACAGCACTTCGGTAAAATTAATATCTTAGTAAATAATGCTGGTGTTCAATATCAGCAAAAAGAAATTGAAAGTATTAGTAATGAGCAATTAGAAAAGACATTTAAAACAAATATTTTTGCCATGTTTTATTTAACCAAAGAAGCGATTCCTTATATGGAAGAAGGTGATACTATTATTAACACTACTAGTATTACCAGCTATCAAGGTCATGATGAGCTCATTGATTATGCGAGTACTAAAGGTGCAATCACCTCTTTTACTCGTAGCTTATCGAACAATTTAATGAAACAGAAAAAAGGGATTCGTGTAAATGGTGTTGCGCCAGGGCCAATTTGGACTCCTCTCATTCCAAGTAGTTTCGATACAGAAACCGTCGAAAAATTTGGTAAAGATACCCCAATGGGTCGAATGGGTCAGCCAAGTGAAGTCGCCCCTGCTTACCTTTTCCTTGCCTCAGACGATGCAAGTTATATTACGGGTCAGGTGATTCATGTAAACGGTGGACAAATCGTTAATGGCTAAGCACTAACATGATTTGAAAAAGCCCTGAAAGCTTCAACTTTCAGGGCTTTTTTATTTAAGCCGGTACGTGTGCGGCTATTTGTTCTCGTGACCAAACACGATGAGCTTTAATCAGATTTTTAAATTTTTCCGCAATATGCTGGAACTCATCTTCTATTAAAGTTCCTTCATCTGCAACTAAACCAAGTGGCTCAAGCAAATCAGATTTATTACCTAAAAATGCAATGGGTTTTAAATGCTTATAAGCTTCGAGTACATAATGGCGCGCTACCCCATCTTGCATTACTGCATTTAAATTATCGCCATCTGGAACAATTACAGCATCATAAGCAATTGAAGGTTCAGCCATTTGCATACCATCCGCCACAATAATGTTATCTTTATGGTCTTTTACTGGAGCCAAGCTCGGCGCTAGTAAATGAACAACCACACCTTCTTTAATCGCCCAATTTTTAATAGCTTCAAGTGTATCTGACTTCACAAGATTATGAATAAGTACAGCAACTTTTCTACCTTGAATATTCTCAGGTGGGAAAGCTAAAAGAGATAACTTGGCGGATTTTTCAATTGCTGTTTTCTTATAGTTTAGGGTTAAGTCAGGCACTTCAATACCTAGGTTCGCACCGACTTGACGTGCCAAATCGAGGTCAATATTTGCCAAAATTTGTTGAACTTGGCGCTCACGAATATGTTTTCTTTGAACTTTACTTAACTCAAAAGTATAGGCATCGACCACGTGCTTTTGCTCATGCGGTGCAAGGCTTTTGTAATAAAGTCGAGGCTGTGAAAAATAGTCAGAGAACGTCTCACTTCTTTGACGAAGTTTATGTCCGCTGATTTTTTCAGGATAACTTTCAAAACCACCATTTGAAGCCGCTGGTGGAGTTTCGACTGGCCAATTTCCATCAATTGAGTTTGGTTGATATGAAGCTTGGCCCTTATGAATAGTATGTTGATGAATGCCATCACGTTGATTGTTATGGAATGGGCACACTGGTTTATTAATCGGAATTTGGTGGAAGTTTGGTCCACCTAAACGGCTTAATTGGGTATCTGTGTATGAAAATAGACGTGCTTGTAAAAGTGGATCATCTGTAAAATCGATACCAGGTACTACATGGCCCGGACAGAAAGCCACCTGCTCTGTTTCAGCGAAGAAGTTATCGACATTTCTATTTAAAACAAATCGGCCAATTGGCGTAACAGGAACTAATTCTTCAGGAATAATTTTGGTTGGGTCCAGTAAATCGAAGTCAAAGTTCATTTCATCTTCTTCTTCGACAATCTGCACGCCGAGTTCCCATTCGGGATAAAAACCTTGCTCAATTGCTTCATAAAGATCACGACGGTGAAAATCAGGGTCTTTACCTGCAAGTTTCTGAGCTTCATCCCATACCAATGCACTCAAACCTTGTTTTGGTGTCCAGTGAAATTTTACGAAATGTGATTTACCTTCAGCATTAATTAAACGGAACGTATGTACACCAAAACCTTGGATTGAACGAAAATTACGAGGAATCGCACGATCTGACATTGCCCAAATCACTGCATGCGCAGACTCAGGAACTAAAGACACAAAATCCCAGAAAGTATCATGCGCAGTTGCACCCGTCGGGATTTCTGTATCGGGTTCAGGTTTTACTGCATGCACAAAGTCTGGAAACTTAATCCCGTCTTGCACAAAAAAGACAGGTGCGTTATTCCCCACTAAATCAAAGTTACCTTCTTGGGTATAAAACTTAATTGCAAAACCACGAATATCACGGACAGTGTCTGCTGAACCTCGTGGCCCTTGTACTGTTGAAAAGCGTACAAAAATAGGCGTCTGAATAGTTGGATCTGTTAAAAAACCAGCTTTGGTTAAACGTTCATTTCCTTCATATGCCTGAAAATAACCATGTGCCCCTACACCACGCGCATGTACAATACGCTCAGGTATACGCTCATGGTCAAAGTGGGTGATTTTTTCTCTTAAAATGAAATCTTCCAATAAAGTTGAGCCACGAATACCCGCTCTTAAGCTATTTTGGTTATCCGCTATTTTAACCCCCTGATTGGTGGTTAATGCCTCATTGGTTGCATCATCTCTTACTGTGTCTAACTGTTCAGTTTTCTGGGTAGTATTGGCTTTATTTGCTGCATCGGCGCCAGCCATTTCACTTGTTTTATTAGTTAATTTAGTTTTATCGTTCATGTCCATTACCTATGTTTTGAAAGTTAAACTTGGGGTTGCGGTTGAAAACGTTTATCAAACTAGTTTTTAAACGTACCTAAATAAGGAAAAAGAAGTTCTACGTATTTACGAGTACTCCAAAGACCAATACTTTTATGATGAGAATCAGGGGCTAGAAATGGGGTAAGTTTGCATATTTTTATTGCAAGATCGCTTGATTGCAGCACGCGCTCTTGCAGTGCATCAAGCTCGCCATCAGAGATATAGCTAAATAAATAGTCCTGAATACGCTGGCTATTTTTTAGTTCTCTGCTGTATGCCAAGAAGTTAGAAGAATGATCACTACCAGCAATCCAGTCATGAATAATTTGGCGCTCTACAGGGTTAAACACCCCAAACATTTTTCCATTTTCTTCATTAATCATTCGCCAGAACACGCTCTGTTCAGGGTCGGTATTAAATTTAATCCATTTCTGTTCAGTTAAATGAGTGATCAAACCTGCAATATCATCAGGGTTTGATAGCCACTGATTAATGGTTTTGCAGCCAAACTGTCTGGTTTCGTTATGAATTAGCTGCCCGACAAGTGCTTTTCTTTTCAAAATTTTATGAACAAAGTCTTCAAGACTTAAATTCTTGATAATATTTGAGGAAGATTCACCACGGTTATTCAAGGCAAAACCTTGTTTTAACTTGGTAAAGAAAAGCTCTTTATCTCTGTATTTGTTGTAAATATCTTCAATAACTTTAATGGCTTTATGGGCATGGCCATTGTCAATGTTATCAATGGTGATATGTAGATTAAAATATTTAGAATCAATGCCTAATTCGGCAAGCTCATAATTTGAAATTAAAAGATGCAGTGGAAGCTGTTCATATCCTAAATTAAAACCAACCATCTCAGGAATAAACTCAGGTGGTGCATACCCTAGTGCTAGCTGAACGACTGCTTGATGATAGTATTCGTCTTCTAAAAGCAAATCGAAACTGTCGAGTCCAAGACTACGTAAAAGATCATCATAAATACAGACATGGTTCGCTTTCGGTTCACCTAAACCAAGTTCTTCCAAATAAGTAATAATGAGCTCATGAAAGACTGGATCATTCCAATAATGCACTGAGCTATATAACCATGCACCATCGACCTTTTTAGTCGGCGATACTTTTATGAGAAATTCAAACGCCTGAGCAACATTCTGAAAATACTCTCGATCCTGACCAGCTTGCCTACGGTTTAAATATGCCTGAAATTCCTGACAATTTTTTTTATTATCGTTCTCACACCATGTTTTAATCGAATTGATATCTGAAGGAAAATCTATTTCCTTCATCTTTAATTTTTCAATCTCTTTAATCAGAAAATCTCTTGCCTTTTTCTCTTTCTCAAAACTCGAAACATCAGGATCAAGGAAAAAAACGAATAATTCATAATAATTTTGTTGATTATCTTGTAATAAGTCTAATAATCTTTTTTTCACTACAACAGGCATTTTCATTCTCCGTTTGTGAGATATCAATTACCATACGTCACCCGAACTATAATCAAGTTTTAAGTTTGTTATTTTGCGTTATTAAAAATTAAGACAAACCACATAAATCAAAAAAATTCAAAGATATACAAATTAACGCAAAATTACATTTAAACTTTTAGAATTATTTAAGCTTCTGTTTTTATATAAAATTTGCAAAACTTAATCTAAATTTACATTAATTTCACCATCAAAATTATAAACATTAAAAAAATAACAAAGCAAACAGTTAAATAGTTTTATAACATTTTAAAAACAATTAAATGGAGAATTAAAATGTTTAATTCATGTTGCAAATTATTAGCAGATGAAAAAATTAAAATTGCTTTTTTTGAAAGCGCTTCTGCTGGCTATCTTGCTTATCGTTTCTCTTTGAGTCCTTATTCCGGAGATATTCTTATAGGTAGTCTGGTAAGTTATGACCTTCGTGTAAAGGAAAACACCCTACACATTTCAGAGCAACTTATTGAAAAATATACAGCTGAATCGATGCAAGTGACTGTTGAAATGATTAAAAAAGGAAAAGAGCTTTTGCATGCTGACCTGTATGTTGCCTGCACAGGTCTCTTAAAAAAAGGGGGTTCTGAAACAGAGGAAAAACCTGTAGGAACGTTCTTTTATTCAATATATTATAAAAACAATTTTTATAATTTTAGACGTGTTTTAAAAGGACCAGCCTTTTTAAAACTTAGAAAATTGACGTACTATATTACTCAAGATATAAAACTTATTATATTAGATGAAAAAGCCTCTTAAATTATATAAAAAGTTAACAAATATACATTTGGAAATATTTATTATCTTTCTTAAATATTATGTGCTGAAATGTAATTTTTTAAACATTCATATTAATAATGTTTAGGACTAAAAAACACATTCACTAAAAATCAGTAAGTTATTTAAAATTGATAGTTTTTAAATTTACATTTAAATATAGGGTAACACCCCTACCCTACACATTTAAAAGCTACATGTTTTAATAACCCTATCTGAAGCTCTCAGATAAAACACATCGTCATAATTGATATGAGGTAATTAAAAATGAGCACTACTAATAATCAAGCAAATCAACGCAATAATCAGCAACAGCAACAACAGCAAAATGACTCTCGTAACAACCAACAGCAACAAGACAATCAACAACGCAATAATCAGCAGCAACAGCAAAATGATAACCGCGGCCAACAACAAGGATCTAACCAAAAAGATTCTGGCCAACAAAATTCAAATAACAACCAACAACGTTAATTGTTTGTAGTTGTTCTTTGATGCGGTCGATCATTTAGGAAGGTGAATTCACCTTCCTAAATCTAATATAAGCATAAAATTCAATAAAATATGAGGGAATTCTGATGACAGATCAAAATACAGATCATGCTCAATTAGTAGCTGGCGATCATAACTATTCTGACTCTCGCTGGCGTGAAAGCTATCTTACCCGACCTTATTACCAAGAAGCGCAATTAACAACACCAGATCTAGATTATGATCGTGATTTTTCTGCTGCTTATGAACTTGGTCATCGGGCTCGTTCTGAATCTAAGGAAGGAACTCAGTTTGAAGACATGGAAGGTAGTTTGCAGCAAAAATGGGAAGAACTCAAAGCTGAGTCTCGCTTAAAATGGGAACACGCGAAACAAGCCATTAAAGATGCATGGGATGACATTTAACATCCTCAAACGGTCCAAAGCTATAAGCTTATTTCCTATTGGCCCTGGGAAATAGGCTTTTTTATTGTTTTTGTTTTGCCCGCGTTTTGCTTTGACACCATAAATCTCAGAATCGTTAATGCAAGTACCCTCTGTAAAATACACAAACATACATATCAACTTGAATATCCATAATTACTGGCTTATCAAAATAAAAACCTGACTTAAATCATCAAGTCAGGTTTTCGTTAAAATCAATTTTGATTTTTCTTAAAATATTCAATTATTTCTTCGCCATTATTTACCGGCTTTTTCTGTGAAGGATAAGTTTCCTCATAAGCATAAGCTGGTAAAGTAATTTTGGCCTGAATTGGAGGTAATTTCTCTTGCCCACCCGTTGTAATCCGCTCAATAAAACCAGCAAGCCAAAGTACAAACTCCTGTGTATTCTTACTTTTAGGAATAAGACTTAAATCCAATTTAATTTTTGACTCTTGTAAAGGCTTAATTAACAGCTCAGCAAAATCAATATAATTATATAAAAGCTTAAGCTGTGTCCCCTTTATTTCATGTCTGAGCTCAATCATCAAATTGTTAAGATCTTCCATCGGTTCATCCGTAAAACCCTTTTTTTCTTTAACATTTTGATATATTTTCTCAGCTATTTTTAAATATTGGGGCATATCCTTACCTTTATAGTTCATTATTACTAAAATGAATTTTGGATGAATATAAATAAGCTATTGTGTTTGTTTTATTAACTTTTTGAAAAGATATATTTAGTTTGCAACAATTCAGAAACACTAGCACCCAGGCCACAAACTTAATATAATTAATTGATTAATAATATATTTTCATCTATTTAATTTTTAATATACTTTCTTTCCTAGATAAAATACCTATAAAAAAAGCCCACTTAATAAGCAGACTTTTTTTAAGAAAAACTAATTATTGTGAGTTTCTATTCATATCATGAGGTGCTGCAGGATCACTTGCTTCATGCATTCCATCATTTCTTGAATTGCGGTCTTGGCAAGCGCTCATACCCATAGCAATTGCAAGCACCATACTCACTGCACAAAAGATTCTTACCATTTAGATCACCTTTATAAATATTAAAATGTAGGTTTATGAATAACATTATCTTATGTTGGCCTACCGCAGTGGTTCTCTTAACTTTTGTAGATTATGCAAGCTTATGTAAAAACCCTAAAATATGATTAATAAAATTATATTTCTTGCAATTGAAATTTTGGTTATTTTTTGGCAAGCAGTGGATATACTCCATAGCCCAAATTATAAAAATCGAATTATTAAATAGTTTAGCCAAACAACACATCTAATTAACGGTATTGATATACTATATAAATAAACAATTAATAAATATTTGATATATATGATTAAAAAACGACACCGCCAGTAAAATAAAAATTAGTTATAGTCATATAATATTTTTTAATTTTTCTATTTTCTAAATAAAAACAGGTAAATATTTATATCAATTTATATAAATCAATCTTTTATTTTTGCAATTGACCCACTCTAATGCTCAGCTTATGATGCTCGCGCTGACAAATTTTGTCAGTCGGTTTTAGCAGACCGTCTACCTAAGTGCACTAAAAACATGTTTTTTGGTGTGAAGCCCCTCGTGCCTTTGATGGAGGAACGAGAGTGGGACACCTTCGGGTGTGCTGGTTTCTTAGGTATCAGTCTGCTAACCCCCTTTCGTTTCACCACCATAATGATTAGCAATGAGTGGGCGTAACTTCTTTTAATCAAGGAGTCACTCATGACTATTATTCTATATTTTTTACATTCTCTTATTGATCTTACTTATATTCGACGTCTTTTATTTATTCAGGCATTTTTTAGAGATCGCTCTACTCATCCCTCTAAAATAAAAACCTTATATTAGAGTTCAAAAGTTGTTTACTTAATTCTTTTGCTTACCCATCTATATAAGTTGGGATCAAAAGTTTTATGTATTCAAAAACCACATCATAAAGATTAGAACTTCTATCAACATCACTTAACGATAACAACAACCTATGCAGAGTAACAATAATGTTTTTTCTCTATCGTTTTGTTTTGGTGAGCCTTCTTACAATTAGTGTTTTAAATCTAATGGGCTGTAGACCTATGAGTAAAAAGGAATTTAATACGCGTTGTGTGTGGGCGGGACATGACCTTTCACAGTGCAATTGTATTTATAACTCGTTAGAGCAGCACTATTCACCGCAGTTTGTAGAAAGCTTACCCAAAGTGAGTTTACAGAATATTGATACCAAAATGAATTTTGTAGAAACCATGAATAAAACAATGCAACAGTGCCAATTTAGCGCAAGAAAATAGTGTACTAACCTATAGGAGCATGCTCTACCAAAAAATCTAAAAATGCACGTACACGATTAGGGACATATTTATCATGACCAATCCAAACAGCATGAAACTCTTCAGAAGCATGAATATTCCAGTCTTCAAGAATTTTGACGAGTTGTTTTTGCTGTAATGCTTTTTGGATTTGAAATTCATTGAGTTGAGCAATACCAACACCTGCCAGTACCAACTGTAAAATTGCTTCACCGTGGTTTACTTTCAAAACTCTAGAGGGGGTTAGATTAATTTCCTGATCTGCTTTTTTAAATAGCCAAGTTTTATTCTGGCGCTGATAACTTACATCTAAAAGCTGATGTTCATGCAGTTCATCTGGATGTTGAGGGCAACCATGCTGTTCAATGTATGCGGGTGAACATACATAAACTTTATGCGTACTACCGAGTGAGCGAGCCACCAAATTGGAACTTTTTAATGGTCCTGTCCGAATTGCAACATCAATTCTTTGCTCAACCAAATTAATGACTTCGTCACTCAAATGAGCCTCTAACTCAATTTGTGGGTAGCGCTGATTAAATAAGGAAATACACGGTAATAAAAAGTGAGTCCAATATGAAAGACTGGTATGGATTCTAATTCGCCCTTTCGGTATATGATTTGCGGTAACGGATTGTTCAAGTTCATCTAAATTATTGAGTATTTGAAGACCTTGCTCATAAAACTGGCATCCTTCACTCGTAAGCTGGAACTGACGTGTTGAACGGTTCAATAATCTGACACCAAGTCTTTTTTCTAAACGGGAAATTAACTTACTGACCGCAGACGGCGTCATATCACATGCCCTTGCTACGGCTGAAAAACTTCCAAGCTCGACCACACGTATAAAAATTGCCAACTCGCCAGATCGATTAATATCAAAATAAGACATAACAAAATTTATTTATGAATTGTATTCACAAATCTTATTCCGCTTAGCCCGCTATAACAAGGCATCAATTTATTTCAAGATATCTTTAATTTGTTTTAAAGAGTTCACGAGATGAAACTTTATCAAGCCACCCTATTTTCTTTAACTTTATTTACGAGCGTTACACAAGCTGAAGTACCAAAGCATCAGTGGATTACCACTTGGTCTGCGAGTCCTCAAAAAGTCTGGAATAAAGACTTCGTTTTTCCAACCCTTATTCCAGAGCAAATATCCAACCAAACAATTAGGCAGGTAAGCCAAATTAGTTTAGGTGGTGAAGCTGTTCGGCTTGTTTTTACCAATCAATATGGCGAGCAACCGCTTTATATTGAGCAAACAACAATTGGTTTAGCGAACGCAGCAAGCCTGAAATCTAAGAACACCTATCCTGTTTATTTTTCTGGTCAACTTAAAGCAAAAATTTTACCGGGCAAACAACTGGTGAGTGACCCAATCAAGTTAGCTGTTCCCGACCATACTCAATTGGTTATAAATAGCTTTATTCAAAAACCAACAACTTTTAAAACTTTCCATTGGGATGCTAAACAAACCAGTTGGCTAATTACTGGAAATCAAACAACAAATTTAACTACGCCAACCGATGCCAAAACCACAACGGCGCGACTATTATTGTCGGCTATAGAAGTAAAACCCAAACAGAAAGCACATGTAGTTGCAGTCATTGGAGACTCGATTACCGATGGCGCAACCGCGACTTTAGATGCTAATAGCAGATGGACCGACTTTTTAGCTAAGCGTTTATCAGCACACCAAGTAGCAGTGATTAATAGCGGAATTTCAGGTAATCGATTACATACCGATGGTATGGGCGATAGCGTTTTAAAACGCTTAAACAGTGAAGTATTTCAATATTCAGGTGTTAAAACTTTAATTGTTTTGATTGGTATCAATGACATTTCATGGCCCGGTACAGCTTTTGCTCCTAAACAGCAAATACCTTCTTTTGAAGCCTTAACTAAAGGTTATCAACGTGTTGTGAGAGAAGCTCACAAACAAGATATTCAGGTGATTGGTGCAACTTTACTTCCGTTTTCTGGTGCTTTGCCGAATACCCCTTTAGATAATTACTATCAACCTAATAAAGATCAATTACGTCAACGCATTAACCACTGGATAAGAACCAGTCATACCTTTGATGGTGTACTTGATCTTGATGAAGATTTAAAAGATCCAAAACATCCTGATCGGTTAAATCCAATTTATGATTCAGGAGATCATTTACACCCCAATGACCACGGTAATCAACACATGGCAGAATTGGTACAGTTAGACCAGATTATTAAAAATTAATAATTGCCCCATCAGGTGAACCTATTCACCTGATGGGAATAACTATTTAGAAATCGTAACTCGCTATCATGTTAAAGCGGTTATCAATCCCGTTACGACCATCGAAAGTTTCTCGCTCACCATATACATACTCAATACCTAAGGTAATTGGTTTGTATGGGTTATACATCGTATTTACCCAGCCCTGCCAAAGCTGTTTGTTTTGAGTCGTGCTATTGTGCTGTAATTCGGCAAAACGGTTATCATCTTTGGCCTTCATATAGCCATAAGCTAAAGTCGAGCGAATTTTCGGTGTAAATTGATGAGTTACGCCCAAAGACACCGTATCAAATTCATTGCTATGCATGTTGTTCTGCTCATCTATTGCATAGCCACTATTGCTCCACAATAAGAAACGCCCATCGCCTTTGACATGGTAATAATCGGCTTTAAATAAAGTATCGGGTGTCATTTGGTATTTACCACCGAAACCTACGCCCCAAGCCCATTCACTGTCATTATTCGTTCTTTTTTCTGCAACAAAACTACGGCCTGAAAGCATCGAACCATTGGCAAATTTATGATTTAAGCGCCCCACTAAAGCAGGTAAACGCATTTTGTTATCTGGGTCTGTTGCCGCTGTATATTTCGGGTCTTCAACTGATACTGCAAAACTTGTATTTGCCGTTAAGTTATCGCTATAGCGAACCATTGGCGATCTAAGCAAGGCACTACCTACAAATGTTCCTGCATCGATTGTTTCTGGGTAATATTCAGGTGCAATAAATGTCGACCATGTTTGACCAATCAGCCATTTATCAAAAGTTAAATAAGCATGACGTATCCGAAACTGATCACGAGTGGCTGCTCCAAAGAAGTCCATTTCTAACTTTCCACCCACATCGCCAGCAGTTGTCGGTGTTTTAAAATTCAATCCGAAACGAGTTACATAGACCGTACTGTGCAATTGGTCCTTCTGGGCAGATTCTTCTGGCGTATGTTCAAGTGGAACCCCACTAATATTGTTATACATCGTAGATGCACCCTTAATTTGATAAGAAGCATCTGCCCGTATATATCCATATAAGTTAAATTCTGTACCAGATTTAGTTAATACTTGCTGTATAGATTGCGGAGCTTGAGTAGCCACAGGAGCGACTTGTTCTACTTTTTCTTGGGTTAAAGATTTTTGAGTTTGTATATCTGCCTGTAGCATTGCCCGTAATTCGTTTACTTCTTGGCGAAGTTGCTCTATTTCAGGTTTTATTTGACCCGCAAAAGCAGAAGACATAAGTAACGACACAGAAACCGCCAATAGGCTTTTTTGAACCATTGTATTTAAAGCTTTCATCATGAAATTTTCCTTTAGACCTTTAAACAGACTTAAAGATCTCGACATCCTTTTTGTTATGTACCTATCTAAAATAGATCCTTGAAAATTTACCTCTCTTTCACAAGAAAGATCTTCCCTCATATTTTTAGCCCCATCCTCCCTAAAGCAGCAAAAACGACTGTTTAATTTTTCATTTTTATATTCTCATCCACATTGAGAATATTCGGTTTTAACCCCTTATTTATATTCCCCAATAGTATTATTTTTTTGCAATAAACCCCTGATAAGTCAAAATTTGTGTATAAGTCTGTATGCTTTCAAAGCCAGTTTTTTCCAAAAGTTTTATATATCCTTCAGTGGTTAGGCTAAAAAAGTCCTCCGCCATACGCTCTAACATTTTTTGACATTGTTCTTCTGTTAGACCTTGTGCCAAGCATAAATAACGTAAAGCGTGAAGATGCTGTGGATTTACACACGTCATTAAATCGTAGGTCAGCAAAACTGCCTTTTCTTTTAAGCGATCATAAATATCCTTAAAGAAAACAGGTTTTATGTCATCTGCAATAAAATGCGCTACAAGAATAGACAATGCAGCATCGAAACATGGTTCCAAAGGCAGTGCTGAAGTATCACCATGAATAAAAGTCACTTGTGAAGATTTATCTAAAAGTTCAACCTGTTCCTGTGCTTTTTGCAGCATGGTTAAAGATGGGTCAACTGCTGTAAATTTCCAGTTTGGATGCCTTTTAAGTAAATATTCGAGTTCATACCCCGTACCACAGCCCACAATTAAAATATGAGCATTAGGTTTCAACACAGATTGCAAAATGGCATCCACCTGTAGATGGATGACTTCATAACCCGGAATTAATTTACGAATATGTTTGTCATATCCTTCGACTACCTTTGGGCTATTAAAGTCTTTTGCCATTTCGTTTTATCCCTTTATAAACTGCCTTTTAATTTATAGTTTGCTGCACTTTGTCTGGAATTTTGACTTCTTTAGTCAAAGACATTTCCCTTTAAATTAAGTTCAGCTCGCATAATTTCCTGCAATTTAAACTTTTGCGCTTTGCCTGAAGCAGTCATTGGAAACTCATTAAAGAATCGGACATAACGCGGCACTTTATTATGGGAAATGTGTTCTTTGCAGAATTGGCGAATGCTGTCTTCGTCGACTTGGTGATGCTCATGCAAAATAATACAAGCACAGAGTTCTTCACCATATCTCGCATCTGGCAAGCCAATGACTTGAACATCGCTTACATCTGGATGGGTATATAAAAAGTCTTCAATTTCTTTTGGAAAGAGATTTTCCCCACCACGAATCACGACATCTTTAATACGGCCTTTGATTTTAATAAAACCGTCTCGGTCCATTTCGGCAATATCACCCGTATGCATCCAGCCAGCTGAATCAATGACCTCTTTGGTCTTTTCTTCTTCACCCCAATAACCAGCCATCACGGAATAACCACGAACACATAACTCGCCTAAAGTCCCTTGCGGAACAATCTGCCCTTCTAAATCGACAATTTTAATTTCAACATGCGGATGAACATGTCCAACGGTACTCACTCGTTTATCAATCGAATCATTTACCGAACTTTGTACACTCACTGGCGAAGTTTCAGTCATGCCATAACAAATGGTAATTTCCGACATATGCATTCGGTCTATGACACGTTGCATAATTTCACGTGGACAAGGACTGCCTGCCATAATGCCCGTTCTTAAACTCGACAGATCAAACTCATTAAACTGTTCATGTTCTAAGGTGGCAATAAACATGGTTGGCACGCCATAAGCTGCCGTACAACGTTCTTGATGAATCGCTTTTAAAGTTTCTAAAGGATTAAATACCGCCGATGGATAGACCATGGTTGACCCATGCGTCACACACGCCAGATTCCCCATCACCATGCCAAAACAATGAAATAAAGGCACAGAAATACAGACTTTATCTTGAGGGGTTAAACGTATCCCTTCACCGACAAAATAACCATTATTTAAAATATTATGATGGGTCAACATGGTCCCTTTAGGGTTACCTGTTGTGCCTGAGGTAAATTGAATATTAATGGTTTCATCAAACTGATGTTGCTTCGCTAACTGTTTTAATTGTTCTAGCTGTTCAGAAGTTGGTGTGGTGACTAAATCACTAAAACGATAAATTCCCGTATGTTGTTGTTCATCGATTTTAATCACAAATTTTAAATGTGGCAGGCGCTCTGAATTGAGCACTTTATCTGTACAGGTGGTTAACTCAGGGGCAATTTTTGTGAGTAATTCTTGGTAATCAGTGGTTTTGAATTGAGAAGCTATAATCAATCCTTTGCATGAGACTTTATTCAATACATATTCAAGTTCATGGCTTTTATAAGCAGTATTCAAGTTAACTAAAATAATTCCTGCTTTAAAAGCTGCGAATTGAGTAACCGTCCATTCCACACAGTTAGGCGACCAGATGGCTAATCGATCTCCTTTTTTTAATCCCAATTTTAAAAGGCTACACGCAAAAGCATTTACTTCATCCTGTAAAGCTTTATAGGTTAATCGTCTGTTTTGATGAAAACTGACGATGGCTTCCTTTTCAGCATATTGCCGACAGGCCTGATCGAATTGTTCACCAATGGTCATACCCAATAAGGGCTGTGTGCTTGGTCCCGAGGCGTAGCTTAACCGTTCTTGTTGCATTGAATCATTCTCCTTGATTCTTCTAATTCTCTTCTTACCTGATCTAATTGTTGTTACTGCAACTACTTTTCCAAACCGCCTACTTTGTAATGTTTATCCTTTATATGCCCTATTTCTTCTGCACAGCATCTACACAAAAGTCAGCAATCTGTTTTGAAAAATAGTCTTTGTGCGCAAGATCAAACTTTGTATTTTGAGCTGGGTCTAGGGGTTCAACCACCACATAGGTCATGGCACCGACTACACAAAGTGCTGCCGTGTTTAAATCATCCAAGACAAACTCACCACTTGCATTTCCATCCGCAAGTATTTTTTTAATACTTTGTTTAATCAATTGCTTCACACGAAAACGCTCATGTTCAACCGTTGAATCGACGGGTTCAAACATGAGTGAATATGCAAGCTGAGGACTATTGAGTGCCCGTTTTACAAAGGTTGCCACCGCCTTGTGTAATTTCTGCTTTGCCGATAAATCACTTTCGGTAATCGAATCAATCACCAATAGCTCTGTATTAATGGCATCAGACAAAACTTCTATTAGCACTTGGCTTTTATTATCGAAGTAGCGATAAACCAGTCCACTTGATACACCTGCTTGCTCTGCAATTGTTTGTATTTGCGCGTCCTTAAATCCTCCCTCTGAAATTATTTTTCTGGCTGAACTCAAAATTGACTTTCGATTTTGCTCCATCCGCTCTTGCATTAAAGATGATCGTTTATAGCTCATAATTTATTCTCTAACAAATAAAATGAATTGTAAATCATTTTATGAATCTGTATTCACTTTTTCAAAAAATCATTGTATGGTAATTATCAAATACCCACAAAATATTTTATGGACAACAAATATAACCAATAGGATGAAAATATCATGAACCTACGCAGCTTGAATTTCGGTCTAGATGAAACTTTAATTGCGCTTCAAGATTCGGTAGCCGCATTTTGTGCAAAAGAAATTGCACCAATTGCCCAACAAGTTGATCAAGACAACAAATTCCCTGCACATCTCTGGAAAAAATTCGGAGATATGGGCCTTCTAGGCATGACGGTTTCTGAAGAATATGGCGGTGCCAATATGGGTTATTTAGCTCATATTATTGCTATGCAAGAAATTTCTCGTGCTTCGGCAGCCATTGGGTTGTCTTACGGTGCTCATTCTAATTTATGCGTAAACCAAATTAACCGTAACGGTAACGAACAGCAAAAACAAAAGTATTTACCAAAACTGATTTCTGGTGAATATGTAGGTGCCCTTGCGATGTCTGAACCAAATGCGGGTTCAGATGTGGTTAGCATGAAATTACGTGCAGAGCTAAAAGGTGATCACTTCGTTTTAAATGGTTCAAAAATGTGGATCACCAACGGCGGTGATGCAGATGTATTGGTGGTTTACGCTAAAACTGATCCGCAAGCTGGTGCAAAAGGGATGACTGCCTTTTTAATTGAAAAAGGCATGAAAGGCTTTAGTCACGGTAACCATTTAGACAAACTCGGTATGCGTGGTTCTAACACTTACCCACTGTTTTTTGACAATGTAGAAGTCCCTGCTGAAAACGTACTCGGCGGTGTCGGTAACGGCACAAAAGTACTCATGAGCGGCCTAGACTATGAACGAGCAGTTTTAAGTGCTGGACCTTTAGGCATTATGGATGCCTGTTTAGATGTGGTGATTCCCTATTTACATCAACGTGAACAGTTTGGTCAGGCTTTAGGTGAGTTCCAGCTTATGCAAGGCAAACTTGCCGATATGTATTCAACTTGGTTGGCATGTAAAGCACTCGTTTATGCTGTTGGTGCTGCCTGCGACAAAGCGGATCATGACCGCAGCCTACGTAAAGATGCTGCAAGTGCCATTTTATATGCTGCCGAAAAAGCAACGTGGATGGCTGGTGAAGCAATTCAGACTTTAGGCGGTAATGGTTATATCAATGAATTCCCTGCTGGTCGCTTATGGCGCGATGCAAAACTTTATGAAATTGGTGCCGGAACTTCTGAAATTCGCCGCATGCTGATTGGCCGCGAACTCTTCAATGAAACCAAATAATAATTATAAATAAGGATGCATCTTATGAACCAATTACAAAGCAAGATTAATGTTCGAAGCGAAGACTTCAAAACAAACCAGCAAGCCATGCAAACATTGGTCACAGATCTCAAACAAGTTGCCCAGCGTATTGCGTTAGGCGGTGGTGAAAATGCCCGTCAAAAACATTTGGCTCGAGGTAAACTTTTACCCCGTGAACGTATTGATCAACTGATTGATGTCGGTACGGCATTTTTAGAAATTGGTCAGTTGGCAGCGTACAACGTTTATGAAGATGATGTTCCTGCTGCGGGTGTGATTGCTGGTATTGGTCAAGTCAACGGCGTAACTTGCATGATCGTTGCCAACGATGCAACGGTTAAAGGTGGAACGTATTACCCACTTACGGTTAAAAAGCATTTACGCGCACAAGAAATTGCTGAACAAAATCACTTGCCTTGTATTTATTTAGTAGATTCAGGCGGTGCCTATTTACCAATGCAAGATGAGGTTTTCCCAGACCGTGATCACTTTGGGCGTATTTTCTATAATCAGGCACGCATGTCCAGCCTAGGTATTGCCCAAATTGCCGTGGTAATGGGTAGCTGTACCGCAGGTGGTGCGTATGTACCAGCGATGTCTGATGAAACGATTATTGTCCGTAATCAAGGTACGATTTTCTTAGGTGGTCCCCCTCTGGTAAAAGCTGCAACTGGCGAAGTGGTGAGCAGTGAAGATTTAGGCGGTGGTGATGTTCACACACGTCTTTCAGGGGTAGCTGACCATTTAGCCGAAAATGATGAACATGCAATTGCCATTGCGCGAAACATTGTTGCGAACTTAAATAAAAAGCCAAATGAGTTAAATAAGCAAATTGATGAACCATTATTTGATGCATCGGAACTCTATGGCGTGGTGCCAAGTGATGCGCGTAAACCTTTCGATGTGCGTGAAGTCATTGCACGTATTGTAGACGGCTCTCGTTTTGACGAGTTTAAAGCCCGCTTTGGCTCAACACTTGTAACGGGTTTCGCTTCTCTCTACGGCATGCCAGTCGGCATTATTGCCAATAACGGAATTTTATTTTCCGAGTCTGCTCAAAAAGGTGCTCACTTTATTGAACTGTGCACACAGCGCAATATTCCATTGTTATTTATACAAAACATCACCGGCTTTATGGTCGGTCGCCAGTATGAAAATGAAGGGATTGCAAAAAACGGCGCTAAATTGGTTATGGCAGTTGCAACCGCAAATGTACCAAAACTTACCCTGATTATTGGTGGTTCGTTTGGCGCAGGTAACTACGGTATGTGTGGTCGCGCTTATTCACCACGCTTTTTATGGACATGGCCAAACTCTCGTATTTCAGTGATGGGCGGCGAACAAGCCGCAAGCGTACTTTCAACTTTAAAGCGCGATCAAATTGAGCAAAAAGGTGCAGAGTGGTCAGCGCAACAAGAAGATGAGTTTAAGCAACCGATTCGTGAACAATACGAGCGCCAAGGCCATCCATACTATGCTTCTGCCCGCCTTTGGGATGACGGCGTAATTGACCCAGCGCAAACTCGTCAGGTACTTGGTTTAAGTCTTGCAGCTGCTATGAATGCTCCAATCCAGCCAACCAAATTTGGCGTGTTCCGCATGTAAGAGGTGTATATGAGCTATCAATTTTTACAACTCGAACAACAATGTCAGGTTGCCTATGTTTGGCTGAACCGCCCTGAATTACACAATGCTTTTAATACGACAGTCATTGAAGAACTACATGCCTGCTTTAAACAAATTAATACGCGTGATGACATTCGTGTTGTGGTTCTAGCAGGTCGCGGCAAAAGCTTTTCGGCAGGTGCCGACCTCAACTGGATGAAACAGGCAGGTCAGGCATCTTCAGCAGAAAATGAAGCAGATGCATTAAAACTTGCACAAATGCTTGATGCACTTGCAACGCTTAAACAACCGACCATTGCCCGAGTGCATGGCATTGCCTTTGGTGGCGGCATGGGTTTAGCGTCAGCATGTGATATTTGCATTGCCAGCACTGATGCCAAGTTTGCAACATCTGAAGTTCGTTTAGGGCTTGCTCCATCTACCATTAGTCTTTATGTAATTCGTGCAATTGGCGCAAGACAAGCGTCTCGTTACTTCTTAACTGCCGAGCGGATTTCAGCACGTGAAGCCAAACAAATTGGTTTAGCACACGAAGTAGCAGATGCTGAAGACTTAGATAAAAAAGTTCAAGAAATTATTGATGCTCTATTACTTGGTGGCCCGCATGCTCAAGCGGCCTCAAAACAACTCATTCAAATGGTGAGCAACCAGACCATGAGCAATGATTTGCTGCAACAGACAGCTCATCATATTGCTCAAGTTCGTCAAGGCAGCGAAGCAAAAGAAGGTCTAAGTGCCTTTTTAAATAAACAACAGCCTGCTTGGGTTTCTAACTCGAATAACAACAATTAAGGACGATCATCATGTTTGAAAAGATTTTAATTGCGAACCGTGGCGAGATTGCCTGCCGTGTGATTCGTACAGCTAAAAAGTTAGGTATTGCAACGGTTGCCGTTTACTCAGATGCAGATGCAAACGCACAACACGTCAAACTTGCCGATGAAGCAGTTTATATTGGTCAGTCCCCTGCAACACAAAGTTATTTACAGGTTGATCGTATTATTCAAGCAGCGATTGATACAGGCAGCCAAGCGGTTCACCCGGGCTACGGATTCCTTTCTGAAAATGACCAGTTTGCACTCGCTTGCCAACAACACAATATTTGCTTTATTGGACCGCCAGTGGATGCCATTTTAGCGATGGGCTTAAAAGCGACCTCTAAAGCTTTAATGGAAAAAGCTGGTGTCCCTTTAACACCGGGCTATCACGGAACCAACCAAGATGCCGACTTTTTAAAACAACAGGCAGACCGAATTGGCTATCCTGTTTTAATTAAAGCCAGTGCGGGCGGCGGTGGTAAAGGCATGAGTCTGGTTGAACGTAGTGAAGATTTTCTGCATGCCTTAGCCTCTTGTAAACGTGAAGCCAAATCGAGCTTTGGTAATGATGATGTCTTGATTGAGCGTTATGTGATTCAACCGCGCCATATTGAAGTGCAAGTGTTTGGCGATACACATGGCAACTACGTACATTTGTTTGAACGCGATTGTTCGGTACAACGCCGTCACCAAAAAGTACTAGAAGAAGCCCCAGCTCCACAAATGCCAAGCGAGAAGCTCGATGCAATGCGCCAAGCGGCAATTGATGCTGCACGCGCGGTAAATTATGTGGGCGCAGGTACGGTTGAGTTTATTGTAGAACAAGACGGTACGGCGTATTTCATGGAAATGAATACCCGTCTGCAAGTCGAGCACCCTGTTACTGAAATGATTACAGGTGAAGACTTGGTCGAGTGGCAACTTCGCGTCGCTTATGGCGAACCTTTGCCTAAACTACAAAACGAATTACAAATTCATGGACATGCGCTCGAAGCACGTATTTACGCCGAAGAACCAGAAAAAGGCTTTTTACCTGCCATTGGTAAAATTGACTATTTGCATTACCCAACTCAAAACCAATATGTACGTGTAGACAGCGGTATTGTTGAAGGCGATGAAATCACGACCTATTACGACCCAATGATTGCCAAACTCATCGTATGGGGCAAAAACCGTGAAGCTGCGCTTATTCAAATGCAAAATGCTTTAAGCCAATTCCATGTGGATGGCTTAGGTAACAACATTGCCTTTCTTGAAAAAATTGTACGCAGTGAGTCTTTTAAACAAGCCAAGCTTGATACCAACCTGATTCAACGTGAACAAAACTTCTTGTTTAGCCCTGAAGATATCAAACCTGAACTTGTAGTGGCAGCGGCATTTATTGAGTTTCTAAGCAAACTTAATAACAACAGCTCAAGCCAAAAACAGCTTTGGCAGGCTCAACCACTTTGGCGTTTAAATATTGCTTATCAGCACAGCATTAAACTGAATTATTTAAACCAAAATATCCAAATCAAGTTTGCCTCAAATGAAGGCGGCTTCACCGCAGAATATAACGGTCAAAGCTACCCGATTTCTGGCCAATTGATTGATGCACATACGGCCTCTGTTCAAATTGGTGGAACTCAGCAAAAGCTGTCTTTTAACCAAAGTCAGCAAGGCATTACCTTGTTCCAAAATGGACAAAGCTATAAGTTTGCTTATATTCGCCAAGACTTTAATCAAGCAGATAGCCAAGCCGATGAAGGCCACCTAAAAGCACCAATGCCGGGTGTGGTCACGCAAGTGTTAGTAAGTGCAAATCATAGCGTGAAGAAAGACGATATTTTAATGACGCTTGAAGCCATGAAAATGGAATACACCATTCGTGCGCCTAAAGACGGCTTGATTGTAGATTCCTACTTCCAAGTCGGTGATCAGGTCAAAGCTGGCGACGAGCTTGTGGAATTTCAGCCTGCGCAGGAGGAAGTTGCATGAGTGAGTTTGTCAAAATCGTGGAGGTCGGTCCCAGAGATGGCCTCCAAAACGAAAAGCAGGCTTTAACCGTCGAACAACGCTTAAACTTCATTAATGACCTAATTAATGCAGGTCTGAAATCGATTGAAGTCGGTTCATGCGTTTCAGCAAAATGGGTGCCGCAAATGGCTCAAAGTGATGAGCTCTTTAAGCAACTCCCCCAAACAACCGATGTGCAATTTAGCTTGCTCACGCCCAATATTAAAGGTTTTGAAACTGCTCAAGCGGTAGGATGCAAAGAGGTTGCGGTGTTTACCGCAGCTTCTGAAAGCTTTACCCGTAAAAATATTAACTGCTCCATTGACGAAAGCTTTGAGAAATTTAGCGATGTCATGACTGCTGCAAAAGCCCATAACATTCGTGTACGCGGTTATGTCTCTTGTATAGTCGACTGTCCCTATGAAGGCGCAATTGCTCCTGAACAAGTGGTGAAAGTTGTGAAACGGCTCTATGACATGGGCTGCTATGAGGTGTCTTTAGGTGAAACTATTGGTACCGCAACACCAGATCGCGTTCAAAAGGTTTGGCAAGCTTGCCTCGTTGAACTCGATAGTAAGGTTTTGGCTGGGCATTTCCATAACACTTACGGTATGGCAATTGCCAATATTTATCAGTCTTTACAGCAAGGTATTCGTGTTTTTGACTCGTCTCTTGCAGGACTTGGCGGTTGCCCTTATGCCAAAGGTGCCTCAGGTAATGTATCGACCGAAGATCTGTTTTATTTACTGTCACACATGGGCTTTGAAACTGGCATAGACTTAGAAAAACTGATGCAAGCCAGCCAAAATATTAGCAATGTATTAAACCGAAAAAGCTTGTCGAATTATGCAAATGCGTATTGGCAAACCAAGTGTGCGTAGTCATAAATTAAAATAGCTCAGCATCTGGTATAAGGCTTAATATTAGGCAAAGTACCAGATCATCCTATCTCATCTTTATCTCATTTCGTTCAGGAATTGGGACTAAATCCCTCATGCTATTTATTTAAAATTTATCATTTATCTCTGTATCAAATGCCCCTATCAACAGAAGCATTCTCTACCCTCTTTTTATTCTAAATCCGTATTATTTTTCATCCTTTTCTATCTTAGTCCTAAAAAAATTTATCTGATTATTTATAAAAATAAGATGCATCCATTTCAATTCTTGGGGAAATATATTCTTCCACCCAATCTAGCCATGCACGCGTTTTAGCATCAATAAAGTGGCGTGAAGGCAATAAGGTATAAACTCCTATATCGGGCGAACGCCACTCTGGCAAGATATGACATAATCTTCCATTCTGAACTGCATCTAAAGCCGAAAACATCGGCAATAACGCCACGCCCATATCTTGTTGCACCACATCTAACAATAACTCAGGGTTATCTGCAATGAGTTGCCCGCCAGTATCAATTTGGTAAGACTCACCCTTTGCATTTAATAAGTGCCAATCTGGTGTAATAGATGGGTTTACTAAGCGTAAACAGGCATGATCTTTTAAGTCTTCTGGGGACTTCGGCACACCATGTTTTTCGAGATAAGCAGGTGAAGCACATAAAACAGAAAAAATAGTACCAATTCTGCGTGCAACAAAACGGGAGTCTGTTAAAGATTCAGTGAGATAAAGACTGACATCCACCCCTTTTGCCAACAAGTCTGGAACGTACTGTGAAGTCGTATATTCCACGGTTAATTCGGGATAATGCTTACAAAACTCAGCCATCACTGGAAAAACATAATGATGCCCAAAGCTTCCCATGCTTAATACACGTAAACGTCCTTTGGGTTTAGATGCCGTTCCTGTTACTTCTGATTCTGCTTCATCCACCATTGAAATGACTTGGCGACAGCGCTCTGCGTAAGTTGCACCAATATCGGTCAGTGCCTGCTGGCGCGTTGAACGTTGTATTAATTTTGTACCTAAGCGTGTTTCTAGCTCGCTGATAAGACGTGAAACCTGTGCTGTGGTCAGATCCATCTGCTCAGCTGCTGCTGTGAAACTCCCGCTATCAATCACTTTCAGGAATGCATGCATTGCATGCAATAGTCCACCATCGAGATTTTTGCGCATAACGTAAATATGTTTTCCTAAATTACGGATTGTTGCACCAGTTTAGATCAACCACAATGACTAAATGTACATACATTGGCACTAATTCTTTTTAAGAAGAGGAACCGATCTTTTTTTATTTCGTATGTCACTTGCTCCAAATATTCAACTGGATGTTGAAAAAAGAAAGTAGTTCGAGCTACTAAAAATTCTAAGGAGATATAAATGAATATAGCTACAAAAGTCACTCCAAATATTATTGCAACAAAGGATGTGTCACTTGAAGATAAATATGTAAGTGATAACGGTACAGCATATATGACCGGCATTCAGGCACTTGTTCGGTTGCCTCTTGCCCAAACTCGCCGTGACGCGATGAATGGTTATCATACTGCTGGTTTTATTTCTGGTTATCGCGGTTCTCCTGTTGGTAACTATGATAGTTTCCTTTGGCAAGTTCAAGGATTACTTAAATCCCATAATGTTGTATTTCAACCTGGTGTAAACGAAGACTTGGCTGCTACCGCAATTTGGGGTACCCAACAAGTTAACCTTTCAGGCCAAGGCAAATATGATGGAGTGTCTTCATGGTGGTATGGTAAAGGCCCGGGTGTTGACCGTTCAGGCGATGTACTCCGCCATGCTAACTTAGCTGGTACCTCTGAACGTGGTGGTGTCGTTGCTTTATTTGGTGATGACCACTCATGTAAATCTTCTACAATTCCTCACCAGTCTGAACATGTCATGATTGGTTGTGGTATTCCAATTTTCTACCCAACATCCGTTCAACAAATTTTAGACTTTGGTGTTCACGCCATTGCTGTTTCACGTTTTTCTGGCCTTTGGTCTTCAATGAAGCTGGTCAGTGAAATTGTAGAAACTTCTGCTTCAGTTCATGTCGACCTAGACCGTGTTACTCCGGTTATACCAGAAGATGTCAATTTCCCAGAGGGTGGCGTCAATATTCGTTGGCCAGATCATGGCATTCAGCAAGAAGAACGTCTTTATAAATATCGCTTACCTGCTGTTTTGGCTTATGCCCGCGCCAACAAAATCAATACCGTAACATGGCCTTGTGAAAATGCCCGTATTGGTATTGCCGCAAGTGGTAAAGGTTATTTAGATACGATTGAAGCTTTACGCATTTTAGGTATTGAAGATGAAACTGCCCAACAACTTGGGCTACGTGTTTATCAAGTTGGACTGATTTGGCCTTTAGAACCACAAGGTGTTCGTGAGTTTGCCGAAGGCTTGCAAGAACTGATCGTTATTGAAGAAAAACGTCCAATTATTGAAACACAAATTAAAGATGAGCTGTATTCACTGCCTGACGGCAAACGCCCACATGTGATTGGTAAAGCAACTGATGGTAAAGGCGAATGGAGTACCACTATTGAAGAAGCACCGCTCATTGGTCACTATGAGTATCAGCCTGAACCGATTGCAAAAATGCTGGCTGCTCGCTTCTTAAAACTTGATATTCCAGAAAACTTAAAAGCACAAATACAAAGCAGAATCGACTTACTGCTAAAAGCAGAGCAAGAATCAAAACGTGTTATTGATCTTGCAGAACGTAAACCTTATTTCTGTAGTGGTTGCCCTCATAACTCTTCAACCGTAGTTCCTGAAGGTAGCCGTGCATTAGGCGGTATCGGTTGTCACTATATTGCCGTTTCACTTGACCGCGGTACTGAAACGTTCTCTCAAATGGGCGGTGAAGGTGTAAGTTGGGTAGGTGCATCACCATTTACCAATGAAAAACACATTTTTGCTAACCTTGGTGATGGAACCTATTTCCACTCAGGTTACTTAGCAATCCGTCAGTCTATCGCTGCAAAAACTAATATTACCTACAAAATCCTCTACAACGATGCAGTCGCTATGACAGGTGGTCAGCATGTAGATGGTCATTTGAGCGTTGCACAGTTAACTCGCCAGCTTGCTGCTGAAGGTATTAAAAAACAAGTCATCGTGACGGATGAAGTTAAACTATTAAACGAAGAAGACGG
Organism: Acinetobacter sp. ABJ_C1_1; assembly: GCF_044684115.1. Taxonomy (NCBI): domain Bacteria; kingdom Pseudomonadati; phylum Pseudomonadota; class Gammaproteobacteria; order Moraxellales; family Moraxellaceae; genus Acinetobacter; species Acinetobacter sp. ABJ_C1_1. The sequence goes on along the minus strand of NZ_JBITPU010000006.1, from coordinate 11,554 downwards.
TATTGCACCGGGTGTAGAGATTCGCCACCGTAATGAACTCGATACGGTTCAACGCGAGCTTCGTGAAGTTACAGGTGTAACCGCTTTAATTTATGTACAAACCTGTGCCAGTGAAAAACGCCGTCGTCGTAAACGTGATGCCTACCCTGATCCGGCTGAGCGTTTATACATTAATAGTGATATTTGCGAAGGCTGTGGCGACTGCTCGAAAAAATCAAACTGTTTATCTATTGAACCTGTAGAAACAGCTTTAGGGACTAAACGTCAAATTAACCAAAGTAGCTGTAATAAGGACTTCACTTGTGCCGAAGGGTTCTGCCCTAGTTTTGTGACTGTTCATACACGTGATATGAAACGTCCAGCTAAATTTGAAGGCATTGGCGCAGGCTGGCCGACATCACCTGTTATTCCTCAGTTATATGACGTTCCAAGTCGTATCATGGTTGGTGGTATTGGTGGTACAGGTGTTGTGACTATTGGTGCACTTCTTGGTATGGCAGCTCATCTAGAAGGTAAAGCAACACGTGTTATGGACATGGCAGGTCTTGCTCAAAAAGGTGGTACGGTTTATTCATACGTTCAACTTGCGGCAAGTGATGAGCAAATTTCTTCTACCAAAATTCCGGCAGGACAATGTGAATTATTGATTGGTGCAGATGCGGTAGTGGCTGGTGGTAGTGCTGCTCTTTCTCGCTTAAAAGATGATGCTTTGGTTATTGTGAATGAAGACAGTACTCCTACTTCTGAGTTTATTAAATCTCGTGACTGGTATGCACCGATTAGCGATTTAATTGATCGCCTCCGTGGTCGTGTTCGTCAAGGTCAACTGGTTTCTCTGCCAGCAGCTCGCATTGCAACACAACTGTTAGGTGATTCAATTTATACCAACCAGTTATTACTCGGTATGGCATGGCAATCTGGTCGCATTCCATTACTGCGTGAAAGTATTGAAAAAGCAATTCGCCTCAATGGTACTGCTGTTGAAAAGAACCTTGAAGCTTTCCGTGTGGGTTGTCATCTTGCAAGTGACCCAACTTTAGCTGCTCGTTTAGTTGCAGCAATGCCAAAAACTAAAACGCCGCAAACTTTGGCTGAACTTGTTGAAGACCGCTCTGCTCGTCTAACAGACTATTGGAATGAAGCTTATGCAGCTAAATACCGCACACTTGTAGAATTGGCTGCTAAAAAACTACCTGAAGAATTAACAGGTACAATTGCAACTCAGCTTTATAGAGTTATGGCTTATAAAGATGAATATGAAGTTGCACGTCTTTTAACAGGTAAAAGCTTCAAAGAATCGATCGAAACCCAATTCGGTAAAGGCTTACGTTTAACGTATCATCTTGCTCCGCCAGCGTTATTTGGTGGCCTGAAAAATGTCCGTAAACGTGCGTTTGGTTACTGGATGCGCTTACCAATGATGATGCTTGCTCGTTTACAATGGCTTCGTGAAACTTTCCTTGACCCATTTGCACGTCAAGAAGAGCGTCAACATGAACAAGCATGGCGTGACCGTTACATCGCATTTGTTGAAGCACTTGTTGAAGCACCAGACAATCATAACTTGGCAGTTGCTGAGCAAATTGCAAAATTACCAGCAGAAGTTCGTGGTTATGGTCATATCAAAATGAAGGCAATGGATGCTGCAAAACAACGTTGGGATGAACTTACACCAACACTCATTAAAGTTCGTAGCTAAGAAATTGCTTAGAATGAAAATCTGAAAATAAAAAAGTCATCCTTAGGGATGACTTTTTTATTGGCTCAAATATTTATTTAGCCATTTTACGTAACGTCAAAATCTGCTCGCTTCGACCAAATGGACCATACACGTCATGTAAAACTGCACTGGTTAAACCAATGCCATCTGAGCCATATTGCTGAACGGTTTCCAGACCTAACCATTTACCTTTCGGATAACGGTGCATGTGAATCTGTAAATCAAGATTTGGGAAGCCCCAAGTAAATTCGCCTTCTTGTCTAGGCACAATCCCGTTTGCTGTATCTATCATGCCAATCAAATGGGCAAAATCTGTGGTCGGCTGCCCTTCAACCATTTCTTTATCATTATTAAGCCAAACAACCCCTTTGCCCGCGCGATGCTGATCATCAGTTTTAGTGACGAGTGTCTGGATAAAACCACCCGGCCATCTTTTCATACCCGGCCATTCGGTAAAGGTATCTGGGTGATGAACTGGTTGATCTTCAAGCCCAGCAATATCGGAACTATCTTGAGTACACATGCGCCATGCTCTAGCCACAATACAGGTTTTACCTTGGGCTTGCATTTCGGCTTCAATCAATTCAATGGTTTTACCGGCACGAATCACATGTGTCTTAATCGTAAATTCACCAAATGCAATTAGTCCAAAAATATCAAAACTAATTCGACCAATTCGCATATCTTGTCGTGGTGAAAATTGCTCTAACTCAGCTGCGATGACACCACTTGCAGGTGCCATATGCTGTTCATGAGGGTTCCAAGCCCCTTGTGCATGGACAGTTGAGCAATAATGAGCAATAACTTCGCCTTGAGGACCGATTGTTCTATTCAGTAATTGATAATAAGCATTCATGATTTTCTTTCCGTAGTCCTTATCCAACATCTATATTTGATGAAAATTCACGTTTTAATGCTTATGTTAACCCTCTATTTATTTGGCTCAACTGGTTTTTCCTACCAAAAACTCATGAGTCTAAAATTACAAATTCACTGAACAAAAATGTGTTTACTGTTAAATATGAATAAAAGATTAAAACCAAAAGTTATTTTAACTTATAAAAAAACCCGCTTTATAGCAGGTTCTTTTTACGCAAGCATCTGATTAAGGACGTTCACCCTGCCCCAAACGGCGTTCAATATCATCTAAAACATTGGGTAAATCAGCGACACTATCAATCACATAGTGAGCACCCGACGCATTCATTTTTTTGTATGCCTTATCTTTTAGAATGATCTGCTCATCCGCCGATAATGCACTCCACTCTTCAAAGCTTAAACCGACTTCGTTACCGCTAATCGCAAGCCCGACTGTCCAGCACCCTGCGTTTAAACCTTCATCAATGCCCACCACGGTATCATCTACTTTTACAACAGTTTTGATGTCCGATACGTCGAGTTGAATTAAGTTCTTCCATAGCATTTCAGGATATGGACGGCCATATTTCACGTCGCTGGCAGTAACGATACAGTCTGGACGGTAGCCCTGATCGGCAGCATCTTTAACCAAACGACCAATCATCATAGATGCATATCCCGTGTTACTACCAATTTTTGCACCGCGATTTTTAATATTTTCAAAAGTCGCCAATGCACCCGGTATTAAAGCCGAGCATGTCGGAATCGAATCTAATTGATAAGGAATAAAGTCCTTATATAAACGATCAATATCTGCTTCTGTTGCCGCTTGACCATAAACTTCCTGCCATGCAGCTGCTACTCGTGGCATTTTTAAAACAGCAGCAATATGATCACGTTTTTCTAAACCCATTGGCGCACGCGCTTCTTCAACCGTAATTTCAACTTTATTGTCTTTGAATAACGCCATAAAAGCTAAAATTGGTGCGCGTGAGCCAAAATCTACTGTTGTACCAGCCCAGTCAAAAACCACAGCCTGAATTTGTGTATTGTTGGTCGTCATGGTGTATTCCCTTTAATTCAAATGTTTTAATAAAAATTATGCTGTTACAGCTTGATTTAGATGGTTTTCACAGTAGCTCGCAATCGCAGCAAGAAGCCCTTCAATGTCATGAATATAAACTTCGCCAATATTGCCAATACGGAAACAATTAAGGTCAGTGACTTTGCCCGGATAAATTACATAACCTGATTTTTTCAGGGTTTCGTAGAAGGACTGAAAGCTAAATGTTTCGGCTGTCGGGTACAGAAAAGTGGTAATGATGGGTGATTGTGGGCACTCTTTACCGAGCACCAATTCAAAGCCAAGTTGTTGCATACCTTTAGATAAGGTTTGTTGATTTTGTAAATAACGTTGATAACGTGCAGCAACTCCCCCTTCGGCTTCAAGCTCAAGCAAGGCTTGATAAAATGCACGAACCACATGGGTTGGCGAGGTAAAACGCCATTTACCTTTATGCTGCTCCATCGTATTCCACTGGTCATATAAATCGAGACTGACCGAACGTGCCAAGCCTTTACATGCTTCTAGGCAATCACGCTTTGCCAAAATAAAACCAAAACCCGGAACACCTTGAATACATTTATTTGCACTTGAAATCAGAAAATCAATTTCAAGCTCAGCAATATCCATAGGTACTCCACCAAATGAACTCATGGCATCCACAATCCAGATTTTTCCTGCCGCTTTAACTAAACGGCCTATCTCTTGAATCGGATTTAAAATACCTGTGGTGGTTTCACAGTGCACACAAGCAACATGGCTAATGGTTTTATCTTCTAAAACGCGCTCAATTTCTTGTAAATCTGGTGTTTGGGTTTCTAAATAGTTCAGTTCTACAACTTCAATATTTAAGCAACACGCCATTTGCACCATACGTGCACCGTATGCGCCGTTATTAATGATCAAGATTTTGCCATCACGCGGAATAGCTGACCCAAGCACAGACTCTACAGCAAAACTTCCACTGCCTTGCATTAACACAGCCGTATATTTTTCAGGTTGGCTGGTTGCTAAGTTGACTAAACGAGAGCGAATATCTTGTACCAGCGAATTATATTCTTGGTCCCAAGTACACCAGTCTTTTTGCATGGCACGGCGTACTGTTGCCGATGTTGATAATGGTCCTGGAGTAAGAAGCAAATACTTGTTCTCTAAATCCATATCGAGTTGGGGTTGCATGTTCATAATGTTACTCATTTCTTTCGCGTTCATTTCAATATACATCAATCTGGTTTAAACCAGATGACAAACTAGTAAATATTTTGTTCTAATATTTCTTTCATAAAGCCAGCCCCTGTAGTCATGCCTTTGCCAGCAATCGCACTCACCAGAAAGATATTTTTTTCAGCTTCAGTGACACAGGCCAACTCATGTTCATGGGTCAGGTAATAACCATTCCAACGTTTTTGAATTGGAGGTAAATTCAGCCCTAGTTTTTCATGACAATAAGCTTGGATAAATTCATTAATCTCTTCACGCTGCTCGAACTGAGGCGCTTCGTTAATAGAATGATATTCGTGACTATCTCCTACGATCAGTTCGCCAAATTCGTTTTGTTTAATCAGAATATGAATACCGAATTCTTTAATGAAACCCTGCTGTGATGCTTTAACTAGCTCGGCATGACTTGGGCAAATTTCAAAAGCCGGATAACGTGAAATAGATAAGCCTGAATAAAGAGAAGCATTTAAGTTTTGGTGAAACGGTTGAGTCAGAGCCATTTGTAGGCCACAACGTTTCAGATTCAAGCTTTGTAAAAGATCTGGATATAAAACATCGATGACTTCACCGTGACAGATCAAAACTTTATTTGCCCGATAAGTCTCACCACTTGCCAAACGAACCTGACAACTTCCCTGCTGATATTGGGTTTGAACGACACAGGCATTGGTATAAATCTCTACACCTTGACTTTGTGCATATGCCAATAGTCGCTGCCCAACCACATGGGGTTCAACCGAATAATCTTCTTCAAAAACCAAGCCGCCTTGAAACTGCTGCGCGGGGTTTAAATAAGAAAATTGGGTGACCAGTTCATCATGGTTTAGCAAATGAACTGGAATTTGGTAATTATTTGCACGCTCGGCAAACTCATTTAAAACCTGCCATTCAAGTGCCGTATTGGCGAGATACACACCTTGTCTTTGCTCAAATGAAATATCGGTTTCAGCCTGAATGCGTCGATAAAAAGAACGCGTTTCAAGAGCGTACTTTCGCCACTGTTGCTCTGGATGGGTTAAGGTCGATGTTCCAACCATGCCGAAATTACGGCGAGTTGCGCCCACAGGCTTGGCATTTTTCTCGAAGATACAAACTTTCAAGCCTTGTTCTTGTGCCTGTATTGCAGCGGACAAACCTAAAATACCTGCTCCGACAACAATTAAATCAAACTGTACGTGATTCATAAGACTTCCAATTTACGAAATTTAGGATGAATAAACCCTTGCCTTGTTGAACAAAGCATTTCGTTTCAGTCGGTTAAATAAAAATTGTGTTTAGCTAAAACTTAGTGAGAACTTTCACGCCATTGCTGACTTCTTGCCATAATTTTTCTAGTAAATAACCAGTGAATGAGTTTTACAACACATGAGGTGGTTAAAATCAAAATGCTCATCGCAACAGCAGCAACAGTATCTCCTGCATCATCCATATTTAAAACAGCTACAGCAGCTAAACTGGTGTCTGGTGAATAAAGGAAAATCGCAGCTGACACAGTGGTCATGGCATTCACAAAAATATAGACCGATACATCGCATAGCGCAGGAAAACACATAGGCAAATAGACTTTCCAAAAGGTTTTCCACTTCGATGTTCCCAGAGTTTCCGCCGCCTGATCGAGCTGTAAAGGAATTTGTTTAATGGCATTGCTTAAAGTGAGATGCGGCACAGTGTAATAATGCATGATGGTTGAAATCACCAAAATGGTCATGGTTCCATACAGCACATTTAACGGATTACTTTGTTGGTTAAAAAACAAAATATAAGCAATACCTAGCACCAACCCCGGTACAGCAAGGGGTAATAAAACTAAAGCTTGCACATAGTTTTTAATGAGTGGATGTGCCTTAAAACGTTCGGTTAATAGTGCCACCATAAAAATCAGTGCTGTTCCAAAAACCGTACTAAAGAGTGCCATACGAACCGAGTTAAAGTACGCAGCCCAACCGCCGCCATCGACATATTCAAAACTGTAATGTGCTAAGGTCAAAGACAAATCATAAGGCCAAGACTGAATGAATGAAGCCAGCACTGCCGTAAAGATAATCAGTAAAATCGCACCTGAAACTAAACCACAAAATAAGCCCAGAACGACTTCAAGTTTTTTATTCGATGCTGAAACATAAGGTTTAGCCTGAAAGGCTTGAAACCGTGCATGGCGTTTGCTTTGAATACGATCGAAAATGAATACAAAAACTGCTGGTAACAACAATAAGATGGAAATCACTGCACCCATGCTCATATTTTGCTGACCAATAATCTGTTTATAGACATCAAGCGCCATCATGTTAAATGAACCGCCAATGACTTTTGGAATACCAAAATCGGTCAACACATAAATAAAAGCCACCAGACTTGCACTGATGAGTCCATACCGAATTGCAGGTAGTGTGACGTGGTAATGCGTCTTCCAGATATTTTTGCCGAGCGACAAAGAGGCTTCAATTAAACGCTGATCGACACTGCGAAAAGATACCATCATCAACATCAAAATTGCTGGAAATAGCCAAAAGCAATAACTGATTAAAATACCGATTGGACCATAAATTTGTATATCGCCCAGTAAAGGTTTAAACACACCTTGCTTACCAAACAAATAAACCAATGCCAAAGAAGGCAAAAGTGATGGCGCTAAAATGGGTAAAAAAGCGACCACTTTAAAGAAGCCTTTGCCTTTTATATTTACATTGGTGAGTGCAAAAGCATAAATACTGGCAAGAAATACTGTAATGACAGTAGCAGCACAAGCAACCCACACCGAGTTAAATATAGAGCTGAGTAAAGCTGGACTTGCAAAATAGTTATAAAAATTTTCAAGACCAACAAAATTTTGATTTTCATCAAAAAATGCGGTTTCAAACAGCATCATTAAAGGAGCAATAATTGCTAAAGTCAAAGCGATTGCGACCATAGCCAAAGCAATATTTGATCTTAATGAATATTCAGTTTTTCGACGCGGCTGTGTTTTTAAAACCGCTGAAGCAGCTTCATTTAACATAGTGCGTACCCTTGTTCGTCAAAGACATGAATGAGCTGATTAGGCACTTTTATAAACATGAGTTCTTGCAAAGATTTGAACTTGGTATTTTCAATTTCAATTTGCAAAAGGTGTTTTGCCTGCTCAATTCCATCGATATGAATAGTGCAAAACAAACGGCGTTTTGCGCCTAAAAATTCAGTGCTCAATACTTTAACCGGTAAATACAAAGACTCTTTATCACTACCAAAATTATCAACCAACTCGACAGCTTCGGGTCTAAAACCAATGCTGTAGCTTTGCCCTGCTTTAAGTTTTTGCTGTTCCAAATTCAGAGGAATAAAACCTAAAACCTCGAGCTGATTGACTACTGAACAAGTGGCTGTCAAAAAGTTCATAGTGCCAATAAACTTTGCAACGAATTGGGTTTGAGGCTTGTAGTAAATATTGTGCGGCGTATCAATCTGCTCAATGACGCCATGATTCATGACAACCACACGGTCAGAAATGCTTAATGCTTCTTCTTGATCGTGTGTGACCATAATGGTTGGCAAATTAAGCTGCGATTGAATCGAACGGATCTTTTGTCTTAGGTTTAGGCGTACCTGAGCATCGAGTGCAGACAAGGGTTCGTCCAATAGTAAAATATCAGGCTTCGGTGCAATCGCCCGAGCAAGCGCAACACGTTGCTGCTGCCCGCCTGACAATTGGTTTGGATATTTTTTAGCAATATCGGGTAATTCAATCAGTTCTAATAACTGCTGAACCCGTTGGCTACGCTGTACTTTATCCCACTTCTTTTTGTCTAAGCCAAACGCAATATTTTCCTCAACGTTTAAGTTTGGAAATAACGCATAGTTTTGAAATACAATGCCACAGTGACGCTTTTCAGCACTCAGCAATGTAATGTCCGTACCCTTTTTTATGACTTTTCCATAATCAGGTTTTTCTAGACCCGCAATTATGCGTAGTAATGTGGTTTTACCGCATCCTGAAGGTCCCAAAAAGCTCACGAACTCACCAGCTTTAAGGTCTAAATTAATATGCGTTAGAGCCTGAAAGTGTTGAAACTTTTTTTGAATATCCACCACTTCTAAAACCGAAGGTCCATGTTCAGGATATTTATAGGTCGTTAAGGTCGACAATAAATGCCCTGCTAACTCGCCCTTTTGGTTTTGACCCAGCAGCGATGATTGCAATGAAGAAGGAATTTGCATAATGAGGCCCTTATCCAAAAGATCACTTTTCAAAACGCTTTGACCATTCAGCCAAAATACGTTCACGCTGCTCGGCTGACCAATAAAAATCATTTTTTACCAGCATTTGAGGAAGATTTTTCGGGAAGTCCATAGTGGTATTTTCAATGCCTTTATAAGCCACCATTGAAAAGTTATGTGCATAAGCTTCGTTTGCCGCTTTGCTTACCGACCAATTTATAAATTTTTGTGCGCTACTTAATTTTTTGGTTCCTTTCACAATTGCTGAGGCTTCCATTTCCCAGCCTAAACCTTCTGTTGGATAAACCACTTCTAAAGGTGCACCCTCTGCTTTTAATTTAAATGCCGGATAACCGAAAGAAACACCAATAGGAATTTCACCCTGTGCTGCCATCTTGCAAGGTTTTGAACCCGAGTGAGGATATTGGGAAATGTTTTTATCCAAAGCCTGCATATAGTCCCATGCCTGCTTTTCGCCCCAAATTTGCATCCAAGCTGTGACATCTAAATAGCCTGTGCCACTCGAAGCCGGATTTGGCATGACAATCAGGTTTTTATAAATCGGATTGGTTAAATCTTTCCAAGTTTTTGGAATCGGTAATTTACGCTTTTCTAATTCGACTTTATTGGCACAAATTGCAGATTCCCATGCGTCCATACCCGTCCAAGTTGGTATAGGTTTTTGACTTACAAATTCTGGTTTTAAATTTTGGATGCCTTCAGGTTTAAAAGGCTCAAGCATGTCTTTCTTTTCCATCACCAGCAAACTGGTTAAAGCCACGCCAAAAACCACATCTGCTTGTGGGTTTTTCTGCTCTGCTAAAAGTTTAGCGGTGATAATACCTGTTGAATCACGTACCCATTTTACTTTGAGTTCAGGATAGGCTTTATGTAATTCTTCTTGGTACTGTTTAAGCTGGTCGGCTTCCACTGCCGTATAAACTGTAATTTCTTCTGATTGTTTTGATGTTGCTGATGAACATCCCATTTGAATAGCGACCACTACACCTAAAACTGATGCAGTACCGAGTTTAATTGTCTGTTGAACATACTGTTTCATCTGCAAACCATCGAATGCAATTATTTGATGATGGTATTTCAACAGCTTTATATGACAGTTTAATTAATCTGGTTTAAACCAGATTTCATTTTTATGCTCGCGCTTCGAAATGTAAATCTAAAACATCATGTAGCCAATATTCTTGGTCAACATCGGTAATTACGCCTTCTTCATTTCTGTTGCTACGGCAAATATATAAACCCAGTGCGCCCGTATTTACATGCAATGCTTTAGCCTGTTGGTCGGATAAAGCGGTTGGATAGAGGTTAATGTCAGCTCGGGTGATATGGCAGTTATATTGATTTGCCATCAGTAAAGTAATGGATTGCTTGAGATCGTGAGTTAAAAACTCAGGGAAAAGTTCGGCATTCACCCGTAAATGTTCAACTAGAACAGGTCGTCCATTAATACAACGACGTCGCCAAACCGAATAAATCGGATGCCCTTTTTCAACTTTTAAATGCTTTGCATCCCAAGAAGTGGCCTGAGTCAGTTCACTCGAAATCACTTCTGTCGAAGGTTCATAGCCTTGTTCAATCACAAACTGGTTAAAGTTTTTTGTCGATTGCGGGTGATAAATAATGCGAGGAGAACGAACATACCAACCACGGCGATCTAATCGATAAATCAGGCCATCAGTTTCCAAAGCCAGCAAAGCTTCACGTGCAGCCACGCGAGTGGTTTGGAATTGTTCCGAAAGCACTCTTTCTGATGGGAGTTTTGCGTGGGCTTCTAATACACCAGATTCAATATCATGGGCAATCGCATCGCGAATAGGAATATATTTAGGTATGCGAGCTTGGTCCTGTTCCATACAAACTTAGAATTTATAAATAAAGAAATTAATAGCAATATACTGAAAAAATGTGACAAAAGCTTTTATTAATGCTGATCTTTTAAGCAAAATGCGTCCTATTCCCCTCTTTTTCCAATTCAGCTTTTCCATAAAAAATCGTGTGTGCACGCGTACTCTAGCTTCGGAAAACTTTCCTTGACTCATCTGTTTATCAAGGAAAACGGCATAGCTTAGTCATTACATCATATTTATTGAGACACTTATTTAAGATAAAAATTCATATCTTGTACTGGCTCTTAAACAGGAATTGAGGATTTGTACTAACACTCAATATCCGCCCTCCTATATTACTGCCTTGTAGAATTAGAGTAGTATGGTCAATAAAACCCCAAAACTTCTTGAGTAATTTAAAAAATAAATCCACCATCTTATATTTAAAAACTCTCAATATAAAATCACCCATTTAATAAAAACTAAAATATTAAGAAAATTTCCTGATTTAAAAATAAACATAAAATTTTAATTTAATCAAAATTTCAAACAACGAATTTAATTAAAAAAAAACAAGATAAGTCTAATTCGTCGATTTATTAAACAAAACCATAGCTGCATCTCCAAGGTTAAATACCACTCGACTATTTATTC